>JBDNGQ010000125.1:0-8262 GCA_041689205.1 Pseudohongiellaceae bacterium | reverse complement strand
CGCTGCGCCATCAGGATTGATTACCCGGCCGCAGTCAATCGCACAGCTGACCCGGTGCACGCGCACTTCGCCGCTGCTGCCGATTGAGACTTCCGCAACCTGTGCGGCGATACTGCCAAAGCTTTCCTGCAGTGCAATGCCAAGTGCATGTCCGTCTGGCAGAGTGCGTTCCCAGTTGGCTTTCTCTGCAGCGGCGCGCAACACTCTTGCGTGTCGTGGTTTACCCGCCAACATATCCAGTCGGAACTGATACGGATTTTTGCCGGCATGATGCGCCATTTCATCAACAAATGATTCTGTGAAGAACGTATGCTGAGAATGCGCAACGCTGCGCCATGCGCCAAAAGGCACATGCGTTGGTGCCTCTACCCAGGAGATAGTCTGATGCGGGACCGAGTAGGGAATATGCGCTGCCTCTGCGGGTTCGTTCTTACCGGTGTAAATATTTTCCCAGGCAACTAATTGCTTTCCTGAATCGAAGCCAGCGCGGAACTGACTGCTTACGGCGGGACGATAATAATCCTGGCGGGTATCTTCTTCACGGCTCCACAGCGTCTGCACGGGAACATCAAACTCGCGTGCTATAAGAGTAGCCTGGTCGATAGTATTGGTGGACTGCGGCAGACGTCGGCCAAAACCGCCGCCCAGATAAAACGCATGCACGGTGACATCATTCTCATCAAGTCCTGCGACACTGGCCACTCTGCCACGGATACCCAGATTATCCTGAGTGCCGGTCCAGACATCGCAGCGACCATCATGGAAATGCACGGTGCAGTTCATCGGCTCCATCGCGGCATGTGCCAGATAAGGAACCCGGTAAGTCGCCTCAACGGTGGAATCGACATTCTCAAACGCAGTGGCTGAATCCCCTGCTTTGATGTCTTTATTACGTTCACCCTCGGCGATAAAACTGTCAAAGCTGCTGAACAGACTGGCGCTTGAAACCGCGTCATTTTCAGTCTCGGAAAACACCGGCTGCAATGCATTCAGAGCCTGCTGAGCGCGCCAGTAATTATCGGCAACGACAGCGACAGCGCCCTCCAGTTCGATCACTTTTTGAACACCTCGTTTCTGCAGCGCGGGCGCATGGTCCACTGATACCAGTGTGCTGCCAAATACCGGGGCGGTCAGTACCGCGGCATACAACATTCCTGGAGGCTGTGCATCGATACCAAAGGCGGCGCTGCCATCAACTTTGGCGGGAATATCAATGCGTGGAATGTTTTTGCCCATCAGGGTGAATTCAGCAGGCTGCTTCAAAACCGGTTTGCGCGAGGGTTCAAATCTGGCGGCGTCAGCGGCCAGTTCACCAAAGCTTGCTGAGCGTCCGCTGGACGCATGATAAACATGGCTTAATTTCGCACTGCATTCATCGGCTGGAACATCCCAGCGTGCTGATGCAGCCAGCAGCAGCATTTCTTTTGCAGAGGCTCCGGCAACACGCATACCCAGCTCGCCGGTAAAGCGCACTGAGCTGCTGCCACCGGTAATCTGCATGTTCATGATCTCGGCCAGTTTCATCCCAGCGGACTCAGCTAGCGGATCGAGGAATTTTGGAATGCTGACCAATGAGCCTGCAAACCCTTTAATCAATATGCCATTGGCAAACAAATCGGTAGCAGGAGCCTGTTCAACTTTGACCAGACTCCAGTCAGCGTCCATTTCATCAGCGGCCATCATCGGCAGCGAGGTTAGTACACCTTGTCCCATTTCGGAATGCGGTACGATTACCGTAACAATATTGTCTGGAGTAATTCGCAACCAGGTGGTCAGGAAACTCTGATCTGCGGCGGCTGTGCGATTAGCGATTAAATGCTTGCTGGGGCGGGTAGCGGCATAGCCAATCAGCAGGCCACCACCAACTGCAGTAGTTCCAAGAAGAAAGCGTCTTCGTGTCAATTTCATCATGTGTTCCTCAGGGATCAGGCGGTTCGCAGTGAGCGGATGGCTTTACGCACCCTGGGATAGGTGCCGCAGCGGCAGACATTGGTGATGACGTTATCGATCTCGTCGTCACTGGGCTCAGGGTTGCTGGCCATCAACGCCGACACCGCCATAATCATGCCGGACTGGCAGTAACCGCACTGCGGAACCTGATGCTCTATCCAGGCCTGCTGCACAGGTGTCAGGGAACCGCTGCCGGCAGCGTAGGCCAGGCCTTCAATGGTGGTTATATCGGCCCCCTCAACGGCGCTGACCGGAGTGACACAACTACGGATGGCATTGCCATTAACATGGACGGTGCAGGCGCCACACATGGCAATGCCGCAACCGAATTTTGTACCAGTCATGCCTAACTCATTCCGCAATGCCCACAACAGCGGCATGTCCGGTTCTACTTCAACATCCTTCACAACTCCATTTACGGTAAAGCGCGCCATGATTTAATCCTCTAGTGAGCAGTTCTAATGGCTTCAAGGATATAGCAGAATCTTTACTGCGACAATTTATCTTATGTGAATGGGAAATTGTCATTGACTCGATGACTATTACCGGGAAAGATAGCGTGCGTTTTCAAATTACTCGTACGTTTAAATACTATAAAGGAAGGGAGAAATCATGATTAAACTGAAATCCGGCTTGCTGATGCTGGCGCTGTCACTGGTTCTTGGTGCGTGCGCAGCAACCGAGCCACCAAACCCATTGATTGGCGCATGGTTGCTGACAATTTCATCACCGGTTGGTGAAATGGCTCTGAATCTGAACGTAAATCCTGATCTTACTGGCGAAATGACCTCTGATGATCTGGGTTCAGCTCCGCTGGAAAATCTGGTACTTGTCGATGACGCTCTTAGTTTTCAAACGACTATTGATGCACAAGGCCAGGTCCTGACTCTGGTTTTTAATGGCGTTATGGGAGTGGATGCGTTCAGCGGAAGTTTTGATACAGATTTCGGTGCAATTCCTGCAAGTGCTGTTCGTCAATAAACAGATTTGATGGTTCCTGCCGCAGTTGCCGCAAGGTGCTGTGGCAGGTGAATCTGTAGTTTCCCGCCACACACCAGGTTCCTGCTGGGAAGGTCCAGGATGGCCTGGCGTTATTTCAGCAATTTCAAATTTGTGTAGTGGCCTGGTAGATCCGAAGGTCGCTGCTCAACCGGCCTCAATGGCAGGAATAAAATGCACTTCGCTGTCCCTGCTCAGCGGCTCCAGCAGAGGTGAGCTGATAATCTCACCATCAATCGCAATGGCCAGCCGATCAGATAACCTGCCTTGCAGAGCTGGGTAGCTGCGCTCAAGCTGGCGCAGTAATGCCCGCACATCAACCGCATCAATATCAATTTGCTGCACACCGGCAAGCCTGCTCAATTCTCCACTGAAAATCACTCTGGCCATCAGCGCACCTGTTTCTTCCTTATAGCAGCCAGCAGGCGAGGTGGAGAAATTGGCAGATCAAAAACCCGCACGCCGCTGGCTCTGGCAACCGCATTAGCCACTGCGCCGAGTGGGGCAATGATTGGGACTTCGCCAACGCCACGAACACCGAAAGGATGTCTGGGATTTGGCACCTCAACCAGCACCGTGTCAATCATCGGCAGATCCGATGCTACCGGCATGCGATAATCCAGGAAGCCCTGATTTGACATATTCCCGGACTCATCATAGATATATTCTTCGTTCAAGGCCCAGCCGATACCTTGCACGGCACCGCCCTGTAACTGCCCTTCAACATAGGCTGGGTGAATCGCCTTACCGACATCCTGAATGGCGGTATAACGCAGTACCGTGACCCGTCCTGTTTCCGGATCTACTTCGACATCGCAGATATGGGTGCCGAAGCCAGGCCCTGCCCCCTGGGCATTGATATTGGCATTGCCGGCGATGGGCCCGCCGGTTCTGGCGGATTCCGCCGCAATAGCCTGCAGACTCATTTGCTGTGCCTGACCTTGAACCCGGGCGAGAGCATGACCGTCTAACCAGCTTACTTCCTCAACCGGTACATCCCATAAGGACGCTGCACGGGTTGTCAGTTGGGCTACCACATCGCGCGCCGCCTCTACCACGGCCATGCCGACGGCGAAAGTAACGCGGCTGCCGCCGGTCAGATCGCTGTAAGCGGTGGAGCTGGTATCCGCGATAACCGGTGTTACTTTTTTGTAATCGATGCCCAGCACCTCAGCGGCCATTATGGCCATTGATGCGCGCGAGCCACCAATATCCGGATTGCCGGTGGTGACGACCGCCGTGCCGTCCTCATTGATATTGACTGAAGCGCTGGACTGGCCGCCGATATTGAACCAGAAACCAGAGGCGATACCACGTCCCTGATTGGGACCGAGAGGCGCCGAATAATGCGGATGCCGACGGGCAGCTTCCAGTGTTTCAACATAACCAATCTCGCGAAACTTCGGTCCATAAGGTGCCTGTGTTCCCATTTTAGCGGCATTTTTCAAACGCAGCTCCAGCGGACACATGCCCAGCTTTGCAGCCAGCATGTCGATCAGGCTCTCGGCAGCAAACGATGCCATCGGTGCGCCTGGTGCTCGATAGGCTGCACTTTTCGGGCGATTTACCACCACGTCGTAACCGATCAGTTTGCTGTTGGGAATATCATAAGGCGCGAATGCGGTCATGCAGCCCAGGCGCACCGGTGAGCCTGGGTAGGCGCCGGCCTGGTAGCACAGAATTCCTTCAACGGCGGTGATGGTGCCGTCCTTGCGGGCGCCCAGCTTCATGGTGATGTAGGAACCTGATGCCGGTCCGGTGCTGGTAAATACTTCCTGCCGGGTCATCTGCATTTTTACCGGTCGACCGCTTTTGCGGGCCAGCAGCAGCGCGATGGGCTCAAGGTAAACCGTGGTTTTACCGCCAAAACCGCCACCGATCTCCATCGGAATGACACGGATCTGCGAGATGTCCATGTTCAGCAGCTTTGCGCAGTATGCCCGGATCATGAACTGCCCCTGACTGCTGCACCAGATCTGCGCCTGGCCGTCAGCACCAATCTGTGCGGTACAGGCATGCAATTCGATATAACCCTGATGAACGGGCTGAGTGGTGAACTCTTCACTGACCGTCACTTCGGCTTCAGCAAAACCCTGCACGGGATCACCTAGAATCTGCTCATAACGGCTGGCGATATTGGAAGGTTTTCTGGGCCGGGGTTCGATACCCTGGGTATAGCGTTTATCGCTCAATAAAGGCGCGTTTGGCTCCATTGCACTTTGCACATCGGTGACATGCGGCAGAACCTGGTACTCAACAGCGATGGTATCCAACGCTTGTCGTGCAATCTTTTTGCTGGTCGCGGCTACGGCAGCAATGGCATGTCCTTCGTAAAGAACTTTGTCACGAGCCATTAAATTCTCAGACATGTCGCAGAAATCAGGAGGCTGCCCGCCCACGAGGGCAGCTTCTGCGGCTATGACAGGCATATCCTTAGCACACACAATAGCTTTCACACCAGGGATTGCCAGTGCTTTGCTGAAATCCATGCTGAGGATGCGGGCATGGGCATAGGGGCTGCGCAGAATCAAACCATGAAGCGTGCCGGGCAGAGAAAAATCGGCAGCAAAACTGGCTCGGCCAGTAACCTTGTCGACACCATCCGGACGAATGGGCCTGCTGCCAACCCATTTAAAATTATCTGAGGTGCTCATGAGTTCTCCCGTCCCGCTGCTGCCACATCAAGAACAGACTGAATGATTTTGTCATAGCCGGTGCAGCGGCACAGATTACCTGCCAGCCAATAGCGCACCTCTGATTCTGAGGGGTCCGGGTTTATATCGAGCAGAGCTCTGGCTGCGATCAGAAAACCTGGCGTACAGATGCCGCATTGCAGTGCCGCATTTTCCAAAAATTTCTGCTGCAGAGGATGCAGTTTATCGGCAAAGGCCATGCCTTCAATGGTGTCAACTGAGCGGCCTTCGATCTCGCAACCCAGCACCAGGCAGGAGCACACCAGACGGTTGTCAAGCATTACACTGCAGGCGCCGCAATCGCCAGAACCGCAGCCTTCTTTGGTGCCGGTCAGATGCAGTTCATCGCGCAGGATATCCAGCAGGGTATCCTCAGGATCGCAGAGGTATTCCACGGGTTCGTCATTTACGAAGGCATTGATGTGAAGTTTCACAGGGAATCTCCCGCAGGTCTGTTACTGGCACGCTGCCAGGCGATGGTGGCGGCTCTGACTGCCAGCACTGAGGCAACCTCCATACGATATTCAATGGTGCCACGTTTATCATTAATGGGGCGGCAGGCGGCTTTGATTGCAGCAGCAAAACGTTTCAGAGTGCCAGCATCCAGACGGGTTCCAATAAGCAGGCCGGAGGCTTCCTTCGCCAGAACTACTGCAGGCGCTACCGCACCTAATGCTACCCGTGCCAGCTGACACTGACCCTGTTCATCAAGGCCAAGAAAAACGCCGACTCCCACAACAGCGATGTCCATTTCAGTGCGGGGAATCAGCCGCAGATAAGCATCAGCACTGCGGGCCGGGAGGGCTGGCAGCGTAAAGCTCACAATAAATTCGCCTTTCTGCAGAGACGTGCGGCCGGGCGAGATCACAATATCCTCAACTGCTGCGTCGCGTTCGCCCTGAGGTCCGGCGATAAGACAGCGGCAGTTTGCAGCAATCAATGCAGGCACCGAATCTGCGGCAGGCGAGGCGTTACAGAGATTGCCGCCCAGAGTGGCACGACCCTGAATCTGGGTTGAACCGATCAGATCAAACGCTTCGACGACACCGGGCCAGTCATGTTTTAAATCTTGGTGTTCGCTGAGTTCAGCGCCGCTGACCGCCGCGCCGATAATATAGCTGCCGTGCTGACGAAGGATGGTGCGGGTTTCTGGAATTTTTTTGATATCGATGATCAATTCGGGAACTACGCGGCGCGCCTGCATCTGTGGAATCAGATCGGTGCCTCCGGCCAGAATACGTATCTGTGTTTCCGTTCCGGTTAGTAAACGAACGGCATCAGCAATGCTTGAGGGTGCCTGATATTTCATGTTGGGAAGTTCCTTTGACCGTGCTGCATAAAGCAAAATTCAAAATCCGAAATATCCCCGGAATAGTTAGTGGCAAGTCGGACGATACCTTCGCTGAAGTTCTCTTCCGGCGAGCGTGAATTTCGTACCCCGGCACCCACGGTATAATTGAGGCTCATACCAACACGATTGCGCAGCAGCAGCTGACCATAACTGACTGAAATATCAGACTGGCTGTCAAAACCACTGAAACGATCATCTTCGTGAGCGGCCCGGCTTAAAATAAAATTATCTTCGCTGAAGGTATAGGTAGAGCTGGCGACAGTATATAAACGTTGTGCAGCGAGCTCCTTCTGCTTGGAGGAGCGAAAGCCATCCATCGATAGATTGTGTTCCCAGTTGCCTTTTAGTGCAGAAACACTGCCCTTGAATTTGACGTTCTCGTCTTCAGTGTTACCAGAGGTAAATATCGCGCCAAGTTCAAGTTGAGAGGAAAATTTATACGGGTCCTGCGCAGTTACAGCCTGACAGAAAAGCAGAACAAGTGCGGAGAGAGATAATTTCCTGAGCATCGGGAACCTGTTTTTTTAGTTGTATCAAGATGCCACGCATTCTACCAGGGAGTTTCTGATTAAGTCTATGTCTCAGGAAGAAGATGAGGGACGCTGAAAGTCTGATACACACCGGCGCATCGGGCATTACCCGATACGCCAGGAGCCGGGTGTGGGAAGTGTCGGCAGATCAATGCGGACACGATGAAGCTGATTATTTTACCCGTGCTGCGCGGATCTCGATTTCCAGCAGCCAGCCATCAACCACCATCGCAGCCACTTCAACTACCGAACGAACTGGTTTCTGAGGATTCTCTTCAGTACCAAAGAACTTAGAATACGCCTGATTGAATGCTGCGAAATCAAATTTACCTTCGCCGGCAACGCCAAACACGCGAACCTGCACGATATCTGACATGGACCAGCCCGCGTCTTCCAGAGTCACTTTGAATTTCTCAAAGGTATTGGTTGTCTGTTGTTCGGTGTCGCCCCAGCTGCCATCTTCCAACTGAGAGGCGCCACTGCCGCTGACATACAGTGTTTCCGCATTAGCGGGGATAGTGATGGTGGTGAAAAATAGTCGACCTTCGCCCTGGCGCTCAATTTCAGCAGCGAATACTGCAGGGGTAAGGATCAGTGTCAACAGGGTGGCGAGCAGTTTCATTGTTCTATTCATAGCAATTATCCTGGTTTGTTGAAAAAGGTTGAAAGCAGATATAAGCAGCGCTCAGCTTACCTGCCTAACGTATTAATGTAACTGACCACATCGATAATGGCCTGT
>JBDNGQ010000124.1:0-6940 GCA_041689205.1 Pseudohongiellaceae bacterium | reverse complement strand
CATACCGCAATACAAAACAGCGAAAACTTGTGAGCATCGGTTTCGAAGGGGCCCTGTTGGTCATTACAATAAATGGATCCGGCACCACAGGCTGAAAACAAAGGATGATCGAGCAGATAATGATTTACCTGACCATGCGCGATATCGGGCGATGATTTAATTGCCGGTTTAGCCGAGCAGAATTCAAGTATTTCTGTGGCTCCGGAAAATTCTACAGATACAGTCCCGATAACAGTGGATGGGTTCAGGCGACACAGCAGGCCATAGGCCGGTGTCACGACTGAAACGCGATGTCCCTTCCTCGCCAGTGCCTGCGGCACGTCTCGAATTACGTCCCCAATGCCGCCGACTTTGCCGCCCTTCAATGCCCCGTTCTCAGCCGCAATCATTATAATATGCATAGATTCACATCGTGTATTTTAAAGTCCGCCAACAGTCTGGCCCAGCATTTCCCTGGTGACCAGGGTCACGCCTCGAGGAGTTACCCGAAAGCCGTTTTTAGCATCCTGTTTTTTGTCGTAGCCGATAACACTGCCTTCGGGAATACTGCAGCCGCGATCAATAATCACTTTTCGCAGTCTGCAATGACGTTGAATTTCTACATCAGGCAGAATCACCGCCTGCTCTATTTCAGAATAAGAATGCACTCTGACATTGGAGAAGAGCAAAGATTTTCGCACCGTAGCACCGGATAGTATGCATCCCCCCGAAACCATCGAATCAATGGCCATGCCACGTCGCCCCTCTTCATCATAGATAAACTTTGCAGGTGGCGATTGCTCCTGAAAGGTCCAGATTGGCCAGCGCGGATCATACAGGTTAAGTGCCGGGTCGGGCTCTATCAGCTCCATATTTGCCAGCCAGAACGAATCCAGAGTGCCCACATCCCGCCAGTACGGCCTCGGCCCTCCTGCCGGGTCAGCATAGCGGTAGGCAAAAACCCTGCTATCGGCGATTACTGAAGGAATTATGTTTTTGCCAAAATCATGATCTGAACTGGAATTTTTTGCATCCTTGCGCAACTGCTCGAACAGAAATTCGGTTTTGAAAACATAATTCCCCATCGATGCGAGACACAGGTCTGGCTTATCAAGGAGCGGTTGGGGCTGTTTGGGCTTTTCATTAAATGCCAGAATGCGCTGGTCCCGATCAACGCTCATTACTCCGAAACTGCCTGCGGCTTCCGCCAAAGGCACTTCCATACAGGATACCGTCATGTCTGCGTCTTTTTTTTCATGATAAGCAAGCATGTCTCCATAGTCCTGACGGTAGACGTGGTCACCTGAAAGCACCATCACATAATCAGGTATTTCGCCGCGGATAATGTCGATATTCTGGTAGACCGCATCGGCGGTGCCGCGATACCAACTGTCCGAATAGCGCTGTGATGCTGGCAATATTTCAACGCCTTCACCAAGTTCTTTCTTAAAGTGTCCCCAGCCACGCACCAGATGCTTGATCAGTGAATGCGCCTTGTATTGGGTAACCACGCCCACTCGGCGCACACCGGAATTAATGCAATTAGACAGGGGAAAGTCGATGATGCGAAATTTCCCGCCGAAATACAGGGCCGGCTTTGCCCGCCAGTCGGTAAGCTCATGCAGGCGCGAGCCGCGCCCGCCAGCCAGGATCAGCGCATAGGTATTGCGGGTCAGTTTACTGACATAGCGAGGTCCAAGGTCGATCATTGACTGCCTTTCCTCAAGTGTGGGCTGGTGTGCCAGATCTCCTCAGCGTACGCTCTGATGGTTCGGTCACTGGAAAAATAACCGCTGGCGGCGGTATTAAGCACACTGGTACGTGTCCACTGCGACTGGTTGCGGAACAACGCAGCAGCCTCTTTTTGCACATCGATGTAGCTGCGAAAATCTGCCGCTGTCAGCCACTGGTCGGCGGGGTCTCGAATACTGTCAATTATCGGCCTGAACAAACCTGATTCGTACCGACTGAAGTAGTCCGATTCCAGCATCTTCATCACCGCACTCAGATCCGGGTCTTCAGCAATTATCGTTGCAGGCTTATAATTTTCACGCACCTGCTGCACCTCGTCCGCATGCAGGCCAAACAGGAAGAAATTTTCTGCCCCCACTTCATTGCGTATCTCTATATTTGCGCCATCAAGGGTGCCAATTGTAATCGCACCATTCATCATGAATTTCATATTGCCGGTACCTGATGCCTCCTTACCCGCAGTTGATATCTGCTCTGACAAATCTGCACCGGCACAGATGACTTCCATTCGGGTGACATTAAAGTTGGGGATAAACGCCACCCGCAAAAACGGCCGGACCTTCTCATCCGCATTGACCACGGCAGCGACATTGCCGATTAACTTGATGATCAGTTTTGCCATGTAATACCCAGGCGCGGCCTTACCACCAATCAACACACAACGAGGTATCATGTCAGCGGTATCATCCCGCAGGATGCGATCATAAAGGTGAATGACGTGCAGAATATTCAGCAGTTGTCGCTTGTACTCGTGAATACGTTTCACCTGCACATCAAACAGCATGGAGGTATCGAATTTAACCTGACAGCATTCCTCGACCAGATCGGCAACATTCTGTTTGTTACGCTGTTTTACAGCAGCCCAGCGCTGCAGGAAGGCTGGATCATCGGCATAAGGTTTTAACTGTGACAACTGGCTCAAATCAACCAGCCATCGATCACCAATACTTTCAGAGATCAGCGCAGACAATTGCGGATTGCAGAATCCCAGCCAGCGCCGTGGGGTGACTCCATTGGTTTTGTTATTGAATTTTTCCGGCCACATTTCATAGAAATTTCGAAACAAACCCTGCTCCAGCAGATCGGTATGCAGCTGTGCTACGCCATTTACAGAGAAGCTGCCGACTATCGCCAGATGTGCCATCCGCACGCACGGATCCGCTCCCTCCTCTATAATGGACATCGCTTTGAGCCGACTGGAATCGTCTGGCCAGCACCTCTCAACTTCAATGAGAAACCGTGCATTTATCTCCTGAATTATCTCAAGGATGCGCGGCAGCATGCCTCGGAACATTCGTACCGGCCAGCGCTCCAGCGCTTCCGGCAGCAGCGTGTGATTGGTGTATGCCATGGTGGCATTGGTAATCTGCCAGGCCTCTTCCCACTGCAGTTCATGCTCATCTATCAACAGACGCATCAGCTCTGCGACCGCCACTGATGGGTGCGTGTCATTGAGCTGGAAGCAATTGAATTTTGCGAACTCATCAAAGGTATCGCCATTACGCTGTACCCATCGCGCCAACACGTCCTGCAGGCTCGCCGATGACAGAAAATACTGCTGCCGTAAGCGCAGACTCTTGCCATTTTCGCTGACATCATTGGGATACAAGACCATGGAAATCTGTTCAGCCTGGGTTTTCGCAGCGACTGCCTCGGCGTAACCCCCTGCGTTAAACTCATTGAGATTAAATTCTTCCGTTGCCATCGCCTTCCAAAGTCGCAGGGTGTTAACGGTTTCATTGCGGTAGCCTGGTATTGGCATATCGTAGGGAACTGCAAGAACGTCTTCGGTATTTATCCACTCCGCATGCATGCGACCGCTGGCATCGGCCCGCAGGCGGGTGCTGCCGTAAAACTTTACCTTCCGGGTGTCTTCGGGAGTCTCAAATTCCCACGGATTACCCCATTCCAGCCAGTGGTCGGGCGATTCAACCTGGAAGCCGTTTTCTATTCGTTGCTGGAACATGCCATAGTCATAGCGAATACCATAGCCGGTAACCGGCAATCCAAGCGTAGCGCAGCTGTCCAGAAAACAGGCCGCCAATCGTCCGAGACCGCCATTACCAAGCCCCGCGTCACGTTCAGTTTCAGCCAACTCCTCAAGGCTGACACCGTAGCGATAAAGCGCGTTTCGCAAAGCCTCTTCTATATCCAGATTTAACACCGCGTTGGTCAGTGAGCGGCCAATCAGGAACTCCATTGAAATATAGGCGACCCTGCGCGGACGCTCTTTGCGATAACGCAGTCTCGTTTCCCGCCAGCGTTCGACCAGTCGGTCGCGCACGGTCAATGCCGCCGCATTAAACAGATAAAGATGCGAGGCGGAACCTTGATCACGTCCAAGCGTCAAGTGGAAATGTCTGGCAAGATCCTCGCTTAAGGCAGCTCTGTCCATGCCAAGCCAGCTATGGTTCAAGCTTGGAGTGCTGTGCTGAACGGCTGGCGCCTGCGACTGCTGTACGGCGTTTTTTGAGTCGCCTGCTGGTCTGGTCATACCTGATTACCTCTGGTGCTCAACGCACTGGCGGCCGCCCCATGACCAGGATTATCATGGGCAAGCAACATTGCTGTTGAACAGAAAAACATTTTTAAACGATCTGACACAACACACTGCAAGGACTCAGCAGGAGGCCATTCCGTTCACTGATAAAACTCTGTACAGGCAGTAATTCAATGCTGCTTATACCCAGGGCTTTAAGATAGCCGATAATTTCCCTGTGCGCCATTCCCGCAAAGCCGCCACGCAGCCCCGGCGTCACTTCAGGATGAAGAATCGTGAAGCCTTTCAAATGGGTTGCATAGAGGGTGCTCTGCGCCCCATCAAGAACACACAGTCTATAAAAACACAGAGGCACCCGTGGTGGCAGAACTGCTGACATCTCGAAAACACTTAAAGAGATTGCGCCCCAGAGTGTCCCTTAACAGACTGTCGATGTTGTGTTCCATTGTCTGCCATGTCACCACTTCACGTGCCGCAAGCTCTTGTTCACTAAGGTGTACAATCAGAGTGCCCTGTTCCGCATCAAGGCTGATCACATCACCATCCTGTAAACGTGCCAGCGGACCTCCTGCCAAAGCTTCAGGCGTAACATGGATGGCAGCAGGAACCTTACCGGATGCCCCTGACATTCGTCCGTCGGTCAGCAACGCCACATGAAAACCTTTGTCCTGCAGCACTCCGAGATAAGGTGTCAGCTGATGCAGTTCCGGCATGCCGTTGGCTCTCGGTCCCTGAAACCGCACCACGGCAACCACATCCCGATTCAACGCCCCTTGTTCAAACGCCTGTTGAAATGCCTCCTGCGTGTCGAAAATTACACATGGCGCTGTTATCTGACGGTGTTCAGGTTTTATTGCTGAAATTTTAATAATACCTTCACCCAGATTGCCCTTGAGCATGCGCAGCCCACCTTCTGCCGCAAACGGAGCAGCCACCGTGCGCAGCACGTCAGGTGATGCCGCCGCATTGTCCGGCTTCTTCCATACCAGGTTGCCGTTTTCATCCAGCAGCGGTGCGTATTCATTGGAAGCCAGGCCCTCTCCCATCAGATTGACAACATTTTCATTGAGCAATCCCGCACTGCGCAGCTCCCTGACCAGAAAGGCCATGCCGCCGCTCTCCTGAAAGGCATTCACATCCGCCCCACCATTGGGATAGATGTGGGCCAGCGTCGGCGTTACTTTCGATACCGCGTCAAAATCTTCCCACGTCAGTTTGATTCCCGCTGCATGCGCAATTGCGACCAGGTGCAGTGTGTGATTTGCAGAGCCTCCGGTGGCCAGTAATGCGACCAGAGCGTTCACCACCGACGCTTCAGTAATCATGTCTGCAGTTGACCGGTGCGCACCCTGCACATCTGCTGCAGCGATCACGCGCTGCACGGTTTCTCTGAGCAAAACCGGGCGCAGCGGATTCTGAGGATTAACAAAAGAGGAACCTGGCAGCTGCACCCCGAGCATTTCCACAATCACCTGATTACTGTTCGCCGTGCCATAAAACGTGCAGGTACCCGGACTGTGATACGAGGCACTTTCCACTGCCATCAACTCATCTCTGCCAACCTGTCCCTGAGCATAGAGCTCCCGCACAGCCGCCTTTTCTTTATTAGAAATGCCGCTGGGCATTGGCCCAGCTGGACTGAAACCGGCAGGCAGATGACCAAACTGCAACGCGCCGATCAACATCCCAGGAACGATCTTGTCGCAGACACCAAGACAGATAACGCCATCAAAAACGTTATGGATCAAACCGAGTACTGTGGCCATGGCAATCACATCCCGGCTGAAAACACCCAGCTCCATGCCCGGCTGCCCCTGAATCACGCCATCACACATAGCTGGCACACCACTGGCAACCTGAGCTGAGGAGCCAAGTTCACGAGCCGCTCTTTTAATCAGCTCGGGGTAGTCGCCCAGCGGTTGATGTGCAGAGAGCATGTCATTAAAGGCAGTCACTATGCCTAGATTGGCGGCCTGCATAAGTCGAATAGTCTGCTTATCCGTGTCAGGAGAGGCGGCACAGGCATGGGCGAGGTTGCCGCAGGACAGCTTTCTACGCGGAGGGAAATAGTCCCGCGTGAGCTGCATCCGCTGCAGATACAGTTTCCTGGTTTCTACACTGCGTTGTTTGATTGCTTCAGTAACCGATTCAATGACAGGGTTCATGATGCGTTTCCTCCAGACTCGGCATAGTAACTATTGATGGGATCCTGCGGCTGATGCAGCACTGCCAGCTCATCTCTGCCTCCATTCACGGATACAGGGAACATTGCACGAACCACCGGTTTACATCCGTTGTATAGCCCGCATAGGCTTTGAGTTAGCGTAGAGAGGGTTAATGAAAACGTCTGACCATCACCACGCAGCGCTGACCCCGGGCGAAGCGGTCAGCGTGCGATCAGTTCGCTCAGGGGTTTTGCCGGCGAGCGTAAATATCAGCCACCGCAAGAGCAGTAAGATTGAGGATGCCGCGCCCGGAAACTGAGGGAATAAGAATGTGCGCAGATTTTTCCAGACCGACCAGGAAGGGACCAATCAGACGTGCATTGGTCAGGGAGCGCATCAATCCCAGAGTGATACTGGCCGCATCCATATTCGGCATGATCAACACGTTAGCGCGCCCTTTGATGTTGGCGCCTTCGTACACAGTTTCACGAAGCTCCGGATTTAACGCAGTCAGCGAATGCATCTCTCCATCAATCTGAACTTT
>JBDNGQ010000123.1:0-8239 GCA_041689205.1 Pseudohongiellaceae bacterium | reverse complement strand
GCTAGGTGTCTTCATGGCTCCATTAAACATCGATGGAGATCATGAATCCTCTGCTCTGGTCGGATTGCTGGAGACAGCCTATCTGCTTCTGCTCTATCCGATCATCAACTACGGCGCTGACATGATTTTTTTGCGCGCTGTGCGGGGAGATAAAGTGGAGGTAAGTAGCATTTTCAGCGGTTTTCAGAATTACGTGAACATCGTGCTTGCTTCACTGCTGGTTCTGGGCCTGATCGGTATTGGCCTGATCGTATTTGTCCTCCCAGGTATCTATATTGCATGCCGCATGGCCTTTGTATCCTATCTGGTAATGGACGAGGGACTTGATCCAATAGCAGCTGTGGAAGCGAGCTGGCAGATCACCGGGGGCCATGTAGTGAAGATCTTCGTATTGGGCTTCCTGTCCATCTTGATATTCATCCTTGGCCTGCTGTTATTGATCGTGGGGGTGTTCCCCGCAGTGATCTGGATCAAGGCCGCATTTGCATCATTCTATCTGACAATCACGGCTTCGAACGAGCCTGAAATATTGGAAGCAGCAACCGGCAATGCATCAATTGGAAACACGTTCAGGGAGGAAATTTGAATGAAAACTCGCAGCAGATTTTTAAAATACGGGGTTCTATCGATACTGATCCTGCTCGCTGTGCCAGTTGGTCTTTATGTCTATATGGTTCTCGGTTCCGACAATAGTGTCCTGCCAGAGAGTCACGGAAAAGTGGTCTCACAGCTCTTCATGGGCGACGAAAGTAATCTGCCATTAATTGTCGGTTTGGGCGGGGCAGAGGGTGGTAACGCATGGGCAAGCAATTATTGGAAAACCCAGCGCGATGACTTTATTCAACAAGGTTACGCGTTTCTGGCTCTTGGGTACTTTGGTCTGGAAGGAGCGCCAAAAGAATTGGACCGAATTGCACTTGAAGGTGTGTATCAGGCAATTATTGATGCGGCTGAAGAATCCAATATAAACCGGAAGTGTATTGCTGTAATCGGCGCTTCAAAAGGTGCTGAATTGGCGCTTCTCCTGGCAAGTCACTATTCCGCTATAAAAACTGTTATTGCAATCGTTCCCGGTCATGCGGTGTTTGCAGGATTGACTGCCGCAATGAATACCTCGTCCTTCTCACTGAACAATGAACCACTGCCATTTGTGCCTGTTCCCTGGAGCGCCACACCAGCTTTGATCAAAGGAGATTTACGGGCAGCATGGGAACACATGCTTAAAGATCAGGAGGCGGTCGAAAGGGCGGCGATTCCCGTAGAGAAGATCAATGGTCCCATTTATTTCGTTTCTGCCACTGAGGATGAATTCTGGCCATCATCAGAAATGTCTGACGTAATGATGAAAAGACTTGAGGATAATAATTTTGCTCATTATGTTCAGCATACTGCAATTGAAGGTGACCATGCTTCTCCATTGGCTCATTTTGATGCAATTGAAGATTTTCTGAACACCTATTTTAGAAGTAAAAGTTCAGAAAATTGCGGTGAGCCATTATGAAAATTCATGCTTCCTTGAATCAGGTGACTTTATCTGGACTGAGGCTGTCGGCAACCTGCTAAGAAATGAATACACACACGTAGAGGAAGGACAGCCATGGCTTGCGGAGACGACTTTGTCGGTGACATCGGAATCCATTTGTTTGCTGATCAACGCACTGCAGGGCGGTGCGGCATTTCTGGGCGCTGGATTTATGCGGGGTATCCCGGGCGCACCTTCAGTCAACTTCATGAACAGCGCATGGGCTGATTTGCCGCGACCCGATTACATCATTCGGGCGAGCAGTAATGAGAATCCTTATGGTCCCTCACAGGTTGCGCTGAATGCCATCGCCGAAGCTCTGCCGGATGCCAACAACGGTGCTGGTGGACGCCAATATGAATACTGACCTGGCTGCGATGATCATATTGTTGACTTCAAGAATAAGATGACCGGCCAGTTGAATATTGTGGGAATGCACGCAGCCCACGCCAGCTATCAGGACAAGGAATTTCAGCGATACACCCTGCAAAATAATCGCAAATCCTTGGATATTGCCGAAGGGATGTGTGATGAACTGGGTTTGTGTTACGTGAAGTCGCATGCCAATTCCACCTTTATTCACACCGGGCGTGATATCGCTGATGTCAGCGCCGCCTTGCTTGTCATCCTACCCTCCCTACGGCAACGCATAAGCAACAAGCTGCGCGGGGCTGCTCGTGCCGCCGACGAACATGGCCAGGTATTGCTTGCCATCGTGCTCGTAAGTAAATGGCAAGCCGGTTTGGTTATCTGGTAAGTCCATGACGGTGATGACTTCACCGGTTTCTTTGTTGATCACTCGCATTCTGGGACCGGCGTCGGCGGCGCCGTTACCTTCACCCACGAACAGCAGCGACCTGGTGAGCAGTATCCCGGAGCGCACCGGGATACCAGTATCGGGCAGATCAACGCCTTGCAGCATGGGATGATTGCTAATCCGGTCCGGTGTGGCGGCGTTGGCAACCCACCACAGATGGTCGCCGGAGTTCATGTCGATCGCGGTTACGCGGCCGTAGGGCGGCTTGACGATTTCAAGTCCTTCAACCCTCGGGATGCGAACACCATTACCCTGACTGAAATCAATGTCTGAGGCCGGATTCTTTGCCAGTGACAAGGCTTGCAATTGGGTTCTTGAAGGAACGTAGAGTATGCCCGTTTCAGGATCGAGTGCAGAGCCCTCCCAGTTGGCACCGCCCGTAGAAGAAGGCAGGCTCAGCAGACCACGGGTACCATCCGCCGCTTCAGTCAGGGAAGGAGGCGTGAAAAGACTGGGGCTGAGACGGAAGCCTTCGATGGACTCCAACGCCAGCGCATGAAGCTGCGGCGTGAAATCTATCAAGTCAGCTTCTGTAAAGCCCTGCCGGTCAAAGGCCGCGGGACGAGTCGGGAACGGCTGGGTAAGCGAGTACCATTCGCCGGGCACATCGCCAGCGGGAACTGGTCGTTCTTCAATCGGCCAGATTGGCTCGCCAGTCTCTCTGTCGAAAGTGTAGACAAACGCTTGCTTGGTTACCGACATGATCACCTTGCGGCCGTTGGGCAAGTCCGCAAGCACCGGGGCCGCGGGAACGTCCCAGTCCCAGATGTCATGGTGAATCAACTGGTAATGCCAGCGGCGCTCGCCGGTTCTGACATCAAGAGCGACGATACTGCTGGAAAACAGATTGGAGCCGGGGCGATCGCCACCGTAATAGTCCCCGGTGGGGTCTTCCACCGGCAGATAGACCATGCCCAATTCAGAATCCCCTGAGATGGGAGCCCAGACGCCGGTATTACCGGTGTATTCAGCGCTCTGTTCCAGCCAGGATTCATGACCCACTTCACCCGGCTCGGGAATGGTGCGGAAGGTCCAGAGCAGTTCACCGCTGTGCACATCGAAACCGCGAATGTCACCTTTGACATTCGACTTGGATCGCGGTCGACCGCCCGTCGAGTGGGCCGCTCCGACAACAATGACATTGTTCATTATGAAAGGGGGTGCGGATGCGCCGATATCGATGTTGTCGTACCTGTCGTCTTTGGCATTTCTGAGCCCAACCATCAGGTCCACAATACCGTTGTTGCCAAAGCCCGGATCTGGAATTCCAGTTTTAGCATCCAGTGACACCAGATGGTAGCCTGGAGTGACATCAATAATTCGAGTCTTGTCACCGCTGCGCCAATAGGCCACACCACGGCCGGCACCTTTGCGCGGCGCGCTGTCAAAACGCGCGCCTTCCTGTGGTCTCCACAACCACAGTACCTGGCCTGAGGTGGCGTCCAGTGCGACAACATTGCGTGTGCTGGCGATATTCGCGTACAGAATACCGTCTATCTCCAGCGGCGTTGAGGGATTGGTGAAGTCGGGAGTGGGTCCGAATTTCTCAGTAGAGAAACGCCAGGCAATTTGCAAGGAACCCACGTTCTCAGCGTTGATCTGCTCGAGTGGGGAATACCGCTGGGAGAACTCATTGCCGTGGTAAACCGGCCAGTCGCCTTCGAACACACTGGTTTGTGTCTGGCTCAGGGCCAGCGGAGCAAAGACCAGCGCGCTGGCGGTGAGGACGAACCGTGAAACTATCTGCATTGCCGTTTTCACCTCGGGCACTCCTGTCAAAGCTTGATTATTGTTATTAGCCGCAGCCTTCCTGCGGACGCCACAAGACTAACGGTTTAATGCCAGGATTTCAAAATTCAATTTCAGGGTACCGATCGCAATCATAGTCTGAATTCATTAAGACGAATGCTATTTTTATATGTTGTTTTTCAATACCTTTGTCAGGGAGATTGCAGTCCGTCGCAGATATTGATGCGGCAGTGGAAAACAGGAACCTGATGTCCTGGCGATCAGTGACAGCAGTGGGCTGGGTGCCTGGTATCGCGAGCTATCGAGAATTATTGATTGCATTCAGCATTGAGTCGGACTATGTTTTCCCAAAAAGAATTTGCTCGGAAAAAAAATTATGTCATCGCCTGGCACCTGGAGCATGAAAAGAGTGACTGTCGGCGCTTTCCTGGTGTGCTTCCTTGTTGCTGGTATCCCTTTTTGGACCATCCCATCGTGGTCGCTGGAGCGCGTGCAGTGGCAGGCAGGTGGATAGTCCGGTAATCATGCTGAGTAAAAGGAAAATGGAAAAAGGAGAAAGACATGAGCGCAATGGTATGGATTCTGATTGGTATCATTCTGATTGTATCTGAGTTACTCGCCACCAGTGTGATAGCCGTATTTTTTGGAATAGCAGCTATCATTGTCGGATTGCTGTTGCAGTTGGGCACAATAGAGTCAGTGGCGTCGCAGTTCACCATCTTTGGTGCCGTCAGCCTGCTGTCGCTGTTCACTGTACGCGCCCGCTTCAAGGCAATGTTCAAGGGCTATCTGGCCGACAAATCACAGGAAAAACCCAACTTCCAGCATGACATTGGTGAACGGGCATTTGTCGTGGAAGATTTCTCGCAGGGAAACGGCCGTATTACACTCAATGGGGTAAGCTGGTCCGCTTCCTCTACCGAGAATCTGAAGGCCGGTGAAGCGGTTTGGGTAGTAGCTAATGATGGGATTGATTTAATCGTTTCAAAAAACAAACTCCAGAGCTGATGCTGTCCTGGATTCAACACGACATATATTTTCAATCAAAGGGAGCAACAGATAATGGAAGGCATGAGTAGTATTTTAGCAATCGGCTTTGCAATTGTAGCCGTCATAACTATCGCCAAGACTGCTCGTATAGTTCCGCAGCGGTCCAATTATGTTATTGAGCGCTTAGGGAAATATTCAAGTACGCTCGATTCAGGATTTCATATTCTGATTCCATTTATCGACAAGGTGGCCTATCAGCACACATTAAAAGAAGAAGTCGTCAACGTCGAACGTCAGGCATGTGTGACTAAAGATAATATCCAGGTCGGCATAAACGGCGTGCTTTATATGCAGGTTATAGATGCGCATAAGGCCAGCTATGGCATCAATGATTACCGCTATGCAGCCAGTCAACTGGCGCAAACGACGATGCGTTCGGTTATTGGGCAGACCGACCTGGATAAGACCTTCGAAGAGCGCGCGAAGATTAATGAGAATGTCGTAGAGGCATTGGACCATGCTGCCTCGCCATGGGGTATCAAGGTGCTGCGTTATGAGATATCAGATATCGAGCTGCCAGCCAGCATCAAGGATGCTCTTGAGCAGCAGATGCGGGCGGAACGTGAGCGCCGCGCCGCCATAGCCAGATCAGAAGGCGAACGGCAGGCAATGATCAATG
Organism: Pseudohongiellaceae bacterium; assembly: GCA_041689205.1. GTDB lineage: Bacteria > Pseudomonadota > Gammaproteobacteria > Pseudomonadales > Pseudohongiellaceae > JAVVEG01. Next base: position 2,482 of record JBDNGQ010000123.1, on the reverse strand, counting down.
TATCGGAAGGTCAGAAACAGGAGGTGATCAATCATTCCGAGGGTGAAATGATGCGTCAGATTAACGAGGCACAAGGCCGGGCCCAGGAGATCGAACTGATAGCTGAAGCCACGGCTGTCGGCCTTCGCAAGATCGCTGCCGCCATTGAGCAGCCTGGTGGAAGAGATGCCGTGAGCCTGCGTGTGGCGGAGCAGTATGTGAAGGAATTTGGCAATCTCGCCAAGGTGAATAACACGATGATAGTTCCCGCCGAACTTGCCAATATCGGCGGTGCTGTCGCCGGGCTGACTGAAATACTAAAGACGACAAGATTGGGATAGCCGGTTCGTATCGTTTGGCGGTACAACCATGGGACTAAAAATGAAAAGTCGTGCTTACAAACAGCTGCTGATCGTTGTCATGATAACGCTCGTTATCGGCCTGGTTTCCTTCAAGCTCTTCGATGTGATCTTCGTTTACAACTGGGGATGGGAATCGGTTCCGAACGAGCGATATCCCCTTAACACAGTACACGCCTCTGGATGGGAGGAAGTCGGGGCAAAGGCAGATGCGTGGCTGGGCGGCTACAACATTACTGGTGCCGTAATCGAAAGTGTCACTGAGTTCAACTTCAGCGATACCGGGCCAGCAGATGATCACACCTCAGTTGTTCAGCGAGAGTACACGGGACTTGCTGATACGACATCAAGCTCTCACTGATGGCCAACCCAATCCGCAGGGCTATGCACTTGGGTGGCGAAATCAAGAGGTTCAGGCCACATACCGGGGCCGTTGTGGTTGGAGTTATGCGTAACAGGGGTCGTGAACTATGGATTTGAATCAGGTGACTTTGCCCGTTTCCAACATGAAGGAGGCGACAGCTTTTTATCGCAAGATGGGATTTCTTCAGATTGTAGACTCTCCCCACTACGCCAGATTCGAATGCCCGGAAGGTACATCTACATTTTCCCTTGCGTTGGAAGACTCTGAGGTTTCAAACAGGAGCGTCATTTATTTCGAAGATGAAGAACTCGATAATCTTGTCGACGAGCTGAAGTCCAAAGGTTTTAAGTTCGATCAGGACCCATCTGACATGTCGTATCTATGGCGAGAGGCGATACTTCATGACCCGTCCGGCAACAAAATCAAATTGTACTGGGCAGGAGAAAATCGTCTTTATCCACCATGGCGCGTAGAGCTCAGAGCATAACGAGACGCTCGATCCGCTACAACTGTTGGGCCAATAACAAAAAAAGGTGGTCAGAATGCACACGATAGACTCCGCCCCACTTCCGGCCTCATACCTTCGACATTCACTATACGTGCTGATTGCCTGTGCGTTGTCGTTATTGCCGGTGGCGGTCACAGCCCAGGTTCCCGCACCGGCACAGGTGCGAATCGAGCGCCTGCTTGATGCCCCTATCATTCATTCGGGGACTGATGCCAGTCTCGGCGACAACATCCAGGGTCCCAGCGTTATCCGGGTGCCGGACTGGCTGGAAAATCCCCTGGGGCGATACTACCTGTATTTTGCCGATCACAAGGGCCGCTATATCCGGCTTGCCTATGCAGATGCCGTGACTGGACCGTGGAAAATCCATGGTCCCGGCAGCCTGAAAATTGAGGATTCGTTCTTTCTGACCGAAGCACCGGTGGTCAGTGCGGCGGAGCTGGCCGACGCAGTGGCAAGCCGGGAAGCTGCCGGTGCGCGGTTGATGCACGACATTGCCACTGAGCTGACGACGCCCCATATCGCGTCTCCGGACGTGCATGTCGACCACGAGAATCGCCGTATCGTCATGTATTTCCACGGGCTAGCCGGACTGGGTCAGCAGTTCTCACGGGTTGCCACCTCGAGCAACGGTATTGATTTCATTGCCCAGCAACAGAATCTGGGCCGCACCTACCTGCGGGCCTTTGCGCATCAGGACATGACCTATCTGATGGCCATGCCGGGTCAGTTCTACCGCTCGCGGGACGGTTTCACGGAATTCGAGAGCGGCCCTGTGTTGTTTGGACCCACCATGCGTCATTCCGCTTTGCTCAAACGTGATGATTCCCTTTATGTGTTCTGGACCCGGGTGGGGGATGTGCCGGAGAGCATCATGCTCAGCACCATCGATATCAGCGGTGACTGGCAGCAATGGCAGGAGTCGGAGGAAACCGTCGTGCTGAGACCGGAGCGTCCCTGGGAGGGAGCCAACTCGCCCATGGAACCCTCAGTGCGTAGTTCAGCCTATGGACTGCTTAATCAATTGCGTGACCCGGCCATCCTGGTGGACGGCGACACGGTGTATCTCTTCTATGCGTATGGCGGCGAGAGTGGCATCGCCCTGGCACGGGTCTTGTTCGACTGACAAGCTAGGGAGCCTCTGAATAACTCTATGACCACTCTGCGGGTGATTGCGCCCGCTGCTGCAAGGCGTCGTGCGCTGGCAATGGCCGTAGCCCTTGGCAAGCACGGCAACGCGGCAGAAGCGGCGCAGACGCCCGCCCGAAGGGG
>JBDNGQ010000122.1:0-4165 GCA_041689205.1 Pseudohongiellaceae bacterium | reverse complement strand
GGACGATGCAGGGAGCCGATGGATCGTTAACTTGGTCAGTTCTGAGGAGTTTCTGAGAATTGGTTGAGCCACGGGACGAGCTTTCATGATGGGAAGGGAGGTGGATTTGATTCGAGATAGTCTTTATTCTACCTATACTCTGGGCCGTGACTGATGCGCCACAGGACTACACGGAAAAATTGCTGCAGCACATAGTCGGTATTGAAGTAGTAATTACTAAATTGTCAGGCAAATGGAAGCTAAGTCAGAATCAGCCGGATAAAAATAGAGAAAGTGTTATAGCTGGCTTGCGAGAAGGAAACCATGCTGACTCCTTAGCTATAGCGGAACTCGTGGCAGATGCATCGAATGAGTGATCGAATATTACTTTATGACATTCAGATTGGAAATCGCCAGCGCAAGGCCCGTCAAAGGCCCGCCAAAATCAAAACCGGTAAAATAGTTTTGCAGCCTAGGCAGGCTGCAGCATGATCACCAGCGCCTGGGTGTGTTCGGCAGCTTCTATGCCAAGCGGCGTGAGATAGCCGCCGTCTTCCAGAGTGATGATGTTCTTGTCAAACAAGCGCTTGGCCGCTGCTATTCTCTCCGGCGCGGCTTCGTGGTGAATTTTCAGCCCTTCCTGGGTGTTGTGCAGATTAAAAAGAGCCAGCAACTCTATTTCATTAAAAACTCGTCACTCAATCGCATGCTTTGCCTCGTTTTTCAGGTTATCTTGTCAGCAGAATAGCATGCGAAGAAGAGTCGGTCAGTCTTTGCTTGCTGTCTGCCAGGACTCTGCCAAATGACCAAGAGGTGACCTATGAAAAGCCCTGCCTTGTCCCGCCGCCGTTTTCTACAAGCCAGTGGTGCTGCCGCGCTCTGGATTCCCTCCTCGGTGATGGGCTATACCGCTGCCGAGATGCGAGAGTTCTATGCCAATGGCAGCATGTCCGTGAATGTTTCCAAGTGGGAGCTGGATACGCCCGCCCTGTGCGTGGACCTGGATCTGCTGGAGGCCAACCTCGACAAGATGGCCAAGACCATGACGGACAATGGCATTGCCAGTCGCCCGCATGCCAAGACGCATAAATGCCCCACTATTGCGAAAATGCAGATGCAGCGCGGCTCGGTGGGCATCTGCACCGCCAAGGTGAGTGAGGCCGAGGTCATGTTTCAGAATGGTCTGGACCGAATTCTCAATACCACTGGCAATGTCACTGCCACCAAAATCAATCGCGCCATGAATCTCAGGCAGCAATGCCCAGGATTTATCCAGGCCACTGACTCACCGCAAAATGCCCGTATGCTGTCCGAGGCAGCAGTAGCCAAGGGAATTATTGCCGACGTGGTAATAGATGTAGACCCTGGCATTCGACGCACGGGCATTGCACCCGGCCAGCCCGCACTTGAACTGGCACAGCTTATAGATCAACTGCCCGGTCTGCGTTTGGTCGGCATGCTGTGTTATGACGCAGGCGCGCAACATGTAACGGGATTTGAAATTCGCAAAGCACAAACTTTGGCAACTATGACTGCGGCGACAGACACATTTGATCTATTGAACAGAAGCGGATTGAATACAGAAATATTCAGTGGCGGGGGAACAGGCACTTATAACATTGATCATCTGACTCGCGGACTCACCGATGTGCAAGTCGGCAGTTACGCATTTATGGATGCGCAGTACTTGGCAATAGGGGGTGAAACAGATCAGGCAGTGTATTCCGATTTTCACACCTCACTGACGATTATGGCCACCGTGCTCAATGACCAGCATGCCGGTCGCGCGACCTCGGATGCCGGCGCCAAGGCCTGCACCATCAATCAACCCTGGCCAATCATCAAAGGCGAAACCGGCATGCAATACCGATCTACTTCGGACGAGTTCGGTACCATTCTCTATGATGAGAATCCTTCGCGCCTTTACAAGGTTGGCGATAAACTGGAACTCATCGTGTCGCACTGCGATCCGGTGGTAAATCTGTACGATCAGATGTACGCGATACGTAACGACAGAGTTGAGGCGGTCTGGCCAATATCAGCACGTGGCATGTCAGCTTAAATGGGGACAGACCACGATTAATTTTCACGGCGCGAAACGAAGAGCATTCGCTCAACAATTAATCGTGGTCTGTCCCCGATTTTACCGTCCAAAAGCAAGAGCAGTCTCTATCTAAAAATAGCCAGCATCCTCGCGTTGTTTAGCGGTCTGGTGATTGGGCTTCTGACCCTCGGTGCCGCTGCGGGCATCTGGCTAGCAGTATGGGATTTTCGCCGCGGCTTCGAATTGCTGCGCATGGCCAATAACTACGGTGGCGTCGTCGCCTGGGTGGGTCTGGCTGTTACCATCGGCATCGTATTAGCCGGCAAGTTATGGAATATTAACGGCACTGCAAAATTCGCCAGCATGGCCGCCGCCGGGGCGGTGATTGCTGCAGTTTCCTATGCCATTCCCGAAAGCTTTCGACCGCCAGAAGGTGTCAATTATCCTCCCATTCACGACATCGCAACCGACACTGATTCGCCGCCGCAATTTGTGGCGATATTGCCGCTGCGGGCCGCTGCTCCTAACACGGTGGTGTATGGTGGCTCAGCTGATATGACGGCGCAACGTCTGGCAGAACTCACCCATGAGGCCTATCCCGATCTCGTGCCACGTTATTATGACGAGCCTGTCGCCGCAGTATTCCAGCGCGCCCTGACTGCCGTCGATAGTCTGGGTTGGGAATTGGTTGATGCCGATCAAAACGGAGGGCGCATCGAGGCTACCGCGACTACGTTCTGGTTCCGGTTCAAGGATGACGTGGTGATCCAGTTCGCACAGGAAGGCAGCCAGACTCTGGTAAATGCCCGCTCCCTGTCCCGAGTGGGCACCGGCGATGTCGGCGCCAATGCCTTGCGGCTGCGCGCCTTCTTCGAACTGCTTTGACAAGCGCGGCTTAAACGGGGACAGACCACGATTAATTTTTAAGCGAATACAGCTTACTGCAACATGAGAATTAATCGTGGTCTGTCCCCGATTTTCCCGCCGATTTTCCAACTACCCTTCAAACAATTCAGCATGGGTACCCGTGCGCACAAAATTGATGCGCTTGCCGTGTAGTTGGTAAATCAACAGAAAGTTACCACCGATATGGCATTCCCGATAATCCACCCATTCGCCTTTCAAGGGATGATCGAGCCATTCGGGGCCAAGCGGCGCATCGTTGGCAACCAGCAACAGCATCACGTATTTGAGCTGGTTCATGTCGTGGCGACCAGCACGCGTCAGGCGTTCCCAGTCTTGCAAAAACTGCCGGGTAAAATCTGCTGCACGCGGCAGCTGGGTGCGCTTGGTGCTGGCTGGCTTTTTGGCAGGCATGCTGTTTTATGCTTTCTTTTTGAGTGTTCGCTTCGCCAATGCTTTCTTGTCCAGGGCGGCAAACAGGGCATCCGCGTTGAGGAAACGTTTCTGCCTTGTCTTCATAAGGGCGCGCGACTCTGCCATTGCAGCACGGGTTTCACTGTTGGGCACCTTCAACTCCAGCGGAAAAGCCTGCTCTGCCACTACCCGCTTCAACAGAATGCGGACGGCATCCGACACAGTAAGACCCATGGCGTCGAGCGCTGCGGTAGCCTGGTTTTTGGTTTCATCGTCTACACGGACGTGAAGCATGGACGTTTGACTCATGGTTTATCCCTCGCTGGCCAAGGCAGCCATTCTGTATCTCATTTGAGTTTTAAGCAAGCGCAGTTCCCAATAGTGGAGTAAAGCAGGCATCCTCTTTGATATAAATTCACACGCGCCTTTTGAGGTTCCATTCTACTCAGCCGGCACCAGCCGCTTGAGTTCCTCTATCCAGTTCTGCGTGATGATGATCTGGCGAGACGACTCTTCCTGCTCAGCGCTGATGACTGGTTTGATTGCCAGAAACTGCTGGCCGTCCAATGACACATCATGGCTGCGACCTGGGAAGTTAACGAGATAGGGCCAGTCGAGGAGTGCCGCACGGTTGCTGAATGCAAAGGCTGGTGCATCTGTCTGCACCGACACCGCCATCAGGCGCCAACTGAGTGAGTCGTCTGACTGCAGATAGAATAATTCGCGACCATCGCGTGACCACAGCGGTTTCTCACCGCCAGCGTTTGACACCTGTACCCTGTCGTCATTGACATTCGGAAAGGGCCGGACATAGATCTCGAAGCT
>JBDNGQ010000121.1:0-9014 GCA_041689205.1 Pseudohongiellaceae bacterium | reverse complement strand
CCGACTTGACCGTCCTGACGCCACGTGAATATACCTTAATTAACGCCTGCTCAATAAATGCTTCCGAATGACGTGATCCCATTGCTTCCTCCAAAATTTAAATAAAATTTCGAGGCGACAACTAGCCTGACACAGGGGGGTTCAGCTACACCAAAGCAGCAGAGCACACACAGACGCAAACAGGCAAGGCCGTCGAAGTATATTCGATTCAGGAATGCAGCAGCATGCTGAGTAAAACGGAGTCCCGATTGCGTGAAGTCGAAGCGTTTGTGACCTCCAAACAATTCAGCCTGCATTGCGAAATCAACAGGATTTAAAGAACAGTCGATCTTGATGCATGAGTCATCTGCCAGTAAATGGCACTGACTCAAGCTCAGATTCAGCGTTCACCTTGCACCGAACAGAACTCAAATTGCAGCTTCCGCCCGGACACTTCTACGGATAATTGCCCCAGTGGTGTACACTCCCTGACAGACCATCAACGCAAACAGATCAGTCTGTTCCTGGGTTCTTCAGCTCTTTTATGTAGTTTGTTATGAAATATTGTCACCACTGCGCCGGCCCCATTTCCCAGCATATTCCTGAAGGCGACGACAAGGTGCGCTTTTGCTGCCCAGGCTGCGATGTGGTGTTCTATCAAAATCCGAATAATATTGTCGGCACTCTGCCTGTTTATGAAGACAAGGTCTTACTCTGCCGCCGGGCGATTGAGCCTCGTCTTGGCAAATGGACGCTGCCAGCGGGTTTTATGGAGAATGGCGAAACCACGCTTGCCGGTGCTATTCGTGAGACCCGTGAGGAAGCTGGTGCCAATATCGTGGTCAGCGCCAGTCCGTTGTATACCCTGTACAACCTGCCTTACATCAACCAGGTGTATTTGTTTTTTCTGGCCGCATTAGTGGATCTGGATTTCAAACCTGGCATTGAAAGTCTGGAGGTAAAACTGTTTGCCGAGCACGAAATACCGTGGAATGAAATCGCCTTCGCCGTTGTGCGAAATACCCTGGAAAATTATTTTTCCGACTTAAAAACCGGAGATTATCCAGTGCGCATGTTTGATGTAAATTATTCACCGGAACGAAAAGTGGATATTGCGCTGGTCAGCAGCAGCAAGCCTTAGCCTATAAGATGTCTATCAATTTGATAACATTATACGCAGGCTCCTCATAGGGGTGAGCGTGCTTCAATGCGCTCAGCGCAGCACTGATCAATTCATCACTGCATACCAGTTCAACCTTGTACTCAACAACTGTTTCCAGCTCGCCACTTTTTCCAATAAAGGGGTTCGCCTGTGCGTCCGGTCGAAATTGCCCCTGTCCGAGCGTTTGCCAGGCACAGCAATCATAGTTGCCTATCCTTCCCGCACCCGCTTTAAACACAGCAGTTTTCACCTGTTCAAGATGAGTCGCGGGAACATAAAAGCACAGTTTATACATCCTGGCGTCTCTGAAAAAAATATCGAACGGTTTAAGCGATCGCTCAACCCAGCCAGACCCGTGCATTGCGGAACATGCGCATGGTCGGCGCATCTTCCACCCACTCCTCAGGCCGCCACGAATTCTGGCTGGCGCGAAACACACGTTCTGGATGAGGCATCATCACCGTCACGCGACCATCGAGGTTGCACAAGCCGGCAATGCCTGCAGGAGAGCCATTGGGGTTCTCTGGATAATGCTCAGTTACCTGCTGATTGTTATCGACGTACTGCAAGGCCAAACCCGCACTATTTAGCAGTCCCCTGAGCTTATCCTCACTGGAAAACTGTGCCTGACCTTCCCCATGAGCAACCGCCACCGGAAATATTGAACCGGCCATACCCTGCAGGAAAACCGACGAAGATTCAGCTACCTGCAGAAGACTAACGCGCGCTTCAAATTGCTCAGAACGGTTCTTAACGAAGCGTGGCCAATGCTCAGTGCCAGGAATTAATTCACGCAGCAGGGTTAGCATCTGACAACCATTACACACACCCAGGGCGAGCGTACTTTCACGTTTGAAAAAAGTCTCGAACTCCCGTCTGGTCTGTTCATTAAACAGTATCGATTTCGCCCAGCCACCACCTGCACCCAGCACATCACCGAATGAAAATCCGCCACAGGCTACCAGTGCATTAAACTCCTGCAGTTTTACGCCACCAGACTGCAAATCACTCATATGCACATCAATTGCGCGAAATCCGGCTCGGTCAAAAGCGGCAGCCATCTCAACATGTCCGTTAACGCCTTGTTCACGCAGTATCGCAACAGCTGGGCGTACACCCGTATTGATGAAGGGAGCTGCAATGTTTTCATTGACATCAAAGCTCAGCTGCGCGCGCAGTCCCGGATCGTTTGCAACCAGCAGACGTTCGTACTCCTGCACCGCGCATTCCGAGTTATCGCGCAAAGACTGCATTAAATAACTGGTCTGCGCCCACAGACGCTGACATTCGCTGCGCGGTATTTCCAACAGTAATTTTCCGCCATTGAGAATTCTGATTTCATCACGCTGATTGGGCGCACCAACAACGGTAGTGCACTCAGACAGGTTGTGCTGCTCAATAATGCTAAGTACTGCCGGTATGTGTTCATCTGCCACCTGAAGTACCGCACCGGCTTCCTCATTGAACAAAATTTCGATCGTATTGGTATCCTGATTCATCAACTCTGCCAGTTGAATATCGACACCACAATGACCGGCAAAGGCCATTTCTGTCAGCGTAACAAACAGTCCGCCATCGGAGCGGTCGTGATAAGAAAGCAGCAGGTTTTCTTCATTAAGCTGTTGTACCAGTGTAAAGAAATTTTTCAGATCTCCGGCTTTATCGACATCTGCCGGCACCGCACCCAACTCGCGGTAAACCTGCGCCAGTGCAGAGCCTCCCATCCTGTTTTTCCCATGCCCCAGGTCAATAAGCAGCAGCTGCGTTGCGCCCTTATCAGTGCGCAATTGCGGGGTCAGGGTTCGGCGAATATCGAGCACCGGCGCAAAGGCTGAAATTATTAATGATAAAGGTGCCGTGTTACTTTTTTTACCTTCAGCATCTTCCCAAACGGTGCGCATCGACATGGAGTCTTTACCAACCGGGATGCACACACCCAGTGCCGGACAGAATTCCATACCAACAGCTTTCACAGTGGCATACAATTTTTCGTCTTCCCCCTGGTGACCCGCTGCAACCATCCAGTTTGCTGATAATTTAATATCACTGATCTGTTCGATTCTGGCACAGGCAATATTAGTGATAGCTTCCGCCACCGCCATACGACCGGAAGCGGGTGCGTTCAACAGAGCCAGCGGAGTGCGCTCGCCCATCGCCATCGCTTCACCAGCATAGCTGTCAAATGATGCTGCAGTAACAGCGGCATTGGCTACCGGCACCTGCCAGGGACCCACCATTTGATCGCGACTGACCAGACCGGTGATTGAGCGATCACCAATGGTAATCAGAAAGCTTTTGCTGGCCACAGCAGGCAGACTTAAGACGCGCTTGACAGCCTCTTTGAGACTGATCTGCCGGGTATCCAGTTCAACAAACGCAGTTTCAAGATGCCGGGCACTGCGATGCATTTTCGGCGGTTTTCCGAATAGAATATTCATCGGCAGATCGATGGGATTATTCTGGAAGTGCTGGTCATGTAAACGAATAAATTCCTCTTTAGTCGCGGTGCCCACAACTGCATAAGGACAACGCTCACGCTTGCAGATACTTTCAAACGCAGCCCGATCTTCCGATCTTACCGCCATCACATAACGTTCCTGAGCTTCGTTGCACCATATCTCCAGCGGCGTCATCTGCGGTTCAGCATTTAGAATCTGCCGCAGCTCGAAACTGCCACCTCGAAAGCCGTCTTTGACCAGTTCCGGCAAGGCGTTGGATAAGCCGCCCGCACCCACGTCATGAATAAAGCTGATCGGATTGTCATCACCCATCTGCCAGCATTGGTCGATAACTTCCTGGCAGCGGCGTTCCATCTCCGGGTTATCGCGCTGCACTGAGGCGAAATCAAGCTCGGCATTACTGGCACCTGCAGCCATAGACGAAGCGGCTCCCCCGCCCAGACCGATCAACATGGCCGGGCCCCCCAGCACAATCAGACTGGCGCCTGGTGGAATTTCTTTCTTCTCCACATGCGGCTCTCGGATATTGCCAATTCCTCCAGCGATCATAATGGGCTTATGATAGCCGCGAACCTCAGACCCACTGCCAACTGGCACCGATTCCTCATAAGTACGAAAGTATCCACACAGGTTGGGGCGACCGAATTCATTATTAAATGCTGCAGCGCCGATCGGCCCCTCCAGCATGATATTCAGTGCGGATACGATATGCGCGGGCCGACCAAAATCCTGCTCCCAGGGCTGATGCAGTCCGGGGATACGCAGATTGGAGACACTGAAACCGGATAAACCCGCTTTAGGTTTGGCACCGATGCCAGTAGCACCTTCATCGCGGATTTCACCACCATTACCGGTAGCCGCTCCAGGGAATGGCGCGATGGCGGTGGGATGATTATGGGTCTCCACTTTCATCAGAATATGAATGGGCTCGTTGACGAAGCCGTATTCCCTGTTACCCGGCTGCGGGAAGAAGCGACCGGCGACACTGCCACGCATTACTGCGGCATTATCTTTATAGGCAGACAAGACGTTTTCCGGCGCCAATTTATGCGTATTGCGAATCATCGCAAACAGGGAACGATCCTGCTCCTCGCCATCTACAGTCCAACTGGCATTGAAAATTTTGTGTCGGCAGTGTTCTGAATTCGCCTGGGCAAACATCATCAGCTCAACATCCGTGGGATTACGTCCGAGCGTGGTGAAACTGTCAAACAGATAGTCTATTTCGTCTTCCGCAAGCGCCAGTCCCATCTCCCTATTGGCGCTGGCCAGAGCAGCTTTGCCCTGCTCCAGCATAGCGACGCGTTCGAACGGCCGGGGAACACCGTGTTCAAACAAACAGCCGGCATCATTGGCCTGCTCAATCATGAATTGAGTCATGCGGTCGTGCAGCAGCGATTCAAGCAATGCTGACTGCTCTGCATCCAGGCTCACGGACACCTCAAGCGTATACTCAATGCCACGTTCAATCCGACTGATCTTGCCAAGGCCGCAGTTAATCATGATGTCGGTAGCTTTACTGGACCAGGGAGAGATGGTTCCGCGACGTGGGACTGCCAGGCGAGTGTATATTTGCTCGGCACCGGTCAGCTGTCCCCCGCAAACCCGGTTACTGCTCTGACTGCCGCCACGGGTGTCGCCGGAAGGACCCGCTGGGGTGTAAGCTGGGGAATCACCGTAATCCAGCAGTGCAATCAGCCGATTTTTTTCAGCCTCATCAAGCTCAACGGTGCAATCCGCAAAGTGCACGAACTGCGATTGAATACTGTTGACCTCAGGCAGTTTTGCCTGCACCAGGGTCAGAAGTTTTTGAAGTCGGAATGAAGAATGAGCGGAACTGCCTGGCAGAACTAGCATAGTGGTTAGCGGCCTTGACTATATTGGTTGGACAATTATTGGTTGGACTATTATTGCCTGAATTATCATTGCTTAGTCTATAGTTACTCGGGCGGCAGGTGGGTGGAAGAGCATACATAAGCTGCGTTTTCAGCTGCCGCAATGATACGCGATTCACCCCCAAAAATCAGGCACCAGATTCTTATTCAGACATCTCTGATGGCTGTCTGCGACGGCGGAAAAACTGCTGCATAATCTCGCCACACTGAGCTGCCAGCACCCCTTCCTGCCAGTTTACCTGATGGTTAAAAGCGCCTGGCTCATCAAGCAACTGCTTAGTACTTGCAACAGCACCAAAGCGCGGTTCACGGGCGCCAAATACGAGCTTTGCAATGCGCGCATGAATAATGGCGCCTACACACATGGTACAGGGCTCAAGAGTGACATACAGGGTACAACCCGGTATCCGGTAGTTCTGAAGCTTTTTAGCGGCTTGTCGAAGGGCCTTTATTTCAGCATGCGCAGTCGGATCATGGGCACCTATTGGTCGATTAAACCCGGCACCGATGATGACATCATCACAAACAACCACCGCTCCGACGGGCACCTCTCCATTCCTGGCGGCCTCTTCGGCAAGCGTTAGCGCCTGACGCATCCAATATTCGTGGGCAGTTTGATTATTGATCATTTTTAACCCATCCATCGCAGCTTTTTCGACCTTGATAACATCCTGCTCAATTCACTACCCGGAAGCTATATCAAACTTTCAGCTATCCGGGCTTTTATCTGACGAGAATTCTAGCACACACAAATCATCCAAAGCAGGGCTGGTTAAATTCTTGCTGGCCTTGCCCAGCAGACCGATACCCATCGCTGCCATCGCAATTGAAATTAAGGGGTTCAAATAATTCAGAAACGCGTAGGGCGCATAGTCCAATACCGGAACGCCCAGGGTCACGGCATAGAAGGCGCCAGCCGTTGTCCACGGAATCAAGCCCGTACTCATGGTAGAGCCCTCTTCCACCGAGCGCGACAGAACCGCATTGTCCAGACCGCGTTCCTCATAGGCCTTTCGGAATAACTGACAATTTAGAATGATGCTGATATAGGCCTCGCCCATGCCCATGTTACCCACGATGCCAGCCCCTATTGTCGTAGCAATCAGCTGCGTAGTACTGCGTATCCGGGCGATTAAACCTTCCAGCAGTGCCTGCAGAAATCCAGCCTGAAAAAGTATTCCACCCAGCGCCAGCGCCATCAGCGATAACAACAGGGTCCAACTCATGCTCATCATACCGCCGCGCCCCAGCAGATCATCCAGACTTTCAATGCCAGTGGTGCCTGGTTGATTACTCCACAGGCTGTTCAACACATCCAGCAGATTCCGGTCCTGATACAGCACCGCCACTGCCACGGCAGTCAGTATACTGGCGCTCATACTGATCTCCGCGGATACGCGTCGCAGACTCAATATCAGCATGACCAGAAGCGGCAGCAGGGTGATTGCCAATCCCAGCTGATAACTGTCCGACAATGCCATCTGCAATGCTGCTATTTCACCAACAGGCAACGCGTTCGCGGAGAACTGCAAGCCCAGCGCCGCAAAAATAAGCAGAGTGACAATAAATGCCGGCACGGTGGTGTAGAGCATTGATCCGATATGGCTGAACAGATTTGTGTTCGCGCTCATAGCGGCCAGATTAGTGGTATCTGAAATCGGTGAGAGTTTATCGCCGAAGGTAGCTCCGCACACAATCATGCCAGCTACCAGCGGCAAAGGAATAGCCATCGCACTGCCGATTCCTATCAGCACCACGCCCAGCGTGCCGGCGGACCCCCAGGAGGTGCCCGTCGCCACTGACATCAGGCTGCACAAAACTAACCCCGCGACCAGAAACGTCGCTGGCGTTAACAGATTCAAGCCATGATAAATCAGCGCTGCCACCGAACCGCTTTGCATGAATGCTGCAATCACCATGCCGATGAGGATAAAAATGTAAATAGCTGGCAAGGCATGCGCGATGCCTGCGCTCATCATCGCTCTGATAGCGATAAAATTGTAGTTGAGCAGCCATGCCTGGATAGCCGTCCACAGCAGACAGAAAAACAGAATGACATGCAGGCTGAGCTTGAATACAAACAGACCGAGAGAGATCATCAGGAAATTGCCGCCAAAACACAGCAAGGCATGCAGAAGTGAGGGAACTTTTACTGTACTTTCAGCGGACACGTTGTGAGTTACCTGCTTGCGATTTAGAACAAAGTTTATTATCCAACTGAGAGCAGGCTGGATTATCACCTCAATAAGCTTTGACTTTCCACAATTAAAAATTCCCTCGAAAAATACACGCCCTCTTAGCTAATTTTATAAAGCCGGAAACCAATATCAACCTCATCGACGCCGTGAGGTAACTGAGTTCCTAAGGGAGACGGTTTCCGATAAACTCGCCCGACCTGAAACAGTTATGCTAAGGAAATCTGCACCATGGCAGGAAGCAGTCTGCTTGCGCTCATTGATGACATCGCCACCATTCTGGACGATGTCGCCCTGATGACAAAAGCCGCCACCAAGAAAACCGCGGGGGTGCTGGGAGACGATCTTGCCCTTAACGCCCAGCAGGTGTCGGGTGTGGACCCGGCACGGGAGTTGCCGGTGGTCTGGGCGGTGGCGAAGGGTTCCTTCATCAACAAAGCAATCCTGGTCCCGGCAGCAGTTGCCATCAGTTATTTCATGCCCTGGCTGGTCACCCCCCTGCTCATGCTGGGTGGTGCTTTTCTGTGCTTCGAGGGCTTTGAAAAACTGGCCCACAAGTTCCTGCACCGCGAGGAAGATCAGGCCCGCAAAAGTGACTTGCGAGCGGCGCTAAAAGATCCCGAGGTTGATTTCAAGGCTTTGGAAAAGAACAAAATCAAAGGTGCGATCCGCACCGACTTCATTCTCTCTGCAGAAATTATCGCCATTACACTCGGCACCGTTACCGAGCAGACCATCGGAATGCAGTTCCTGGTGCTGACAGTTGTGGCCATCATGATTACCGTGGGTGTTTACGGATTGGTGGCCGGTATCGTGAAACTGGATGATGGTGGTTTGACCCTGAGCCAGAAAAATAACCAGCTGACTCAAAAGATCGGGCGCAGCATTCTCTGGGTTGCGCCCTGGATGATGAAGACCCTATCCGTCCTGGGTACCCTGGCTATGTTTCTGGTGGGAGGCGGAATCCTTACCCATGGTCTGCCACCGGTTTCCGATGCCATCCATCATTTTGCCGAGGGTTTTGGTGGAGTTGGCAGTGCCGTGGTACCAACCATTGCCGATGGCCTTTTTGGTGTTCTGATCGGTGCCGTGCTGGTGGTGATCATCACACCTCTCCAGAAGTTCTGGGCTGAACAGTCGGCCTGAGCTAACGGTAGTGTGTTTTAGTTACCTAGTTCCAAGCGCTGTTAGTAGCAAGTAGAACTGTCCGGTTTAGTAGCACGTGAATTGTCCGCTTTTCGGGTTGATGTCTACCACCTTGTCGATGGTCGGCATCCAGATGCTGTGTGCGGAATTACGCAGCATCTCCCACTTCTTGTCGACT
>JBDNGQ010000120.1:0-15633 GCA_041689205.1 Pseudohongiellaceae bacterium | reverse complement strand
TTCGTAGCGCAGTGCATCAATTGGATCGAGAATAGTCACCATACCGATGACATTATCCAACGGTGAACTTGCTGAAACGATGGATTGCGGGTATCTGTACCGCCCTATCGGACTGGAAAATCGAAAAACTGATCGGTATAGGGTTCATCGCGCAAAGTATAGTGCCACCACTCATTGATATAGTTCTGAAACCCGGCTGCCTCCATCAAATTGCGCAGCAAAAAGCGGTTGCTCATGGCTTCCGGACTGATCCGTGGATTTTCAGTGTGTGACAGCTCGTCGAAACAATCGTAACTGCTACCCATGTCGATGCTGTTATCGGGGAAACGTGCGGGTTCGTCACCGCGGCAGTCCCAGGGTGCAAACGGGTCCAACTCGGGTTGGCGGGTGCCCGATGGCACCAGTGTCAGATCAATGGTGCTGCCCCTGCTGTGCCCGGAGCGTTCGGCGATATAGCCACGTGAGAACAGCTCATCTTTGCCCACATCAGGATACATGGATGCTTTCATCAGCTCATCCGCAGGATCTGCTGCCCAGCGGACAAAATCATTAACTGCACGCTGAGGTCTGTAGCAATCATAAATCTTCAGAGACAGACCTGATGCCAGAGCATTACGCTGCACATCCAACAAGGCCCTGGCGGCCGGTGTGCTAAGAATGCAGGCGGGGGCCTCATAACCGGTCACCGGCCGACCCAGAAAATTGTTTGCACCGTAATAACGAATATCCAGCTCGATGCTGCTGTCGAGCTCGGCAATGGAGCTGAAAGCTTCCGGCATTTCATCTGCGTCAGCTCCAGCCGTGATGTCATTGGAAGAGCCACCGCAGGCCGCTATCAGCACGGCCAGCACCAACACCGATCCCATCCGAAATATACCTGCTGAATTCATTTCCGCTTGCCTCTGCTAATGCGTCAGTAGCTGCCTGAAACTGCTAAATACTCTCTGTGCAATCATCGGCAGCTGCAAAATAACCACCGTGCAGTGGCACATACGTTAATCGCCTGCTCACAGGCAAATCACGGTTCCGACTGATAAGTGATACGTCCGCCCACGATGGTCATGACGTTTTCGCTGTTCAGAATTTCCGCTTCCGGAATCGTCATCAGGTCACTGTCGAACACGGTGAAGTCTGCGTACTTGCCGACTTCGATCGAGCCGCGCAGGCTTTCCTGGAAGGCGCCGTAGGCAGGCCAGATAGTCAGCATCTTCAGTGCGCTCTGCCGGGACACCGCCAGCTCCGGATGCCAGCCGGGACCCGAAGTGCCATCAAGTCGTTTACGCGCCACAGCCGCGTAGAATTCTATGCGGGGATCGCCCTCTTCCACTGGCGCATCAGAGCCCGCCAGTATCATCAGCCCACGATCAATGAGTTGCTGCCAGGGGTAGGCATAGGCAAGGCGATCTGTACCCAGTCGGTCAGGCGCGAAATTCAGGTCTCCGATGCCGTGGCTTGGTTGCATCGATGGCAACACGCCCAGCTCGACGAAGCGCTGCTGATCAACCGGAGGAATGATCTGAGCGTGTTCCATCCGCCAGCGCAGATCGGTGCTGGCCCATTCAGTTCTCGGTACAGCGGCGTAAGCTTCGGCGTACCAGTCCAGCAGTGTGCGCACCGCCCGGTCACCGATCACATGGGTTTCAATCTGAATGCCCTTGCGCAGTGCCTCATGCAGTATCGGGACCAGCTCTTCCCTGGTGGTGCGATTCATGAATCCGTTGTGATCGGCATCGGAGTAGTTGTCGATCAATGCCGCACCGCGCGAACCCAGCGTGCCATCGATGAACACCTTGATGGCGCGCACATCGAACATGTCATCAGACGTGCGCTCACGCCCGCGCGCGATCATGGTCCATGCCTCATCTACCGGCACTGCGGCATAGACACGATGTGCCATATTGCCTTCACGATGAATCTGCTTCATCAGTTCGACCAACCGGTAAGACATGCCGGCATCCTGAGTCTGGGTCCAGCCCAGCGCCGCATTGGATTGCAGGCCACGTTCAAGATTGTCCTTCAGATAAGCATCGGTTTCTGGGGGAAGAATCGCCCTGAATGCGTTCATTGCATTGGCCAGCACATAACCGTTAGGGGTGCCGTCCAGATCGCGCTCGAAGCGACCGCCTTCGGGATCGGGCGTGTCGCGAGTCACTCCGGCCAGCTCCATCGCCTTAGAATTGACCAGGGCTGAAACCCCATCGGCGCGTGGCATGAACAGGGGCTTGTCGGCCGTAAAGGGATCGACATCGTGCTTGTTCAGAAAGCGCTGCTCGTCAGTCCATTCCCGTTCTATCCAGCCGCGCCCTTGCACCCACTCACCCGCGGGGATAGTCGCAGCCCAGTCAGCAATAGTCTGCACCGTCTGCGCAAGCGTGGGGATGCCGAACAAGCTCAGGGTCTTCGTGCGTCGGCCCACGCCTTCCAGATGCTGATGACTGTCCGTGAAGCCGGCAAATACCGTTTTGCCGGCCATATCAATCGTGTTGGCAGTGCCGCACCTATAACGGGCAGCATCGTCGTTACTGCCGACAAAAATAATGCGGTCGCCAAGTATGGCAACGGCCTCGGCTGTCCACTGGGCATCATTGGCCGTGTAGATAGTGGTGTTATGCAACACCAGGTCGGCGGGTTCACAGGGAACCTGGCCGTAAACTGAAGTCATCCAGCTGCAGCTCAAAACTCCAAGCAAGGTCATGCGTAATTTCATCACAATGTAATACCTCTGGTGGGGAGTATGCCGGATGTTATGTGTAGGACGGAATGAAAGGTATCTCTGCAGAGGCGCGTTGTCCAGCTTCGGAACTCCAAAAACAGAGCACTGTAAACAAATGCCGTTCGTTGATTACCGTCTACAAAAGGGTGGTTTTTAGCTATCCCACAGGACTAAGCTGCAGTAAGGTCAAACACACCGCAGTCGGGGGCCATAGGCCAATCATTTGATTGGGCCGCATGGCCGCAACAGAGCACCTGTATGAGTAACTCAGACAAGACAAAATGGCAGCAGCGCTACCGCGAAGGGGCTTATCAGGATAGAACGCATCCGAGCGTTTTCCTGGAAGATTGCCTGCCACAGATCCAGAAAGCTCAACAGCACAGGCCTGCTTTGCGGGCACTGGATATTGCCTGCGGCGCGGGCAGAAATTCCCTTTTCCTGGCTCGACAAGGCTGCCAGGTGGATGCCGTGGATATCTCCTCGGAGGCGCTGGACAGAGCTAAAGCCTCTGCCCGGAACGCAGAACTTTCCGGCATCACCTGGATAGAGCATGATCTTGAACTGGGCTTGCCCGCTACCTGCGGCAACTATGATCTCATCGTAATGATTCGCTATCTGAATCTGCCTTTATTGAGATCAGTCTCAAGCCATTTGAACCCGGAAGGATTCCTGCTCAGCGAGGTGCATATGCGCAGTGATGCAGAGGTGGGAGGCCCAGAGGGTACGCGTTTTCGTGCTGAGGCGGGAGAATTGAAGGCAGCCGCTTCGGCTATGTCGATTGAAGTGTCTTGGGAAGGACTTGAGGAAGACCCGGACGGACGCAAGATGGCTCTGGCCAGAATTCTGGCCAGGCAAAAATAAAAATACGATTTAGTGTGGATTCACGCACCCGCTGACCTTACCATTGCACTGTGTGTCAGGCTTTGAACCAATCGGCTGATCAAGTGCAGATGCGCAACCACCAGGAGATAAAAATGTCAGAAGAAAAAGAGGTATGGCGTGGCACGCCATCCCAGGTTGTAAATCTTGGAACATTTATAATTATGGGCTTGTTTTTTTGGCTGGTAATTCCACTGCTGGTCATTCTTTGGAAATGGCTGGTCATCAAGAACACAAAATACGAGCTGACCACGGAAAGGCTCAGAACCCGATACGGAGTTTTGAATAAGGAAACTGATGAACTTGAATTGTACAGAGTTCGAGACTATCGGCTGGAGCAGCCTTTCTTTTTAAGAATTTTCTCGCTGGGCAATCTTATCCTCGACACTTCTGACAAATCCCACCCGCAGGTGGTGATCCGAGCTATTCCAAACGGTGAAGAATTGCGTGAAATCTTCCGCACCCATGTTGAGGCAAACCGCACCAGAAAAGGTGTTCGTGAAATTGATATTGAGTAGGTGCCTGTAAATGTCAGCATTCGATATAGTTATATTGATCGTTGGTGGGGGTCTGCTTTTGCTGGGCGGAATTTCCGGATATGCACTTTTTGCCCGCGCCCTTAAAATTTCCGATAAGTACGGGGACGAAACCAATGTAGGGACGCTGTGGGGATTATTTTTCCTCGGCTTGCCTGCTGGCCTGCTGCTGATCTGGTGGGCTTTACCTTGAAAGAGGCCAGTAGCGGAGGCAATCATTTCCATGACCTTAGTCTGTGAGAACCTTAGCCTGTGAGAACCTTAGCGAGTCATAGCGAGAATACATAATGCCTTATAACCGCCTCCCTGCCAGCCCTTACCGGTCCAGCCTGTTTACCCGAACAATCAGTTGTTTACTAATCGCGCTGCTGTCTTTTCCGCTGTTTGCGGACGGTGGCCGCACCCCGCTGCGAGCAGAGAACGGCATCGTTACCAGTGCCTCCCGACTGGCGTCCGAGGTCGGTGTAGAGGTTCTGAAACAAGGCGGCAACGCCGTAGACGCGGCTATAGCAACCGCGTTTGCGCTGGCAGTAACCTGGCCGACCGCTGGTAACATCGGTGGCGGCGGCTTTCTGGTTTTCCATGGCGAAGACGGTTACGCCACCACCTTCGATTTCCGTGAAAAGGCACCGCTGGCCGCTTCCGAAACCATGTACCTGGGTGAGGATGGCAAGGTCATCGATAATTCAAATCATCGCGGTCTGCTTTCGGTGGGTGTACCTGGCACTGTGGCCGGACTGTATCTTGCTCATCAACGGCTGGGCAGTCTGCCCTGGGCGGATCTGGTAGCACCTTCGGTTAAACTCGCGAGCGATGGTATTCCGATCAGCTACGCGCTTTTTGATGGTTTTGGGCGGAATCTATCGTTCTGGCAATCGTATCCCTCATCAGCCGAAGTCTTCCTCAAAGCCGATGGTTCCCAGTATCAGCTTGGAGACACATGGCATCAGCCGGATCTGGCGGTGACCCTGGAGCGGATCCAGAATGAAGGACGCGATGGTTTCTATAAAGGCGAGAATGCCCGTCTGCTGGCCGACTTTATGCAAGATGGCGGCGGTCTGATTACCGAGGAAGATCTGGCTCTGTATGCGGCCATCGAGCGTGAACCGGTACGAGGAACTTACCGCGGCTACGACATTGTCAGCATGGCACCACCGAGTTCCGGCGGAGCAGGCATTATCCAGATGCTGAACATTCTGGAAGGATTTGATCTGGCCGCAACCGGCCACAACTCGGCGCAGTACCTGCATCTGCTGACCGAAGCCATGCGTCGCACCTACGCCGACCGGGCGCAGTTCCTGGGAGATCCGGATTTTAATCCTGATATGCCACTGAACCGCCTGATGGACAAAGACTATGCGGCCAGCTTGCGGACCACCATCGACATGGATCGCGCCTCTGTCAGTGACGAGCGTGAGTTCGGCAATATTTACGAAAGTGATGAAACCACGCATTTTTCTGTGGTCGACAGCAGCGGCAATATGGTCTCGCTCACCTATACCCTTGAAAACAGCTACGGTTCCCGCATTGTTGCTGGGGGTAGTGGATATCTGCTCAACAATGAAATGGGTGATTTTAATGCCGTGCCCGGTGTCACCAACAGGCAGGGACAGATCGGCACCCCGCCTAATCTGCTGGCGCCGCAGAAGCGAATGCTCTCCAGTATGTCACCGGCCATCGTTGCCAAAGACGGACAACCGTTGATGGCGATTGGCAGTCCAGGTGGGCGGACAATCATTAACACCACTCTGCAGGTGATTCTGAATGTGATTGATCACGGGATGAATATTGCTCAGGCCGTTGAGGCCGGTCGGATTCACCATCAGTGGCTGCCCGATGTCACCAGTCTGGAAGGCAATGCCTTCTCAGTTGACACCATTCGCCTTTACGAAGCCAAGGGACACACCACCCGTGTCGGTAATAATCAGGGCTCGGCGATGGGTATTTATTATGACCGCGAGACAGGCTTGTTCCAAGGTGCGGCCGATTCGCGTGCGGGTGACGGAGCTGCGGTTGGATATTGAATTCGGATATTAAATTCGGATATTGAATTCAATGTGCTGCCGTTTAATATGACAGCACATAATCTGATTGCGCTATACGCCAGGCTGCCGAACCGGCGCAGTACCAGGCCCATCAATCATACCAGGTCTGCGCCCTTCCGGCCGACCTTCCATCGGATTGCGGCGCCCGGACATAAAGCGCAGCGCGCGCTTGCGCTGGACCGGATCAAGTTGCGCCAGCAGTATGACTATTTGCTCATGAGACTGGCGCTGATAATGCATATTAGTCTGACGCAGCTCTTCAAATGCCGTCAGTACTGCCTCACGATCCAGCTGATCCTCTGCAAGCAACCGATTGACCTCACGTTGCGCACGAAACATCTGTCCGCGCAGCGGGCGAATATCCTCACCAAAAGATTGCAACTGCGGCTGCAGGGTCTGCCGCAATTCCGGCTCCAGATCCTGCACCATCCAGCCTAACCCTGCAGGCGCAGCCGCAACAGATCCAGGACGGTTCATGGCGTTGGCAGCAAAAGCTCCAACTAGAAACAGATTCACCGCTATCGAGGTAAACATCACTATTAGCAGCGCATTTCTGCGAATGATTGTCATTACAAACTCTCCGCGTAATCGCTCAGTGATATGAAGTACAGCTCTTCTTCCAGCGACAGTTCAAGCGACTGTTCAAATGAGGGTTCAAATGAAAGCCCCTGCTCCGTGTCAATCAGTTCAAATTGTCCACCAATAAGCAGACCCATCAGCAATGGCAGACACGCCAGAGCTGCCGGCCGCCACCAGGAGACCGGGGTTCCGCTTAAGGGGATCAACCAGACTGCCATCCGATCAATCAATCCTTTCTGGCGGTCCGGCAGATTCTGTTGTAACAGCCGCGCTTCCAGCCCGGCGAAAGCCGGTACAGTCCAGTATTCAAGTGCCTGGTCGAGCTGAGCACCCTGTTGCAGAACTGTTCCCAGCTGCGGGCTTTCTGCCAGACAATCGCGGGCCTCACTCTGCAAGGACTCAGGCCAGCGCAGCAGTTCGCCACCGTAGCTGTCAACCAGCTGGGTAAATCGTTCAGGTGTCATAGTCGTAGACTCCGGGGGTCGGTTTGCGCTGATGCCAGTTCAGTTGTCGTCAAGCGATGCTTCAATGTTCGTCGGGCTCTGGACAGCAAGGACTCCAGCGCATTGACGGATATATCCAGAATCTCAGCAACTTCTTTGTTCGAAAGACTCTGGAAATGAGTCAGAATCAGCGCACTACGCTGACGCTCCGGCAATGCCGCGATTGCTGCATGGAGCTGAACCTGCCGAGACTCACGGCTTACTTCCTGTTCGGCAGATTCACGGTCATCCAGCAGCTCGGCGATGTCGTCATCACTGCTTGCGCGAAGCTTGCGCAGGCTATCAATACACAGATTATGAGCAATACGATGGAGCCATGTGCTCAATGCCGATTTTTGCGAATCCCAACGCTGCGCCTGCATCCATAGACGCAGGAAGGTTTCCTGGACAATGTCCTGAGCTTCACTCTCATTGCCCAGCATGCGCCAGGCAAAAGCAGCCAGCGGTCTGGCGTGTCTGCGCACCACCTCAGCATAAGCATGACGATCACCGTTCACGATAGCCGCCATCAACTGCTCATCTGTCAGCATCACATTTCCTTCGTCGGGCATTCAGTATCCAGTGAATCCACAGCAACGTGAGGCTGACTTAGTGCCCATCATCCATGGTCAGAGGTCGCCGCTCTGATCGCCCTGTGTTTGCCGCTCTCGTCGCCGATCCTGCATCTGATCACGCATCCGCTCGCGTTGCTCGGGTGTCATCTGTTGCATCCTTTCGCGCATCTGTTCGCGCTGTTCGGGTGGAATGTTTCTCAGCCCCGGCGCACGTTGAGCACCTTGTTGTTGACCTTGAGCACCTTGTCGCTGGCCTTGTGCCTGCCCCCTTTCAGGGCGATCTCCCTGACTGCGCTGGCCCAGGGCCCCTGGCAGGCGTTTATTCATTTCAGCGGCCGTCAGCAGACCATTTGCATCGGAATCCAGCTGGATAAATCGTCGCTCCAGCGCCTCTTCGCGACTGGTGTTTGTGTCACCAGCATTGTCCGATTGTTCGAATGCTGCCATCGGTGCAGCACGAAATTCCTCATAGCTTACGTTGCCGTCCGTATTACTGTCCAACTCGGCAAAACGCTGCATGTGCTGCTCAGCTCCACGCCCTGCAGGTGCTTGCGCCTCATCGGTCGCCGCTGGCTGTTGCTGCGCCTGCACCGCCAGACTGACCATCAGACTCAGGGTAGAAAGGGAAATAAAACGAATCTTGTTTCGCATAGTATTACTCCGTCATTGATTGCTTGTTTAAAGCGATTGTCTATCGCAAGCCTATACGGTGCACAAAGAAATATCCGTCGCAGGCATTAAGATGCGATCTGCATACTTCATGCTCCATTGAGCTTCGTTGACTGGAAAGCGCTGCAGGGGTATCTGAATTTTACCCATGAATTCCCATCACCCAGTCAACTGTGCTCCAGGCACCGTCATCCCTTGCAACTGACGCCCTTTAAACAGAAACTAAAGCCCTTCAATTTCTCTGAGTTGTAAAACCAGGTTTTCTGCATTTATCAATTCAAACTCCACCCGCAGGGTTTCCTCACCCACCTGAACCACATCCTCGTAGCGATTCGTTGTAGTTTCGAACACGCCGCTGCACGAAGGTATCTCACCGTTCTGGTTCAGCGCATTTGCAGAATTAAAAGGCCTGGGGAGCCTCTGAATAACTCTATGACTACTCTGCGGGTGACTGCGCCCGCTGCTGCAAGGCGTCGTGCGCCGGCAATGGCCGTAGCCCCTGGCAAGCACGACAACGCGGCAGAAGTGGCGCAGACGCCCGGCTGAAGGCCAGAGTGACCATAGAGTTATTCAGAGGCTCCCAAGGTAAATGCATGACCAGATATCTGCAGAATCTCGTGACTGACCAAGCCAGGCATCGCCCCGGCGAAATTGCAATCCAATTGAATGATGAAACCTTGCATTACGGCGAACTGGACTCCTGGTCGACCCAACTTGCCCATGCTTTACGCAAGCATGGTTGCCGAGAGGGCGATCGTGTTTGTACGCTGATGCCTAAATCGCCCCCTCACCGGACACTGATCTGTTCAACACCGGAGTACTCGATTCGCTGAGTTTTCCATTCGACTGATGCCGCGCCTCAATAACATGCACTCCATCTTGCACAGCCGTACGTGATCGAATAGCATGGCTCGGTACTAAATTTGCCCATGACAGGCCCACAAATCTGGATACCACACTGCTGAACCTGAGCAAAATAAAATCTATCAGCTCATTGCACTTTTTCCTGCTGATCAGTCTGGTCGTTTATAGCGCCATATTCCCCCTGCTTTCCTGGACCATTTTTTCCGAAGATGACTCTCATTTAATGAGAGTCGCCATGGATTATGGATGGCTGGAACATTATTTCGTTGCAGATGTTTATCGACAACTTTCTGCTGCGAACTACACCCCTATCCCGTTAACCATCTACAAAGCATTAGTCTCCCTGTTTTCCTTCAATACCAGCAGCTTTTTGCTGTTTATGATTGGCATTATCAGTCTGTTCACGGCCATTGCCGGCCTGTTTATAGAGCGGCTGACAAAGAGCCGGCTTGCCGCTCTGGCTGCAATGCTATTGATACTTTCCAATGTGTCGATGATCACTCTGATCACTCGCTTCTACACAATGCATTACATTATTGGCGGCATCTTTGCACTGACTGCTATGGTCCTTCTTTTCGACAGAGGCAGCAATTCCAGACTGCCATGGCTTGCCTGCCTGTGCATCTTCCTGGCCCTGCTGTCCAAGGAAGTCTATATCGTACTACCCCCACTCGTGATTGCTTACGCAGTGTGGAAACGCGATTCCAGCCTCGCTTTCGCGACCATTTTCTCTTTACTGTGTTATCTGACACTTCGCACATACGTGTTGGGGATGTCTGCAGATATAGGGGCTGAAAGCAGTTACTTTGCGGGGTTCTGGAATATAAGTGGAAGCGCCTGGTTAAGCTTTTTCGTCTGGTATGCAAAAACCAGAGTGTTCATTTTGATCATTATCGGCGCTGCTTTGTTGCTGAATCCTGTGCCCCTGCTGAAGCTTCTTCCTGCTGCGCTGATGTTTGCGGCACCGTCACTTGCTGTATCGCATGGCATTGTTGACTACCAGATGCATGGCGACAGAATATTCTTTGCATTCGACAGCGCTCTGGCATTGACCGGTATTGTTGCTGTTCATCAATCCGATACATTTAACAGACTGCTTCGGCCAGTGCCACTGTTGCTCTTCCTGGCATTAGTAATCGTTATCCATACGTTGAACAACGCGGCATACCGCGCTGAAACCCAGGCATCCGCTGATTACCGGATCACCCGTTTCATTCTTCAAAATATCGACCAGCCCAATTCAGAATCTCCAACGTTTTTTGTACCCTTAAACTTCATTCAAGGGGATTTAATGCGCGTTAATGCCAGACTTGGAAGACCGCCCTTTGCAATCACCCAGAATTGTCTGAGCGCACTGGCGGTAAGCGAAGCTGAATTGACCGCTTTTGATGTGTCTGGCCGTGAAATCCCCAGAAGCGCGCTGGAAGCTTCGTGTATTGCAGCAGATGCCAATATTAAAATTAACATTACTCCCACTTATGAAAACGGCATTCTTACGTGGAGCCTGCAAGCTGAGGACACTCCTCACAATGGTGTTTTATTTGTCGATCGAGCCTTTGCTGTGCCCTTAACTGAGTTTTCTCAGCAATTAGTGAGACCCAAACCTGGCGAGCGCTATCAGATATTCGCCAATAACGGTATTCACTGGTGGTTCTCTCCCGTTGAACCAATCATCATGCTTGATTGAATCACTTTGAACCCCAGGGAGCCTCTGAATCCGCATGTCAAATAATAATTTGCAAGGAAAACGGGTATTAATAACGCAGGCTGATGTTTTTATGGGACCGGTGCTGTGTCATGTATTCGCGGAACATGGCGCCGTTGTGACGCCCAGCACCGGACCCTTGCGTGATCCCGGGATCTGCGCGTCGGCAATCGCCAGTGCGGGTCTTATCGATATCCTGCTTGTCAATCTGGCTGTACCGGCACCTTCTACCCGGGTTACCGAGGTTTCCGATCAGGAATGGCAGGACATTTTCGCTGATCTGGTCGATCCATTGCCGCGGCTTTTTCGCGCCGTTCTGCCAGCAATGATGGCACGCAAGGCCGGTAAGATTCTGGTGATGGGCAGTGCGTCAGCATTGCGGGGAATGAAGCGCGCATCCACTTACAGTGCAGCACGGGGAGCGCAACTGGCCTATGTGCAATCTGTCGGTGTGGAGATGGCTGAGCATAATATTCAGGTGAATCTGATCGCGCAGAATTTTGTTGATAATCCGACCTATTTCCCCACCGAGCTTCAGGAAAATCCGCGCTTTCAGGAGCGCCTGCGACGCGAAGTGCCACTTGGTCGGCTGGTCGCCGCGCGCGAAGATGCAGAGTTTGCAGCCTATCTGTGCAGCGAGGCGGCGAACTGCTTTGTCGGGCAGGTATTTCCTGTCTGCGGCGGCTGGGTGCAACGTTAGTGGCAAGCAGCGGCACACGGAAAGCAGGCATTACCCGATATGCGAATCAAAGTACGTTACAGCACTGATACTTCATCTTTTAAAGACTATGTTAAATGAGAGTCTGACAAGGGAACAGTCGGGCGGGGATATCGCCTCATGCGCTGAAGAGGATGCTACGCATGGAACGACTTGTCATCGGATAATTGATCCGGGAGAAAAAAGATGAATAGATTATTTTATATTGTCGGACTCATTGTTGTTGTACTGATCATTCTATCGGTACTTGGTTTTATGTAGATTATCGCTGTTCATTCGTGGATGCCATAAAGCGCAGCATCAGCGCCGCCAGCTCAGGGCCGTGGGTCTCCTGCAGGAAATGACCCGCGCCTTTAATGGTCACATGAGCGCTTTTTTTTGCACCTGGCATACGCCGCTGAAACTCAACCTCACCCCCGCGGGTAATCGGGTCACCATCGCTGAACGCGGTCATTACCGGCTTTTGCCATTGCTCCAGAACTTTCCACGCGCTTGCGTTTTTGCGCAGCTCAGAAGGCACCAGCATTGGCATAGCGCGTGGTCCTGCTTTGTAGCGGGCATCTGGAAACGGTGCATCGTAAGCGTTTAGCACGGCCGCATCTATTACACCACGTTGTACCAGGTCGCCCACCACAATCTGTCCTACTGGCATATCTTCAGCCGTCTGGGAATAGGCGACCCAGCGCAGAAAATTCGTGTTGGCCTGCAACTCGTCCCAGGTGACCGTACCCGCGCGCCACAAAGCCAGACGAAACAGCGGATAGCCAATCCAGCCTTTGATCCCTTCAGCCGATGGCAAACCTGTATTGGCAACCATTATGCGGGCGAAACGATCGGGCTGTTCAGCCAGCACTCGCAAACCAATCAGACCGCCCCAATCCTGAATGAACAGAGTGATACCCCGCAGATCCAGCTGCTCGACCATTTGTCTTATCTGGTTCACATGACCCTGATAGCTGTGATCGCTTATTTTCGCCGGTTTATCTGAACGTCCAAAACCAATCAGGTCAGGCGCTATTACGCGATGGCCAGCAGCAGCCAGAATAGGAATCATATGCCGGTACAGATAACTCCAGGAGGGCTCACCGTGCAGTAACAACACAATCTGCCCATCACGGGGCCCCTCGTCAACATAATGCAGACGCAGACCATCTACCATCAGATAATTAGGTGTGAATGGATAATCCGGAAGATTGGCAAAAACATGGTCAGGCGTTCTGTAGACGCCAGAGGCGATTTCTTCAGCATTCATATTGAGACTCACCAGTGCAATTAATAACAACAATCTTCTTCGATTAACCAAAATCCGAGCCCTCTGCTTCGCTAATTTGGCCAGTAAATATGCTCGTCCTGCGGATACTCAGCTTGCCCTAACGGCTTATCAATACTCACCGGCATCTCCACCACTGAGGGCCACATTGGCTCTGGCAGCTCACTGTTGTGCGCCTCAAGCAGCGCCAGCAATTCTGTAATCTTGTGCGGGTACTGTTCAGAAAGATCCTGCTGCTCAGTCGGATCGGTGTTCAGGTCAAACAACCAGATGCGATCTGGTCGATCAGTTTTTTGCAACTTCCAGCCCTCAGCCATTACCACCTGATAATGTCCGCTGCGCCAGAAGAACACATCATGGGGCTGACCTGTCTGCTCTCCGCTGATAAAGGGCAGCAAGTTTACACCATCAATAACTCTGTCCTGAGGTATTGTGGCACCTGCTGCCGCGGCCAGTGTGGGCAGCAGATCATTATGATGGGTGAACTGCGGAAGTTCGCTTCCTGCTGCTATTTTTGCGGGCCATTTCATAAAATAAGGTACCCGGATACCACCGCCGAAAAAGGTGGTCTTCCAGCCGCGATAAGGTTGATTAATATCCGGTAGACCCAGGTACTGAGCGCCACCATTATCCGAAGTAAAAATTACGATGGTATTATCTTCCAGACCGTTAACACGCAATGCATCCAGAACTTCCCCGACACCTCTATCCAACGCACGGATCATCGCGGCATACACGCGCAAACGATGATCCTCAATATGAACCAGCGCATCATAGTCTGCGCGGGTAGCCTGCAAGGGTGAATGGGGAGCCCAGTGCGCCAGGTACATAAAGAATGGATGGTTCTTATTCGCCTCAATAGCCTTGACCGCCTGGTCGGTAAGATAATCCGTTAAATACCCTTCTGGCTCAAAACGTTCCCCGGAATTGTAGTTCACTGAGTAGCGCCCGATAGACCAGAAAAATTTATCGATGGGGTCAAAGTCCTGTCTGACATTGACAACATCCGGATGTTTGACTGGCAGATACAACAGGCCCGCAAGATTAAGGCTCTCATCGAAGCCCTGATCAACGGCCGATGATCCGTTCGTGTCACCCAGATGCCATTTGCCGAGATGCAGCGTTTTGTAGCCCTGCGGGCGCAATAACTCCGCAATCGTAATTTCGCTGGTCGGCATACCCATGTCGTTGAAGTTGTTGACTTCAGCCTGTTGATCCAGATGACTGATCAGCGCGCGGCGGTTCTCGGTGGGCATTTGTGCATCCAGCCGGGTGGTAATATTTGCCATGCCATTGGGAAGCGGGGTGAATTCAAAACCGAAACGAGTGGCGTAGCGACCCGTCATAATGGATGCGCGTGAAGGTGCGCAGATTGCACTGGCCGACATGCCTGAGCGCAGGTCAACGCCCTGCCTGGCTATGCTGTCGATGTTAGGGGTAGGCACGGTGCCGCCGGCAACCCCGCCACCGTAGAAACTGATATCGTTCCAACCCAGATCATCGGCAACGATCAGTACGATATTGGGGCGTTCAGAATTATCTGCAGTGCTGGGCCCTGCCTGCCAGTTTACCGGCTGATTCGGGCCAGTAGGCGTCCGCATATCAAGCAATATTCCGGGGACATAGAGGATTAAGCGATCCAGCGACAACCAGCCTGCGACAAATAATGCAACGATAACACCCAGACTTATTTTCCAGCGGCCAGACAATCTCATTCAAAATTCCCTTTCCACCAGCAAAACCAGTAAGGCGACAGTATAGTGTGGGAAAGTCTTGTTGTCTCTGCAAAAAACTGAGCAGATTTTGAAACTGTTTCGGGCGTATCAGCGGGCAGCTAAAAGGATCGGGTGACAATTCACGAGCGAATCAAGGGGATTTTTACGGTGAATTCAGATCCAAGGCCTGACCCTTCGCTACTCACGCAAATCGAACCGCCGTGCATCTCAATCAGTTTGTGAGACAGGGCCAGCCCGATTCCCAGGCCGCCCCCACCTGTGGAAACTTTGTGCTCGGGCACCTGGCTGAACATCTGAAAAATCGACTCAAGGTGCTCAGCGGGAATCCCGTACCCTGTATCACCTACCTTGAGCACCGCCTGTCCATCCTCAGCATAGGTCGATATTGTCACCGTTCCATTTCCATCCATGAATTTTGCCGCATTGGTTAAAAGATTAACGACAACCTGAGTCAGGCGATCAAGATCACCGTCTACCAAAAGACCCTCATCGGAGCATTTGGTGATCACCTTAATAAGACGTTTGTTGTAGATCGTTTCCACCTGCTCCAAGGCTTGCGGGATAATGGAATTCACATCCAAAGAGTTGCGGTGCAGCTCTATCAAGCCACGACTTATGCGTGACATATTAAGCAGATCGTCAACCAGACGCAGCAAGTGCGATGCCTGTCGATGCATCATTGCCTGTATGTCTTCAATCATTTTCGGGTTGTTTTTGACCTGGCTCAGTAATTCGATACCCGCGCATAAGGGCGCAAGAGGATTTCGCAACTCGTGACCAAGAATTGCCAGAAATTCGTCTTTGCGGGCATCGGAATCTCTTAACTCATTTACCAGGCGAATCCGTTCAGTCATATCGGTAC
>JBDNGQ010000119.1:0-6040 GCA_041689205.1 Pseudohongiellaceae bacterium | reverse complement strand
GTCAGCGAAGTCGCGGGCGAGCGGATCTACCAGACCTACATCGGCTCGTCGGCCAATCCCGGCTACCGCGACTTCGCCGTTTCCGCGATGATGGTGCACGGTCGGCAAGTGAATGACCGTGTGTCGTTCGACATCAACCCCACGTCCCGCGCGCAGCTCGAAACGCTGGTGCGCGACGGCCACATCGCTCACCTGCTGCACGCCGGCGCGCGGCTGCACCAGGCCGGCTGCAACGGCTGCATCGGCATGGGCCAGGCACCGGCCACCAATGAACTCTCTTTGCGCACGGTACCGCGCAACTTCCCCGGCCGCTCCGGCACGCGCGAGGACAAGGTCTGTCTGGTCAGCCCGGAGACCGCTACGGCGTCGGCGCTCACCGGCGTGATTACGGACCCGCGCACGCTCGGCATCCCCTACCCACGCATCGCTGATCCCGACAACCCGATCATCAACCGCGAGATGTTTATGTCGCCGTTGCCGCTGGAGGCGGCGCGCCAAGTGGCCCTCGTGAAGGGCCCGAACATCGCTTCGCTGCCAACCTTCGAGCCGCTGCCGGATGAGATCGAAGTGCCGGTGCTGCTCAAGGTGGCGAATAACATTTCCACCGACGAGATCATGCCGCCAGGCTTGCGGGTGCTGCCGTTCCGCAGCAACATTCCCAGAATCGCTGAGTTCTCCTTCGACAGGATCGATCACACCTACGCCGCGCGAGCCAAACATGTGAAGGGCCACGTGGTGGTGGGCGGGAGCAATTACGGACAAGGATCGAGCCGCGAGCATGCCGCGCTGGGCCCCCAGTACCTTGGGCTGCGCGCAGTCCTGGCCAAGGGCTTCGCGCGGATCCACTCACAAAACCTGATTAACTTCGGCGTGCTGCCGCTGACCTTCATCGATATTGCTGACTACGATGGCATTCAGACCGGTGACGTGTTGCGCTTGTCCGACCTGCGGCGCGTGCTCGTAGCGGGGGGCAATCTGTTGGTTGAGAACGTTACGCGCCAGCAGACGTTTCAGGTGCGCCACAACATGTCGCCGCGACAAGTGCAGTTCTTGCTCAGGGGGGGACTGATCAACTGGATGAAGGAGCACCTCTCCGGGCAGTAGAAAAAAATCAGCAATGCAATTTTAAAAACCATATTGCATTTTTTATGGTATTTAACCTGAATTTTGCACAAAAAAGGGCAGATGGAATATCTTCGTGAAGCCCGTGCCCGAATGGACTGTGTCGTGGAACGGCAGCTACATGCACGCCACGTACATCGACTTTACGTTTACGGTGCTGGTGCTGGGCGGCTGGCATGGTGAGCCAGCTGCTTTATCTTGAAGCCGAAGAGGCGGGCATCCGTGGCACAGGGATCGGCTGCTACTTCGACGATCCAGTCCATGCGGCCTTCAGGATCGAAGCACGCGAGTGGCAAAGTTTCTAGAACTTCACTGTGGGCGGCCCGGTTGAAGACAGTCGACTCACGACCTTGACTGCGTACAATGCGGACACGGAGTGCGGTGCGATGTTACCTTCGCAGGGGGTTTACAACTTTGCTCTTTAAGCTCACTCATGATGTCGCTCTTCTTACATAGTGTTTAACGACGTAGTCATCAACAAGCGCTTGAAATTCTTCGGCGATGTGCTCGCCTTTGAGCGTGGGGCCTTTTTCGCCATTGATATAGACGGGTGCAACGGGTCGTTCGCCCGTACCCGGTAAGCTGATGCCTAAGCTTGCGTGCTTGCTTTCGCCGGGACCATTTACCACACAGCCCATCACCGCTACCGTCATATCTTCCACGCCGACATAATGCTTACGCCACTTCGGCATTTGATGGCGGATGTGATTTTGAATCTTTTGCGCGAGCTCTTGGAAGTACGTTGACGTTGTGCGACCACAGCCGGGACACGCAATCACCATGGGCATAAATGAACGCAGCCCCATCGTTTGCAGTATCTCCTGTGCAACGATGACTTCGTTGGTGCGATCGCCGTTGGGTTCTGGTGTGAGCGAGACGCGAATCGTGTCGCCAATGCCTTCTTGTAACAGCACGGCCATGCCCGCAGTGGAGGCGACAATGCCCTTTGAGCCCATGCCTGCTTCGGTGAGCCCTAAGTGCAGCGCGTAATCGCAACGCTTGGCAAGGTTGCGATATACCGCAATTAAATCTTGCACGCCGCTGACTTTACAGGAAATGAGGATACGATTATGGGCGAGTCCCAATTGTTCGGCACGCTCGGCACTGTCGAGTGCGGATACGACCAGTGCTTCGCGCATCACATCGTTAGCGTTAAGTGGCTCGGCCTGTTTGGAGTTGTCATCCATCAAGCGCGTGAGTAAATCCTGGTCGAGACTGCCCCAGTTGACGCCGATGCGTACTGGTTTGTTGTTGGCGCAGGCAACTTCAATCATCTCCGCAAATTGCAGATCGCGTTTGCTGCCGTACCCGACGTTGCCCGGATTGATGCGGTACTTGGCCAATGCTTCTGCGCAAGCCGGATGCGTTTTAAGTAGTTTGTGCCCATTGAAATGAAAATCGCCCACGATGGGAACATGGACATTCATTCTCGCTAGTTGATCGCGAATATATGGCACCGCCGCTGCAGCTTCATCGGTATTCACTGTGACGCGCACCAGCTCCGACCCAGCGCGCGCCAACGCTTTGATTTGCGCCACAGTCGATACGATATCAGCCGTATCAGTATTGGTCATCGATTGCACAACCACCGGCGCAGTTCCGCCCACGGTAACGGAGCCAACGCGGACGGGGATGGAGCTGCGGCGAGTGAGGGTGGTCATCAGAGTTTAGGGACACTGTTGCTGCTGGTGGATGGATGGCTGCATTGTAGCTTGGGCACGCCATCGTGTCGCGCTTCTTGCGGCAAAGCCGAAAGATAATGTCGATACGCTACACCAAACCACCATCAGGCGTTGCACTTCGACGTTGAATCCACCCCAAAAAGAACCGTCATGACATCGCGTTCAGGCGACATCTTACTAATTTTCGTTCACAAATCGACGGCTGGCGACATTGATTTTCACGCATGGCTCGGCACGGTTCAGAGCGCTTAAGGGCTGCGGAACAGGCCGCGAATACCAGAGATAATGCCGCTGCTGTTCTCGGCTTGCGCTGCTGCAATCGGTTCGAACATCTCCACGGGATATGCCTCGTACTTACGTTCCGCGAAGGCTGCTTTCTGCTCGTCGTCCACCAAGCTGAAGCTCTTGTCTTCCACACTGGCTAACTGCTCAACCCCTTCGTCATCGGCAAAGCTCAAACGGTTATTGCTCTCTTGGAAAACCAGCATCTCCTGACAGATTTCGTTGTACTGCTCGGCCGAAAGAAGCTCGGGTTGCTCCTTCATGTTCAAAGAGAACTGCTTGTCGTTGGCGGCAGAGAGATAGTGCAAGTTCCTCTTCGTGGTCAGCAACAGGCCTTCGGCCTTGGCGCGCTCATACAATGGCGTGCCACGTAGCGGGATATAGGGGAAGAAGAAGAAAAACTCGGGTGCGATGAGACGGTTCAGTTCCAGCGTCTGGCGCATATTCTCCGCTGTTTCCAGCGGCATGCCGACGATGTTGAAGGTCAGGCGATTGATGCCCGCCGCCTTGCAGGCCCTGGCTGCCTCTATCACTTGCGCGTTCTTCATCTTGCGGCCCAGCATGGTGGAACGATAGGTCTCGTCACCGCTCTCAATACCGAACCAAATGGTGTGGCAGCCCGCCTCTTTAGCCTCGGCACAGAATTTCTCGTTCATCACCTCCACGCGGGAGTTGATGGAGAAAGGCAAGCCGATGCGCTCCTTATAGATCGCGAAGAAGGCATGCACAAACTTGAGATTAGACAGGAACAGCTCGTCCCAGAACTCGAAGTAGCCTACGTTGTAACGATCGCGCAGGCGAATCAGTTCGGT
Source organism: Pseudohongiellaceae bacterium (assembly GCA_041689205.1). Lineage (GTDB taxonomy): Bacteria > Pseudomonadota > Gammaproteobacteria > Pseudomonadales > Pseudohongiellaceae > JAVVEG01. The sequence continues at coordinate 2,142 of JBDNGQ010000119.1, read as the reverse complement.
GACCATGGCTTCAGGGTCATATTTACGCAAGAATTCTTTCTTGACCTTCCAGGCGTCCAGCAGCGGAGTATTGCAGCAATAGGTGCAGCGATAGGGGCAGCCGCGGCCAGTCATCACCGGCAGAACGACCTTCTCTTTCGGACCGAAGATGGAGGTGTTCACATCATCAAAGTTGCCGTCTTTCTCGAAGATGTCGTAATCGGGGAATGGCAAGGATGCGAGGTCGCCAATCTGGTGTGGTTCGGTGCGGAACACTTCGCCGTCGTTGAGCTTCTCCCACATGCCGTCCACAGCACCGTCTTTGCTGCCACGCAGGAACTGCATGAGATTGCCGATGGCGTATTCGCCGTCGCCCACGCAGATGAAGTCGACATTGGGGTTCTGGATAGTCTGCTCTTGCGAGAGCATGGCCTGATAGCCGCCGATGCAGATCGGCAATTCCGGTTGCATGGACTTAAGGACCTCGAAATAGGGTTCCATCGGGTACCAATGCGGGCTCATCACGGAGAACGCGATCACATCGGGCTTGAGCTCGAGGATGCTGCGTGCATAGTTCTCGGGATTGTAGGCCACCTCATCACGCACGATCAGGATGGGCTTGAGGATGACCTCTACCCACGGGAAGTCGCGCTTGAGGTAGGCAGACATGGCGGCCAAGGGCATGGCCACTTCGTTGCCATCGGGGGAGTAGAAACTGAACACCAGGCGCAACTTCTTAGCGTCGGCCGCCTTTCCGAACCACTTAGACTTGGTTTGCGGGTAAACTGGCTTTTCCGAGCTTACGGCTATTAGATCTGCGACTGTAGACATGTATGTACCTTGGTGTTGAAGACAAAAAACCTTGTGATTAGAGTGGGTTAGAATAGTTGAGTATTTTAGTGGGAAATTTTACTGCAAAGACTGTTGGATTTCCATGAGCTTGTTGGAAGGAACTGACAAATCAACGCTTCTTCTGCCAGAATTCCAGCACGAAATTATCAAGAATGTACGAACGACTCCGTTTCCCCGGTGAAATCATCCGGTATGCCGTCTGGCTTTACCATCGATTCAACCTGAGTCACCGCGACGTCAAAGACCTTCTGGCGGAAAGAGGCATCACTGTCAGCTACGAAGCAATCCGCCTTTGGTGCAACAAGTTCGGGCCTGACTATGCCCGGCGACTGAGATGAGAATATCAGGGCTACGGCGACATGTTGTTCATCGATGCAGTGTTCGTGAAGATACGTGGCAAGCTGCATTACCTTTGGAGAGCCTACGCCAACAATCGTGCCGAGCTTTCGCATCAACCCACGAGGGTTAGAGAACGGGGTATGAGAAGGTTCAAGTCGATAGCGCAAGCACAGCGGCTCTTGGATGTTCATTCCGCTGTCTCAAATTTATTCAATTTGGGGCGTCACCATCTTTCCGCCCAGAACTATCGAGATTTCAGGCAGCGTGCCTTTACGTCTTGGGAAAAGGCGGTGGCGATATAGTAGTTGGTAATAGCAGTTTTTTCGATTCGAGTAGTTAACTTGTCAATACCGTTCTGCGTCCACCGAACCGGTCGGTTGCCCTCAAGCCGAAGAACTGCAACGGCTTTTTCCCCACCGAGCACCGAACCGAACCCGATCGTACTTCGAGTTGCACCAAGTCATGCATCTTGTATCTCTGGCTTTGCAGTTTGCGGGGCGCGTTACTGACCGCGCTGGTGCAAGCTTTTTTTACGTCGCATCAAGATGGAGAAGTTTCAACTTATCAGTACCAGGAAAACCTCTTGATTCTTTATTTCCTCTCAGGCATTAAAGCAGAGCCAGAATTTATTTTATTTCTTATTTCCAAATCCGTAGCCTCAATATTTAGATAACGTTCAGCGCTTGCTGGATGAGATGCACTAAATGAACCCTTTATGCTTCCGGGGTACTCTGCTGACATGCGCCTCCAAAAATTTGCCGCTTCAATTGTGGGCACGCTTGCCTTAGAGAGCATATACATAGCGACATAATCAGCTTCCCTTTCAAACTCCTGAGAAAACATTCTCGAAGTCGCATCAGAAAAGGCACCTTGTGTGTTTATGCCGTATGCTGCTGCAGTTACATCTAAAACAGCCCCGAGAATTGTATTGCCCAGTTTCTTATCAAGATGCCCTTCTGAGTTATGAGCTAG
>JBDNGQ010000118.1:0-23768 GCA_041689205.1 Pseudohongiellaceae bacterium | reverse complement strand
GCACCGTAGGAAATGAGCGTGTATTGACTGCCGGTTGAGGTGTAATAATAGTCGTTGCCCCAGGGATCTTTGGGCACCGCATTGCGGATATAGGGCCCATCCCAGGTGGAACGGCCGGTAGTATTAGTCATTAAACCCTCCAGCGAATCCGGATACTGGCCAACGTCCAAACGGTGTGCGGCAAGTGCTGAACCCACTCCGGAAATCTGCGAAAGCGCAGCATCACGCCGGGCGCTGTCAGCTTTGCTGAACAGATTCGGCGCAACCATTACCGCCAGCATGCCCAGAATGGCCATAACGATAAGCAATTCAATAATGGTGAAACCACGAGACTTGCGCAGGGTGTATCCCGATTTCATTGTAAAGTCCTCTTTAAATCCATACAGGTATGAAGCTGACAGGCTCGGATAAAATCTACAAGACCGGCTCATCAATTATTTCTGCCACCAATTCGAAGCGCCGCAATATTTCCCGATACTGAGCACCATCCTGATCATTCAAATTTACAATTTCGGGGCGTAATACGATAAAAAGTTCCCGGCGCTCACTCAGGTTCTGTCTATAAGAAAACAGCCGACCCAGCAAGGGCACGCGACTGAGACCGGGAACTCCGGTATTCAAATCACCATTGTCCGATTGGATCAATCCGCCAAGGACAACATTATCGCCATTTCTAACGACCACGGTTGTACTGATTTCCTGGTTCTGGAAGATCGGGTTGCCATCGATTCCGGTATCCGCATCAACAGACGAAAGTGCCTGCGCTATGGTGAGATTAACAACACCATCATCATTTATGCGTGGGGTGATGGTAAGTTCAATTCCGGTAGGCCGATAGCTGATGTTGCGGATTGTGGTGCCACCCACGGTGGTTTCCTGACCTGACTGCACTGGAACTTCTGAACCAATCTGGATAAGCCCTTCCTGGTTATTGATTACCGTCAGTGACGGTCTGGCCAGTAGCCGGACATCGTTATCTACTGCGATCGCTTCCAGCGTGGCTTCCACTCGGGCGGCACCATCAAGGAATGATCGCGTAAACAGCAAGCCACCCAGACTGCCTGCAGGTTGCGGCAGAAACTCTGTAGCCACCGAAGATGAGTCTGAGATTCGGGACCAGTCAACTCCAAAACGGGTATCGTTAGTCAGGGTAATCTGGGCAATCACCGCGTTGATCATAACCTGCAAAGGCACCGCATCGAGCTGGGTGATGGTCGTCAGCAATTGCCGGTAATCGCGTGGATTACTGCGGATCAACAAGCTGTTGGTGGCCTCATCAGCAACGATAGAAACATTCAAATCGGCCGACACCACCATGGATGGGATCGCTCCAGCCGCGCTGCTTACTGGCGTGGTCTGGGTACGGACTATGGGCTCACCATCCGGTCCGCTAAAAGTCTCAGTTATCTGCCGGGCCTCCTGAGCGGACCCATTGGCATTGTTACGATTGCGCAGTGCAACATTATCCAGACGGGCAGTTTCTGCCTCATCCAGTCTGAACACACTGGTTAACGTTTCAGCCAGAGTAAGCGCACTCAGATTTTTAACCCGGTAAAGAAATAATTGCTCCGCCTGCTCCTGGCGATCTGCGTCGAGAATTCGAATCCAGCGGGCAATTTCAGTAAATCCTCTTGATGCGGGTGCGGTCACCAGCAGGGAGTTGATACGCTCCAGACCCTTTACCTGATAAGCCGGCGAGTTACCCTCTATCATACTGAGAATATCGGTCAATTCAGTTGCAATATCAGCGGCATTGGCATTTTTTAAGGGATACAGCTGTATACCCTGATTCCGAAAGGGATCGGCATCGACAATTCTCAGCAGCTCATTGGTGCGACTCAGCTGCTCAGGGCTGGCTGTAATGGCCAGAGTATTGTTGTTAGATATCCTTACAATAGTGCCCGCCGGTTCCACCAACGGAGTTAATAACTCCAACGCCGATGCCACTGATATATGGGTCAGGGGCGTAATCTGCATTACGGTGCCGGCAGTGCTGTTGCCGACCTGACCGGCGCTGGAAATTTCCTGGGGCAGGGTGGAACCGGCTTTACGCGCATAATAAATGTTCCCAATGCGCTCCAGACTTACGCCAGCCTGCTGGGTCAGCAGACGAACTAATGGCCAGATATCCGCTCGGCGCAAGGGTCGTTCTGCATCGGTCCTGATACTGACGGTATCCGCAATGGTCGGATCAATAATAATAGAAATATCCAGTGCATCAGCGAGCTCTTCCAGCACCAGACGCAATTGCGCCTGCTCATAATTAAGTTGTACGACATCATCACCAGCTATCTGCACAGGCACAGGAGCCGTTTCACGATAACCCGAAGGCGCTGCTGCGCTGCCATCGCGATTGATTTCATCGAGCAGGGCTTGCTGTTCTGCCAGCGCTTGCTGCGCCTGATTGTCATCGACAATGAGCTGAGCTGCAGAAGGGCTGGCTGCTCTGCTTATCGCTTGCGTCTGCGCAGAAGCGCTGCCTGCAGCGGGAGCAGCAGTCTGTCCGCCTGGGTTTGAATCAGTAGAAGCACAAGCCGCCAGCATCAGCGCCAGCGAAATGAGTACTAGCGGCGTCTTTGCATAGGCATTCAATGCGCAGGCATTCAGGCCATAGGTATTCAGTGCAAGTCCGTTCAAAACATGAATTCCTTCTATTAGTTCAAACGCTGATTTTTAAAATTCTACTGCATTCATGCTGAACACAGCTGAGAGCATGGTAATGGTAATCCCGCCTACAGCAATGCCCAGAAACAAAATCAATGCCGGTTGCAGAGCCGCTACCAGACTCTGCATCTGGTTCTTCACATAAGTATCAAACGTGGCTGCGGTTTTGAGCAAAATACTGCCAGTGCGCCCTGATTCCTCTCCCACAGCGACCAACTGGTGAAGCAACGTAGGGAACCGGTTGGTTCTCTCCAGCGACAGCCCAAGTCCTGCACCACCACGAACATCATCCTCCACCTGCTTTAGATGCCGGGTCAGCTCAGTATTAGCAACCACTTCCCGGGCAACCCGCAAAGCACGAATCAACGGGATGCCGGCTTCCAGCAAGGCACCCAGTGTACGGGCGAAAATCGCACAATCCTTATACAACAACAACAAGCCGAGCAACGGTAAAGACAATAGAAAATTGTCTTTTTTCAGTCTGGTCGATGGGTTTTTATCAAGCCACTTCCACCAGACGACTAATGCAACTATCGCGACAATGAACAGGTAGCCATAGCTTTGTAGAAACGAGCTCAAGGCCAATAAAAATGCAGCTGATGCCGGAATCTGTGTGCCGGAATCCTCAAACATAATGGCAAACTGTGGCACCACGAATATCAGCAGTAACGCTACCGAAACGATGCCGGTTATCAGCAGCACTATTGGATAAACCATTGCTGAAATAATCGCCTGCCTTGTATTGGCGGCTGTTTCCAGAAAGCTGGCAAGATCCGGCAGCAATTTGTGCAGGATGCCGCCTTCTTCGCCCGCTCGCACAATATTTACATACATCTTCGAAAATACATCAGGCCGCGACTCCATAGCCTCAGCCAAACTCTTGCCCTCTTTAACATCACGTCGAATGGTCACCACCAACTGCCGCATTGCCGGTGATTCCGTAATGCCTTCCAACAACCTTAAGGCTCTATCGATTGGTACTCTGGCATCGATCAACGTACACAGGCCGGTGGTGAAATCGAGCAGATCTGTGGTTTTAACTTTCTTCCTGCGGGTAGTTTGAGTCTCGCTCTGATCAGTGCGAGAAATCTTGACCGTCGTCAATTTCTTGCCCTGCAATATCTTCAGTGCTTCTCGTTCGGATTCAGCATTGATCTGACCGGTCTGTATTTTGCCCCCAGCATCATATGCCTGATATTTATAATAGCCTGCACTCATAGCGCTCTCGTCACCCGGACCACTTCTTCTGGTGTCGTTAATCCTGCCGCAAGTTTCTCCAACGCATCCTGACGCAGGGTTTTCATCCCTTCTTTAACGGCCTGCGCCCGGATCACATTGGCGTCTGCACCCGTGGCGACTTCATGCCGCAGTGTGTCGGACATAACCAGTAATTCATAAAGCCCGATGCGTCCGCGGTAACCGGTACCAGCGCAGCGTTCACATCCAGCGCCGCGTCGTACATGAGGGTAATCCGCTTTACTGATCTCCAGCACAGCAGCCTCATCGTCAGTCAGTGGGTACTCATGACCACAGTCCGTGCATACGCGTCGCACCAGCCGCTGTGCTTGAATAGCCAGCAGACTGGAGCTGATCAAATAACTTTCCACACCCATATCCTGCAGCCGCGTCACCGCTCCTGCCGCATCATTGGTATGCAGCGTTGAAAATACCAGGTGGCCGGTGAGGGCTGATTCAATGGATATCTCAGCCGTCTCATGATCGCGTATCTCACCCACCATCAATACATCAGGATCCTGGCGAACAATAGAGCGCAGGCCTGCTGCGAAGTTCAAACCGATACTGGCATTCGCCTGAATCTGAGTTATTCCCTCCAACTGATATTCCACCGGATCTTCAACGGTAATTATCTTCTGCTTTTCACTGTTAATTTTTTCCAGCGTGGCATACAGCGTTGTAGTCTTGCCGCTGCCGGTAGGTCCTGTGATCAAAATCATGCCGTGTGGCTGAGTAATGAGTCGCTGCCAGGTTTTCAATATATTTTCCGGCATTCCCAGCTGCTGCAGGCTAACAGCGGTATCGCTGCGATCAAGAATACGCAGCACGATAGATTCACCGTGCATGCCCGGCAATGTAGAGACGCGCATATCAAGCTGTTTATTACCTATACGCGAATCGATGCGACCGTCCTGGGGCAGACGTTTTTCACCGATATCGAGCCGTGCCATCAATTTAAGGCGTGATGCTACTGCCGTATGAATTTTAATGGGCAATCTTTCAATTCTGGTCATGATGCCGTCTACCCGGCAGCGAATATCAAGGTGATCTTCATTTGGCTCAAAGTGAATATCGCTGGCGTTTAAATCGAGAGCCCGCGCAAACAGGTGATTAACCAGGCGGATTATCGGTGCCTCAGAGGCCATGTCTTTGAGCTCTTCGTCATCCTCGAATCCCGATACAAATATGTCATCGGCGCTATCGATGGTGGGCGATAACTCAGCACGCCAGTAGCGGATCAGGCGCCGTACTTCGTCGCTGGCACCGAGGCGGAAATTGACCTGTTCATCGAGAATAAATCGAATGCGTGCACGCAGCTCCAGATCGGGCAGAGTTTCGCAGACAAGGTTGGCTGATTTTTCAAAATCCTGAGCGGGTGCAATGCCCGCTGGTTCCAGCAACTGACTGAATACCGGAAGAGTAACGCTGGTTTGTGCAACCGCCATTATCTATTCCTCACTGCCGCAGCCTGACTCATTTGAGTGCCCTGTTCAGAGCCGCTGCGGCTGAAACCAACTACTGTGACGGATCCGGAATATTGATTTCGATTCCGTCGCATCGTAAAGCTGGTTACGCCCAGCCAGGGCTGCGATTCTTCCAATCGACGCAGGAAACCAAGGCTGTTGCTCTGATTATCCATGGTGAATGAAAGCTCCTGTTCTACCAGCAGCCAGCCATCCGTTTCCAATGGCTCAGCCAGTTTGGTAGAAGTAATGGAAACACTGGCATCATTCGCATACTGGCGCACCATGCGCTGGAGATTCGCGGTCAACAAGGGCAGGGTGCTGGTTTCAAACACCTGCGTCTGAAGCTGGGCGAAACGGTTTTCTATATCGTCTCTGCGTGTTCGCCAATCTTCTGTTGCTGCCGTGAGATTCTGTTCGCGGGCTATGTCATCCCGGATGAGGGCAATCGTTTCCTTGCGCTCTGCATATATTTCTCCAGCAACAGGCAAGCCCCTTAACAAGACCATCAGCACCACAACTGCAGCACCAGCATAGAGAATGCTTTTTTCACGCCTGGTCATAAAGGTCCCATTGCAACAGGTTTAGCATCACAGGATTAACGAACATCAGGAAAGTACCGTTGTTTATACGCAGGAAAATCTACTGTGCTCATACGCAGATCAATGAAGTAACGCGTATTGCTGGTGGCACGCGCAAAGTCTACTTCAGTAAATATCTCAGTCTGTTCCAGTTGCTCCAGCAGACTCTGTGGATCGGGGCTGTCACCTTCCAGTTTGATAAACCCCTCGTCTACTTCCAGCGAGGCCAGTACCCCGGGGCTGATCACTTCCTGAAGCCTAAGCAATGTATTGTTCAAGTCCTGACGAGGAAATTCTGTAAACGCACCCCACTCCTGCTCGAAGGCTCGCACTACGTCACGGTCCGAACGTGCATTGTTCGCCATTTCCTGCTGGCGCTCAAGCGTTGCCAGCAAGCTGCGGGCCTGTATGGATTGCATTAAGAATGGCACCAAACCGATCAGCACCACCAGCACCGCAGCTGCAGCAAATATGCCGATGCGTTTGCCTTTCTGAAGCTGGCTCTTGAGCGCTTCAGCGCCCGCCGGTATAAAACTGTATTCTCGATCGGCAACAATTTGTTCGGACATCGCCAGATAATCTTCTGCGCTGGCAAAATTCATATTGTCGGCTGCGCGAACATCGTCAGCCTGGCTGAGCTGCTGCCACTGCTGCAAAAAGGCGTCCTGTTTCAGGTCGATGCGGCTGGTTTGCAGCCAGCTAAGGACTACACCATTACGGTAATGGATGCGACTGAGTGTATGCAAGTCACTATCCTCAATCACTACATCGCCACCGTCTGCAGCACAGGCGAGCATGCGCGGCATGACCGCAGCAAGCAGCATGTTTCTATCCGAAAATGCTCTGAACAATTCGTTCATACGCTGTTCGGTGATCCAGATAGCTACATCCGGAGAATCAGTTTTATGCTCGTGAATATTTACCGCCAGAGCCAGATCCGCTTCATAGCCAGGCAACAGCGCATGCGATTGCAGTTGCAATGCAGCCTTCATACTGTCGCGCCCGACCCCTGGCAAGGTTGCGGTAGTTGCTAAAAATTCGTGAGCCGGCAGCAATAACAGAACGCCATGGGAGTTGTTCGATGGCTGCAACAATTCGGCCGCAGCTGCGGCCATCTGCGAGGGATCCGCACGCGTGGCGTTAATATCAAGAGTGCGCCAGGTACCATTATTTAGATTGTAAAGACGGTCATTGAACACCAGCAGCAGGATGTTTACCTGCTTGAGGAGATTATTTTTTGCGCTGATCTCAAAGACTGCCTTGAAACGCTCCGGCAAGCCTTGCCTCAGCCTTTCTCGCCAACTGTATATCCCAGGGGTTATCAATGACATAGTCCAGGCTTCTTTACATAGTTTGTGCGGCAAGTAACTTCTGACCCCGGATTATACGGAAAAATGCTGAGTAGTTCCGAATGCCCGGCATGATTTAGGGGTTTTGGGAAATCTGCATCTCTCTACTTTGTCCTGTTTAACAGCCATAAAGTCTGAGTCTGGGCAGCACCGTTTTAAAATTAAGATTAAGTCGAAGATCAGGATACTCCGCTGCACCACAGATCTGACAGCAATTTGTTGTATCAATCTGATGAGCTGATCCGTGAACAGGCGTGAAGGGTTAAGCTACCGGGCAATTTGCGAAGTCCTGGAGGGCGCTGTCCAGCTTAAATTTTTTCACCAGCGTGGATGCAAGAGCTCAACTTTGAACTTTCCCATCCCCGCATGATTTGTTGTGCTGCTCGTTATTCAGCCAGTCGTTCCCGATCTACCAGGAAATCCACCACATCCAGCATGTCCTGTTGCGTCAGCACTGCCTGATTATTAACCACCAGGTACTTGCCGTTTACAATCATATTCGGCGTGCTCTGAATCTGGTAGTCCTTCATCTTGCGATCGACCTGATTCACCTTGGTGCGCACCGAAAACGAGTTAAAGGCCTGCAGAAAATCAGCTTCGCTTACCCCGTGTTTGGTGACCAGTTCAGTCAATTGTTTTTCATTCTGCAGACGATTTCTTTCCATATTAATCGCATTAAAAATGGGTGTGTGCAGTTTATCCAGCGCACCCATTGCTTCTGCAGCGTAAAACGCCTGTGCGTGCACTTTCATTAATGGGTCCCAGACCGCTGGCAGCAGGATGAAATCGACATCTGCCGGGGCATTCGCATGCCAGTTTTCAACCAGTGGCTCGAAGCGGAAACAATGGGCGCAACCGTACCAGAACGCCTCGATTACTTCGATTTTTTGCGCGTCATTAGTTTTAACCGGCGTATTAAGAACTGTGTAATGCGTGCCTGCGACGTATTTTTCGGGCTGCGCAACAGCAGTGAAAGCCAAAGGTGCCAGCAGTACGAACATAAGAATCTGTTTGCTTATCCGACCAACCATTTTCTACTCCTTGGAATTTAGCTTTGTGATCTTTTGGTAAACACTACCAGAAGACCGTCTCGGTCGCCAAATATTACCGACTTTGTCTAAGCAGTGAAATTATCAATGTAAGCCAGACAAATAACTCGCCAGTGCTTCGATTTCTTTGTCCGTCAGACGCTCAGCGACAACACGCATAGGTGCGGTGTCGCCATCATTCATCCGCTCGCCTGCCCGAAAAGATCTCAGCTGGTTTGACGTGTACTGACTGTGCTGCCCACCCAGCGCCGGGAACCCTGCCTGCGGATTGCCCTTGCCTGTTGGCGAATGGCAGGCTGAACATGCGGCAACACCGAGGTCACTGATGCCCGCTCGGTAAATGGTGCGACCCAGCTCAACCAGATCAGGATCCGCGCCCTCCAGCCCCATTTCCTGGATGGCATAAAAGGCAGCTATATCCATCATATCCTGCTCGCTCATATTATTGAGCAGGCCAGTCATCTGGATTACTACTCTGGCACCACTTTTCATGTCGAGGAGTTGCTTGTAGGTATAGGCCGCATTCTGCCCCGCCAGCTTTGGATTTTCTGCAATACTGCTGTTGCCATCGGTGCCGTGACAGGCGCTGCACACAGCGACTTTATTCGCACCGGCAGCCGGATCAGCAGCCGCATAACCCGCACTGCTCCACGCAGACATAAGCACAATTGAAGCCAGGGAAATCATTAGTTTTTTCATGAATAATTCAACTTTCCTATAGTTCTGATTGCTCAGAGTTATCGCCAATAATATTGAAAACAACAGGTCAAACATCCGGGATCCGGGAAACCCGGCTTCTACAGACCGAACGGCGAAGGAGTATAGCGTAATAATGCGCGCTACTCTACGAGCGCAAGCTTGCACTGCGAATGAACTTGCTGTATCTAGGGAGCCGCCCGATGTATAAGAGACAACTTACGAATCCTATTGACTGCCGTATTGCCAAGACATTGCTGTTATGAACTACAAACTTGCTACTTTTGCTACCAGCGCTGTTGGTCTGGATGATTGCCCTCAGGACAGTTTGCGCGAGGTTGCCTTTGCTGGCCGCTCAAACGCGGGCAAATCCAGCGCGATCAATACCCTGACTAATCAGACCCGGCTTGCCCGTATCAGTAAGACACCCGGCCGCACGCAGCTAATCAATTTTTTCGGCGTCGCCGAAGGCAGATATCTGGTCGATCTGCCTGGGTATGGTTACGCGAAAGTTCCAATGGTGGTTAAGAACCAGTGGCAGCGACACCTGGAGCAATACCTTAATCAGCGCGAAGCACTGGCAGGGCTGATCCTGCTTACCGACATCCGTCATGTATTTAAAGAATTTGATTTAATGATGATCGATTGGGCGCGACAGACTGGATTACCTCTGCATGTGCTGCTGACCAAGTCGGATAAGCTTAAGCGGGGTGCCGCGCAAAATGCACTATTGTCCGCCCGCAAGCTGCTTGAAGACAATCCTGGCATTACTGTTCAGTTGTTTTCGTCACTGCACAAAACCGGTGTCGAAGGCCTGGTAGCCAGGCTTGATGAGTGGCTTACAGTCTCAGTCAGCAGCGAGTCTGCTGAGGAACCGCCTGCCACACATCAGTGAGAATCAGTGAGCTTCATCCCAGTTATTCCCCAACCCGATGTCGACCACCAGTGGCACATCCAGTGCTGCTGCTGTGGCCATCCGAAAACGTACACCATCCGCAAGCAGATCCGCATCACGTTCGGCCACTTCAAATATCAATTCATCGTGCACCTGCAGCACCAACCGCGCATCCAGCACCCCGGCAGTCAGCCAGTGATCAATGTCGATCATCGCGCGCTTGATAATATCTGCAGCACTACCCTGCATGGGCGCATTAATTGCTGTGCGCTGCGCAGCCTGGCGTAAGATGCCATTAGCGGCTCGAATATCCGGAAGATAAAGACGTCGACCAAACAGAGTTTCCACGTAGCCCTGTTCATCGGCCAGTGCTTTGGTTTGATCCATATAGTCTTTGACGCCGGGATAGCGCTCAAAATACAGATTTACATAATGCTGGGCATCGCTGCGATCAATTCCCAGTTGCTTTGCGAGACCGAAGGCTGACATCCCGTAAATCAAGCCGAAATTAATCGCTTTTGCCCGCCGTCGCTGTTCGGAACTGACTTCTGCAAGAGGGACCCCAAAAACTTCGGAAGCTGTTGCTCTGTGCACATCCAGCGCGTTCGCAAATGCCTGCAACAGACCCTGATCCTGAGACAGGTGGGCCATTATCCGAAGTTCAACCTGGGAATAATCTGCTGCCAGCAGCTTGTATCCGACAGGTGCGATAAAGGCCTGGCGTACTTTTCTACCTTCCGGGGTGCGAATTGGGATGTTCTGCAGGTTCGGGTCAGTGGAGGAAAGACGGCCAGTGGCGGCCACGGCCTGCTGAAAACAGGAGTGAATGCGACCGGTGCGTTTGTTTATCTCCAGTGGCAGCTTGTCCGTATACGTAGATTTAAGCTTGCTCAGACCACGATGTTCCATGATCAATTGCGGTAGCTCATACTCAAGGGCAAGTTCCTGCAATACCGGCTCAGCAGTTGAAGGTTGCCCTTTAGGCGTTTTCTTGAGTATCGGCAACTTTAACTTATCGTAGAATATCGTCTGCAGTTGCTTTGGCGAACCCAGATTAAATTCTTCACCTGCCAGTTTGTAAGCTTCCCGCTCCAACTCAATCAGTCTCAGTGCCAGCATCTGGCTATGTTTGCCCAGCAGATCCGGGTCGACCATGATGCCGTTGCGCTCCATGCGCTGCAGTGTTGGATAAAGCGCCATTTCAAAATACTTGAAAACCCCGGCCAGCTGGCCGGTAGCCTCCAGTTTTGCATTTAAACAGTCAGTGAGCCGCATCAGCATGTCAGCTTTCTGAGCGGCATAGATACCCGTTCCACTGACATCCAGTTGACTAAACACCAGTTTATTGCGTCCACTGCCCTGCAATAACACCAGAGCTGCCGGCTGCAACTGCAGATAATACTCAGCAATACTGGCAAGCTGGTGACCGATAAGCACCGAGTTCAGCACATACGAAGCCAGCTGGGTGTCGAATTTGCACCCGCCCAGAGTAATATTGTAATTCTGCAGCACGTGCGTCAGGAACTTGCAGTCATGTCCGTATTTATGGATGCGTTTACTTTCCAGCAGCGGTCGCAGCCTTTCCAGGGTCTGCTGACGATCCAGTTGCTGAGGGGCGCCGAGCGAGTCATGGGCCAGCGGAATGTACCAGCCGCTACCCGCAGCTGCTGATACTGCAATCCCGATGATGCATGCCTCCATAAAATGTGCACCATCTGTTTCCAGAGAAAGAGCAAAACGACCCGCTCTCTGCAGGTTTGCAATACAGCTCTCAAGCATTTGTTGATCCAGAACAATCTGATAAGCAACCTGGTCCAGAGGCTGCATTTCAACGGCTGCGCTCGCGGGTAAGTCTGAGCTCCCGCTGAGATCCGCCTTTGCGGTTGCCACACTGGCGTTCACACCCTGGCTCTCCAGCTCCGTTACCCACGTTCTGAACTCGAGTTCACGGAACAGGCTCATCAATTTCTGCTGATCTTCTGCTACCGGAATCAGCTCGTGGATATCGACATCCAGGGCAACATCAAGTTTGATCGTGGCCAGTTCATACGATAACCAGACATCGTCGATGCTCTCGCGCAGTTTTTCGCCGATCTTGCCTCCTATCTCGGCAGCACTTTGCACCAGATTCGCTACTGAACCGTATTCCTGCAGCCACTTCACCGCTGTTTTTGGACCCACCCCGGCGACACCTGGAATGTTATCCGCCTTGTCACCGCACAGCGCCAGGAAATCTACGATACGCTCTGGTGGCAGCGAGAACTTCTTTTTAACGCCCTCAATATCCAGATATTCATTGGTCATGGTATTGATCAGCGCAACATGCTCGCTGACCAGCTGCGCAAGATCTTTATCGCCGGTCGAAACTACCGTATGCAGATGATCGCGAGTTGCCTGAGTGGCCAGTGTGCCAATTACATCGTCGGCTTCGACCCCATCAATAATCAGTAAGGGCAATCCCATCGCACGGATAATCTTCAGGATGGGCTCAATCTGACTGGCCAGTTCATCCGGCATTGGGGGACGGTGAGCCTTATACTCTGCATACATGTCATTGCGGAAGGTTTTACCTTTGGCATCAAAGACTACTGCAATAAGACTGTGCGGATAATCCTTCTTCAGACGTCGCAGCATGCTGATTACCCCTTTAACAGCACCGGTTGCCTGACCTTTGCTGCTTACCAGGGGCGGCAGGGCATGGAAGGCACGAAACAGATAGGAGGAGCCATCAACCAGAACCAGCGGGGAATCAGCAGCCATACAATTTATCCATAATCAGCGGGGTGCCAGGCAGCGTTGAAACACGTCGGCCAGGTTCGTTAGCATTTGGGTATAAGCCTCGGGACCAGGTGTCAGATTCTCACCCAGCAAATCAACTCGTTCGCGATTTATGCTGTAATCACCGAGAACCGTGGTTACTGTCGCCGGATTGGTCGTGACATCCTCAAGCAGGCACACAGGTCTGAGTTGCTGCAGCGCATTTCTTACAGCCATGATATGCCTGACTCCGGGTTGCATATCTTCGGCTGTAACAAATACCAATTTGTGCTGAAGACCATTTTGCTTCTCGAAGTACTGAAAAGCATTGTGATACACAGCATAGTCCAGGTCTTTGAGCACGGCTAATGCCTCAGCATTTTCCTGCGAGGTCTGTTGCAGACGGGCACTGAAAGCCGCCAGATTACTGGTATAGCGGCTGGTGTTTGCTGGATCCAGTACAGACAGATGCTGCGCTGCGGCCTCGGCAATCAGCAGGGCATTGTTGGTGTCCAACCATATATGGGCATCGAATTGGCCTGGGTGATCATGATCATGCGCGCCATCCTCAGCGATAGCTGCCTCTTTAGTTATCTCATGACGCTGCAGACCTGGCAGTTGAATTGCCCGTATCACCTGAGTTTTTGTCTCTACCTGCGCGAACAGACCAGCCAGATACGTTTCGAGCTCAGGTCCGACCCAGACCACAAGATCAGCATCATCGAGCGTGCGAACTGCGGAGGGTCGCAAGGTATAGTGATGATAGGATTGGTTCGCAGGAATCAACAACACGGGTGCAGTAATCCCATCGGTGATTGCACTGACGATCAATTGCAGCGGCTTGATTGTAGTAACAACTTTGATGTCGATTCGCTCTTCCACGTCGGAAGGCTGCGTCTGCGCATTGCCCAGTGGCATGAACGAGAAACAAAAAACGCTCAAAAATAATCTGATATGTTTGTGCATGATCGTCGGGCTTTAACTGCAACTGGAAAGGGATGTTATGATATACCATTGTTGGCTATGACGCAGAACCCACAGACAGGAAACGCAGTTTTGGATAACGATATTCTGGTCAGTGCCAACGGCATCGGCATCAATCTCTCCGGACGCCACGTCCTCCAGCAGGTGAATCTGCAGGTAAGGCAACGACAGGTGGTCACCTTGATCGGCCCTAATGGAGCCGGCAAAACTACGCTGGTTCGCATTGTCCTCGGACTGTTACAACCCCATACCGGATCAGTCACCCGGGCAGCAGGACTGCGCATAGGCTACATGCCGCAGAAACTGCATATCGAATCCACCCTGCCTATGACGGTAAAACGATTTCTGCAACTTGCCCGGCACGCTCGCCAGACTTCAATCGACGAGGTGCTGCGCGAAGTTAAAATTGGCCATTTGATGAGCCATCAGATCAGCGCTATTTCCGGGGGTGAGTTACAGCGCGTCCTGCTGGCCCGCGCTCTGATCCAGTCGCCACAATTGCTGGTACTTGATGAACCCGCGCAGGGCGTTGATGTCGCGGGACAGGCGGAACTGTACCAATTGATCAATGAAATTCGTTTCCGTCATAACTGTGGTGTATTGATGATTTCCCATGATTTGCATTTAGTCATGGCAACCACCGACGAAGTTATCTGCCTCAATCAGCACATCTGCTGCCAAGGCAAACCCGAGCATGTGACAGCAGACCCCTCATATCTGGAATTGTTCGGGAAGCGAGAACCAAACCTGGCTGTTTATACACACCACCATAATCATCGTCATGATATAACCGGCAATATAATAGAGAAGAAAAATGCCTGACTTTGTTTTCCGCGCACTGGTTGCCGGGCTCTTTATCGCTGTCGTTGCCGGACCATTGGGTTCGTTTGTCGTGTGGCGCCGCATGTCTTACTTTGGAGATACGCTCGCTCATTCAGCATTACTCGGCATCGCATTAGCGATCCTTTTTGATATTCAATTACAATTGGCGATCATCACCAGTTGCCTGGTCTTTGCACTACTGCTGATCGGATTACAGCGAAATAAATCCCTTTCTACTGATACGCTGCTGGGCATACTTGCGCACAGCACGCTGGCCTTCGGATTACTGATCCTGTCGTTTTCTGATCGCGTGCAAATCAATTTGAATGCCTATTTATTTGGCGATCTGTTAACCGTTAGCCCTGTTGACTTGAGCTGGATAATTGCCTGTACCAGCCTTGTTGCTGTGATCCTGTTCTTTTTCTGGAATCAATTTTTGACGCTGACCGTACACGAGGAGTTAGCTAAAGTAGAGGGTGTTGCTGTCGAGCGTCTGCATGTTCTGCTGGTTATCCTGATCGCGTTGCTGATTGCAGTGGCCATGAAGATAATTGGAGTATTGTTGATTACTTCTCTGTTAATTATTCCGCCCGCCGCGGCCAGAAGACTGGCACAAAATCCAGAACAGATGGCGATAGGCGCGAGCGTTATTGGCTGCCTGTCCGTAGTAAGCGGTCTGTTGCTATCATACTACTGGGATACGCCAGCCGGCCCTTCGATTGTCGCCGCCGCATGCGTATATTTTCTGTTGTTGTACCTTAGTCCCGCGAAACGCCACCGCTCAGCATAAGCGACAGCTTCCCTGTTCAAGGACGATAAGAGGAGCGAATTGACTCATAAGCTCGACTGATATTGTCCGCCTTTATGGATCCTTCCATAAAGCCATGGTAGTTGCCCTGCGGATTAATAATCAGAATATTACCGCTGTGCTCAATAAGGTAATCCTGAGCGCTGCTTTCTTCCTCCACATGACCGGCAGCATGCGCTGGTGGCTCAGAGTGAGCGACATACAGCTGCCGCGCCAGCTGTGAAATTACCGCATAGTCGCCGCTGACTCCTAAAAATTCCGGATGAAAACCTGCCATATATGCTGCCAGTTTTTCCTGTGTGTCACGGAATGGATCAACGCTCACCATGACCACTTCAGTATCCGCTCGATAAGCCTCATTCTGCTCATCCTCGTAAAAACGCCTCAGCTCCTGCAAGGTCAGTGGGCAAATGTCCGGACAGGAGGTGAATCCAAAAAACAGCAGACTCCATTGCCCCTGGAGCGACGTTTTATCATAAGGCTGGCCGTACTGATCCATCAGATTAAACGCGGAAAGTTCGACTGGCTGCTCGTATACCAGCGCACCGACCTCTCGCAGGTCCTGTGGCGTCAGGCTGACAGAGACATTGTTTCGACTTACCCGCAGATAGGTCAGGAAAAACACCAGCACCACCAACAGCAGCGCAACAATAACCGTGATCTTAATATTTCTGTTCATGATAAAAACCAGTGAGCTAAATCAGGTAGTGGTCGACCAGCAGCACGACAAACAGGACCATCAGGTAGACAATCGAGTAGCGGAAGGTATCCATGGCTGTGGAGGGCGCCGGGCGGAACATCAGTCGCAGTGACCAGTACAGGAAGCCCGCTCCCAGCACGACGGCCGCAAGCAGATACAAGGGTCCGCTCATGCCGGTCAGATAAGGCAGGATGCTGACCAGCACCATAATAATGGTGTACAGGATAATGTGGATTTTGGTGTGATGCTCTCCATGCGTCACCGGCAGCATCGGTATGCCTGTCTTGGCATATTCATCTTTGCGATGAATCGCCAGAGCCCAGAAATGCGGAGGTGTCCACGCGAAAATAATCAATACCAGTATCAAAGCGCCCGGCTCTATGGTTCCGGTGACCGCAGACCAGCCCAGCAGCGGAGGCATCGCACCGGACAATCCTCCGATAACAATATTCTGTGGGGTAGCGCGCTTCAGATAGCCGGTGTATATGAATGCATAGCCTACAAATGAAGCCAGCGTCAGCCAGGCGCACAGCGGATTGACCCAGTACAGCAGAATCGCCATTCCCATTATGCCAATCGCAGCCGCAAAAACGCCTGCCTGGCGAAGATCGACACGCCCCTGGGGGATAGGACGGTTGTGGGTGCGTTTCATCAGCAGATCAACCTTGTGGTCGATCAAATGATTGACTACTGCTCCTGAGGCCGCCACCAGCGCAATACCAAGGTTACCCAGAATCAGTACGTGCAGCGGAACCATGCCAGGGACAGCCAGAAACATACCTACCATAGAGGTTAATATCATCAACATGACGACGCGCGGCTTGCACATCTCGTAGTAATCGCGCCAGTTTAGGTCCTGCTCTTTGATCAATTCTGTCACGGCTGCTCTCTTTGCTGTTCGGTGCCCCGTCATTACCTCGATCAGGGCAGGAGACGACAGACTGTTGGGTAACCCGACAGCTCATAGGTGACGCGCGGGGAGGGAGATGGCGAATTCAACCATGTTTTGCCTGTAATCTCAAGCCAAAGTCCTGCCCCGTTAGTTCCCGATAAGGACCGCAACCCGGTGGCTCACTATTCAATTTTATTCCTTTAGTGCGGTCTCATGCATTTCCGTTATTAAAAAAGGGGTGACAATTTATTTTTGAGGAGTAAAGTAAAACTCAGGTTGCGAACAAGACAACTATGTAAAAACTGATTGAATCAACAGGATAGGAGGAGGAAGCCGAATGAAATGTATCTATTATTTATCACCATCCCTGAAGAGCACTGAAGAAATATCTGATGATCTACATTCCATAGGGATTGATGATTGGTTCCTCCATATAGTGAGCAAAGATGAAAGTGGTCTTAGCAAAAAACGGCTCCATTCCAGCAACTATCTTGAAACCCTTGATCTGATAAGAGACGGATTTATCGGCGCTGGTCTTGGCTTCCTTGCCGGACTTCTGCTTGCCTGGCTGGCTTCCGTGTTCAAACCTTTCGGACCAGAAATGCCAATGATTGCGTACCTTGCAATCATTTTTGTTGTCACTGCGCATGGCGCATGGGTTGGTGGGCTCACCGGCATTGCAAGCCGGAATAAAAAGCTTGAAAAATTCAGCGATGCGATAGAAAGAGGAGAGTACCTCATCTTGATTTATGCGAAGAAGCATGAAGAGAGCAATATCAAGACGATGATGGAGAATAGGCATCGAGAGGCCCGACTGGCAGCAGTAGATGCTCATTTTCTTAATCCGTTTGCAAATCTTGAACTGGTTTCAGGCAACTGATTTGCGCTTGCGGTGATTTTGACAATGAGATAGGATGCCAAAAGTTGAAATTTCCAGAGTGCGCTGTTCAGGGGTTTACCTGATGCATTTTGGAAAGATCTCCAGCAACAAAGATCTGAGTTAAAACGTTAAGTCTCCATCCGATAAATAATAAAAAAGGAGGGAACGACGTTGTGAACGTGATTATTTGTACCGTTCGTAGTCAACTGCGTGACTGTCACCAAGGCAATACCCGGAACAACCAGGGCAATATAGCTGCCAGAAAAGACCCGGTATTTGTTTTAAACAGTATTACTGCATTTACAGCTATTGATCCTGTGCTAACCAGCTTAAAAAGCGAAGGTTAGCCATGATTCTTCTATTCTGTAATTCAACCCTTTTAAACATGTCGCCGGCAGCCAGTTCAGGCCTGTCGGGTTTTTCATCGCCTGTAAAATACAGAACACTGTTCTCTTTCCTTCTGCAGCCACGCTCGTGGCTGCCTGTCTTACCATCAACTTTTACAAGGACACCCAGCGTATGGCTATGGCAGTAATTCTGGTTTTATTGGTCATCGGTTCTGTAGTATTCCATTTCGCGAGCCCATGGTGGTTTACGCCAATCGCCTCAAACTGGGGAAGCATTGATTTCACAATCAATGTAACTTTTTGGATAACCGGTTTTGTCTTTGTCGCTATTAACCTGTTCATGGCCTACTGCGTTTATCGCTTCCGCCATAAAGACGGCCAGAAAGCTGTTTACGAACCGGAAAACGCTAAACTGGAAATTAGTCTCTCCGCTATTACCGCAGTCGGCGTAATAGCCATGCTGGCTCCAGGTTTATTTGTATGGGCAACCTTTGTCACCGTGCCTGATGAGGCCACTGAATACGAAGTTGTAGGCCAGCAGTGGCAATGGAGCTTCCGTTATCCAGGCGCCGATGGCATTTTAGGTACCGTCGATGTCAGCTTCATCAACGAAAACAACCCTTTTGGAATGAATCCTGAGGACCCGAATGGACAGGATGATATCCTGGTAGAAGATCCGATCATGTATCTCCCCATCGGTAAACCTGTCAAGGCGCTACTGCGCTCCAAAGACGTGCTGCATAACTACACGGTGCCGCAATTTCGCGTGAAAATGGACCTCGTCCCCGGCACCGTAACCTATCTGTGGTTCACCCCGACAGCCACAGGAACCTATGAAATTCTTTGCGAGGAATTGTGCGGCATAGCACACCATGTAATGCGTGGTCGCGTCGTGGTTGCTGAGCAGGCGGAATACGACGCGTGGCTGGACCGTCAGCCCACCTATGCACAACTATACGGCGAATCAAAACCGGACCTGGCAGCCGGTTCGCAACAATATGCTGTTTGCGCGAGTTGCCATGGCCAGCAGGGTGAGGGAAACCTGGCCTTGAATGCTCCCAAATTAAACGGCTTGCAAGCGTGGTATGTGGAACGACAATTAAAGCACTACCAGCAGGGCATACGTGGCGCTGATCCGGAGGATACCTTTGGACGCATGATGGCACCGATGGCTTCCATGCTTACCACAGGTGATGCCGTGCGCAATGTTTCAGCATATATCGCAAACCTGCCTGAAACGACTGCCGCCGCCACTATTACAGGTAATGAGGCAGATGGCAGACGCATCTATCGAGCTAATTGTGCCGCCTGTCACGGCCGGGATGGCAAGGGCAGCTGGGCAACTGGAGCACCGGATCTGACCGCCTCGGATGACTGGTATACCGCTCGTCAGATTATCAATTTCAAATCCGGCGTCCGTGGCGCTCATGCAGATGATTTTTACGGCAAGCAGATGAATTCAATGTCTACTGCCATGCGTGGTGAAAAACAGCTGCATGATGTAATCAGCTACATCAATTCGCTGCGAAATAATTGAAGCAGGCACAGCAAATTAAAGTATGACCTCGTGGCGGGATGCCGCCATGAGGCAATTAGAGAGCATGGGTTCAGGAGGTAGTTTTAATGGCATACGTTCCATACGCAGATCAGGTGCATGAGCTTCATGACCCACACACATTTCTAACTAAGTACGTCTGGAGCCAGGACCATAAAGTCATCGCCATTCAGTATGGCGGTATTGCCATTTTTGTTGGCCTGATTGCTCTTGGTTTATCCTTGATCATGCGCCTGCAACTGGGTTTTCCAGATTCATTTAACCTGATTGATCCCGCATTCTATTATCAGGCAGTGACCATGCATGGGATGATCATGGTGATCTACCTGCTGACCGCGTTGTTTCTCGGAGGTTTTGGCAATTACCTGATTCCGTTGATGCTGGGAGCCCGGGATATGGTGTTCCCGTACTTGAATATGTTGAGCGTCTGGGTTTATCTGCTGTCGGTACTTATTTTGCTGTCCAGCTTCTTTGTAACTGGCGGACCAACCGGAGCCGGCTGGACCTTGTACCCACCACAGGCGATCACTGCTGGGACCCCGGGTTCTGAATGGGGCATCCTGCTGATGCTGATTTCACTGGGTGTGTTTATTGTCGCCTTCACCATG
This sequence comes from Pseudohongiellaceae bacterium, assembly GCA_041689205.1. GTDB lineage: Bacteria > Pseudomonadota > Gammaproteobacteria > Pseudomonadales > Pseudohongiellaceae > JAVVEG01. Next base: position 3,482 of record JBDNGQ010000118.1, on the reverse strand, counting down.
GGCGGTCTGAACTACGTCACAACAGTATTCCAGGCTCGCACCAGAGGCATGACCTTGATGCGCATGCCGCTGTCAATCTGGGGCATATTAACGGCGACCATTCTCGGCTTGTTTGCATTCCCCGCTCTGCTGGTCAGCGCGATAATGATGACTTTTGACCTCACTCTTGGAACCAGCTTCTTTATGCCGGCTATGATGGCCGCAGGGGAACAACTTGATTACAACGGTGGCAGCCCAATTCTCTTCCAGCACCTGTTCTGGTTCTTTGGACATCCGGAAGTGTATATCGTCGCATTGCCCGCATTCGGTCTGGTCTCCGATGTGCTCAGCGCTCATGCCCGTAAAAACATTTTCGGTTACCGGATGATGGTCTGGGCGATTATAGCCATCGGTGGATTGAGCTTCGTCGTGTGGGCGCACCATATGTACGTCAGTGGGATGAACCCTTATTTCGGATTCTTCTTTGCCACCACGACATTGATCATTGCTGTGCCTACAGCAATAAAAGTGTACAACTGGGTGCTGACTCTGTGGGAGGGAAATCTGCGTTTGAATACGCCCATGCTGTTTGCAATCGGTTTTATATTCACGTTCATTCACGGCGGACTTACCGGTCTCTTTCTTGGCAACGTCGTTATCGATCTGCCACTTTCAGATACTTATTTCGTAGTGGCACACTTCCATATGGTTATGGGTGTTTCGCCCGTACTGGTGCTGTTCGCCGCACTGTATCACTGGTACCCAAAAATCACGGGACGCATGTTCAATGAGCAAATGGGCAAGGTGCACTTCTGGTGCACATTCCTCGGCACCTACGCGATATACCTGCCCATGCACTACTTGGGCTTTCTGGGAGTGCCTCGCCGCTACTACGCAATGGGCAGCACTGACTTTATACCGGCTTCGGCGCAGGATCTTAATGCCAGCATAACGATAGCCGCAATATTCGTAGCCACTGCTCAGATACTGTTCTTTGTGAATATATTCTGGAGCCTGAGGAACGGAGCAAAAGCCGGTGGCAACCCATGGGGTGCTACTACGCTGGAATGGCAAACTCCTGATACACCGCCTAAACATGGCAACTGGGGAGCGGAGCTGCCGTCGGTTCATCGCTGGGCTTATGACTACAGCGTGCCCGGTGAAGCTCAGGATTTCACTCCACAGAATGTTCCGGCGTCACTTGTCCGCTCAGTTGAAGATGAGCCCCACGACGAACAGGTCATCAAGTAGGAGCTGAAATTATGAGTATTTACAAAAGTGTGACGTCCAAACCCTGGGAATTGCAGGGCCTGCTTGGTGAACTGACACCTCAGCCGACCTTTGCAATGCCTAGTGCCAAACTGGCACTGATTCTATTCATGACCGTTGTGACTGTCCTGTTCTCACTGTTCACCGTGACTTACTACCTGCGCATGAGTCTGGGCGACTGGGTGCCCGTAGCAAGCCCTCCTTTGTTATGGCTGAACACTGCATTTCTGGTAATCAGCAGCATCCTTTTTCAACGAGCCCAGTTCATGTTGAAGAAATCGCCTGACGCCAATATTAAAGTTCTATTTTCAGTTGGCGGCGTCTTTGCACTCATGTTCGTGATTGGGCAGCTTGTGGTATGGCAGCAGCTCAATGATCGCGGCCTCTATGTCGCCAGCAATCCAGCTAATACCTTTTTCTACCTGTTGACCGGCCTGCATGTATTACATTTGCTTGGCGGTTTGTGGGTCTGGGGAAAAACATCTCTGTTGCTGCTGAGCAGAGAGCCCGATAGCAAGACCGCTCTAAGTATTGAGCTGTGCACCCTGTATTGGCACTTTCTGTTGCTGATATGGATCGTGATGTTCGCCATCCTGGCAAATACCTGATGCAGTGACTTCGAATCATATTAATTAGACATTGGTGAGAAATAATTAAATAAGGGATCAAGGTGTATGAGTGAGACTATCGCGGTAAATCCCGGGCAGGAACGGTTCGGCATTGTTGGCCTGGTAGATGACTGGTCTACCGATAAACAGACGTACATTGTCCCGTGGGGCAAGGTGATGATGTGGATCTTCCTGGTTAGCGATACCTTCATATTCTCGTGTTTCCTTGTCGGGTATATGACTGTTCGCATGACCACCACTGAACCATGGCCTTACCCGAGTGAAGTATTTGCTCTGTCCATGTTCGGCAGTGAGCCGATTCCGTTGATTCTAATCGCCATAATGACGTTTATATTGATTACCAGCAGCGGCACGATGGCGCTGGCAGTTAACTATGGTTACCGACGTGACCGCAGAAAAACCGTCATCTTGATGATGGCCACCGCAGCACTGGGCGCCTCATTTGTCGGCATGCAGGTATTCGAGTGGTCCAAATTGATCGAAGAAGGAGTCAGGCCCTGGGGCAATCCCTGGGGAGCACCTCAGTTCGGTTCAATCTTTTTTATGGTTACTGGCTTCCATGGCTTACACGTGACGGCTGGGGTCATCTACCTTTCTGTAATTGCACGCAAAGTTGCTCGGGGTGACTATGAGAAACAAGGGTATGAGATCGTCGAAATCACCGGCCTGTACTGGCACTTCGTGGATCTGGTCTGGGTATTCATCTTTGCATTTTTCTATCTTTGGTAAGGAGAACACCTGATGTCTTCTCAAGCTCAAGGCGGCCAACAACATCCTTTAGGTATTTATCTAAAAATCTGGCTGTTACTGTTCGTATTAAGTGGTTTCAGTTACATGGTTGATTATCTGGATCTGCAGGGCTATCTGCGCTGGACCCTTATTCTGATTTTCATGTTCCTGAAGGCGGGGATTATCGTAGCGATCTTTATGCACGTGATGTGGGAAAGGATGGCGTTGATCACCACTATCCTGGGACCGCCCCTGGTGCTGCTGGTGCTCATCCTGTTCATGGCCATTGAAGGCGATTATACCTGGGCTTCCAGAGTGAATTTCTTCGGCCATGACGCAAATCCTGAACGGATTTCCGTCGACCATGGCGCTCATTAAACTGTGACCTGCACGGCTTACTTCACAGCGGAAACTATGGAGTAAGCCTGCAGCCCTCAACCGAGGGCTGAATACTTCAACAACCGGTCCAGATCAACCTTGATCTCTTCATGACCATGCTGATCTGTGTAATACATCATCACGTTACCAACCGGATCGACCAGGAGTACATAGCTGGTATTATCTAGATCAAGCAACACGCCTGCGTCTGCCAGATTTTGAGTAATTCGTTCGCGATCGCCATATGCAATTCCCATACTTGGATAAGTCTCCCGGAATAATTGCTTATTCTGCTCCTCAATGGGCTGATCCGCTGTGTGCAGGAAATAACGACGGACGCGTGGTCGGTGCTTACCTAGGCGGGTATGCAATTGTTGCAGATAGTGAATTCTCTCCAGGCAGCTCTCCTCACAATCTGACGCGGTGACATACACCATTAACCAGGGCTGAGTCTGATAATCATCAGCGTCGATACCGGCAATCAGCTCTTCAAAACTC
>JBDNGQ010000117.1:0-15111 GCA_041689205.1 Pseudohongiellaceae bacterium | reverse complement strand
GAGCTGTAATTAAAACCATAATTCAGGTTTATCGCTGGCAGATCATGCCTGAAACCAATCGAAGCCCGACCTCGGCCATTAAAACGTACATCTTTATCAAGGAATGGGTCAGTGACTTTGGAGTCGAATATATTTAAGTTTGTACTGAAAATGGCATCTGGCAGCCCCAGAAAACCTAGTCGCGTACTGGCGTCAAGATAAACCCCATAGCGAATACCATCGCCGATATTACCAAGCGCTGAGAGTGGTCTTGCAGAGTTTTCGGATACGTCAATGCGACCGATGACATCTTCTACTTCGCGATAAAAGAATCTTGAGCTCAGCACGCCAGCTTCGTCAGGTAACCTGTACTCCAGATTCATCTCATAGCGCAGTTCCTTCTCCTGGGTCAGATCCGGATTTCCCGCATTAATGGTTTTGTCGGTGTCAGAGTTATTTGCCGATGCAGTGAAGTGACTAAAACTTAATTGAGATACGTGACGCTCAATACTGGCTCTCATCTGCAGTGAGGAGGTAATGTCGAAGCGGTAATCAAGTTTTGGACGGAAAAACTCGAAATTACGGTTTCTGCTGATTGTTCCGGTTTGCGCAATCTCGGACGTCTCGTACAGCAGAGTGCTTTCCACTCCCATGCGTTCGTTCAATGACCAGTTATGAATCGCAAAGCCTTCATAGCGCATTTCCTGCACTGTGGAGCCAGGATTTGTTGAGCCAGGCTGGGGTGTCAAATTTCCATAACGTGGTGATGCAACTCCTGTGCTGGTGGCGGTGCCTATAAAAAGACTGCTGTCCAGAATAGTCTGAGCGCGCTCCAGGCCAATCTGCATATCCTGATTATCAGCAAGACTCCAAATGTATGAGCTTCGAGCTATGCGTTCGCGTGTACGCCGATTTGATTCTACATAAAGCGTCTTGTCACTCTCCGAGTTGACCACACGAAAGCGCTCACGGATGTTATCGTTGGTTTGGTTGTTAACAAGCAGGAGAGCCGTCAGACGGCTGCGGTCTGCAAAAACATGTTCATAATCGCCACCGACCTCCCAGTTTAGATTATCGTATTCGATATGCTCTCGCTCTCTGCGTGTGGATGGGAGTCCACCTTCGAATGATGTTACTGCACGATTTACATCAGCCGGGTGTTCAGATTGTGAGATTCTGGAATTGAATTGAATGCGATCACTGCCATAACGGTAGCCCAGATTCATGCCTATCTGGTAATCCGTTTTATCGCGGATGCTGGATTCGCTGGTAGTGTCTTTTAAACTGCCATCAGGATAATAAGCTGATTCTTCGCGGCGATCATTGTTGTAAGCCGGATCCGCCATGACATTTAACAGATAGTTGAAGTCGTTGTTGCGGCCGCTGTAAGACAACGATACTCCCGGATCCAGAGTGCCGTCCTGGTGACGGTCCATATTAACTTCCGCGGACCCATTGGAGCGATTATTGGAGTCTTTCAAAACAACATTAACAATTTGTCCGGAGCTGCGTACATCCAGTTCAGGAGAATTACCACGAATAATCTCGATTCTTTCTACCTGACGCGCAGTGATTCGGCCTAACTGATCTCTCGGAGAATTACTCTTGCCGGCCAGACGCTGACCATTGATCAGTAAATTGCCGCCGGTGCCGAGTCCGCGGCCACCACCGCCGCCGCTGATTGATACACCCGGGATGCGGTCGATCATGTCATTGACCGAAACAGGGCTGTACTGGGAAAAAAACGCAGCAGGATAGATTACTGTGGAATCGTTTGGGCTTTCCGAACTATCAAGCACTTGTGCGCTGGCGATATTGAATAACCCGGCTGTCATTGCAGCCACAAAGAGACCAATTCGTGGAATATATCTATCTGATATCCATCTTGTCATTGTTACTCCGGAATGGTGCGTAAAACTGAACAAGAGCAGGGTTAATACCACTCTTGCCCAACTTCCGTTTGGCGAATTAGATTGAAAGTTTAACGCAATAATAACCCGGCATGTTGTTACAATTTGTAAGCGCCAGATTTAATTGAATTTTAAAGCTAAAAGGCGATTCGTACGATACCGCCACTTTTGATCTGAATCTGAGTCACGTTTTGGTGCTGACAATCGACGGCATCATAAAGCAGCGCAGGTGGATCAATTACTGCGCCGGCTTTGCGCTTTCTCAGCATATTAAGGATAATACCAAGCTTAGCAGGCTTAGCAGGCTTAGCAGGCTGCAGATGCAGTGGACGATGTAGGCACGGGAGATCTAAAAAAATGCAACGTGAATCAATGGAAGTCGACGTAGTTATAGTTGGCGCAGGCCCCGCTGGCTTATCCACGGCATGTCGACTTTTGCAGTTGGCAAAGGAAGCGGGCACTGAAATCTCTGTTTGCGTACTCGAGAAAGGTTCCGAAGTTGGAGCGCATATTCTTTCAGGGGCAGTTTTTGAACCCTCTGTTTTGAACGAATTATTCCCTGATTGGAAACAACGTGGCGCCCCCTTGAATACACCGGTCAGCGGTGATGACGTATATTATCTGGCGGGTGCTGAAAAACAGCTGCGTTTTCCGGATTTGCTGGTCCCAAAGCCGATGCATAATGAAGGTAACTACATAGTTTCATTAGGTAATTTGTGCCGCTGGCTTGCAGAACAGGCATTGGAGCTGGGAGCGGAGATATTTCCAGGCTTTGCCGCTGCGGAGATTCTTTATCATGACGATGGCGGTGTGAAAGGTGTAGCAACGGGTGACATGGGCATCAATGCTGTTGGCGAGAAGAAAGACAGCTTCGAACCCGGGTTTGAGTTCCATGCGAAGTACACAATATTCGCAGAGGGCTGCCGTGGTCACCTGGGAAAGCAATTGATCAGTCGCTACCAACTGGATAAAGATTCTGATCCCCAGCATTACGGAATAGGGCTTAAGGAAATCTGGGAAATTCCGGAGGAGCAGCATAAACCGGGTCTGGTGGTACACACTGCGGGCTACCCGATGATCGGTGCCAGTTACGCAGGGTCAAGCGGCGGGTTTCTCTACCATGCTGAAGACAATCAGGTGTTTGTAGGGCTTATTGTTGATCTGGGTTACAGCAATCCGCATATCAGTCCATACGATGAATTTCAGAAATTCAAGCGACATCCGGTTATCCGCCAATATCTTCAGGGCGGCAAACGGATCAGCTATGGATCCCGCGCGTTGAATAAGGGCGGCTTGAATTCTTTGCCAAAAATGACTTTTCCGGGTGGTTTGTTGATTGGTTGTGATGCTGGCACTTTGAATGCGGCAAAAATAAAAGGCAGCCACACTGCAATGAAGTCAGGCATGCTGGCGGCAGAGTCATTGTTCGCAGCACTGACTAAAGAAACCGCTGGCAGTGAACTGACTGATTACACTGATCGAGTGCGTAACTCCAGTCTCTACGAAGAGTTGTACAAAACCAGAAACTTCAGCGCCGGGTTTCATAAATTTGGCTTCTGGCTGGGCAGTAGTCTGGTATTCCTCGAACAGAATGTTTTTATGGGCAGATTCCCGCTGACGTTCAGGGACAAATCAACGGATTTCAGTCAAATGAAGCCTGCTGCACAATGTACAAAAATTGAATATGCCAGGCCCGATGGCAAAATCAGCTTCGACAAACTTTCTTCTGTATTTCTTTCGAATACTAATCACGCTGAAGACCAGCCTTGTCATTTGAAGTTGATCGATCCAACCATTCCTATCAATAAGAATCTGCCATTATTCGATGAGCCTGCGCAGCGCTATTGCCCGGCAGGAGTGTACGAAGTGGTCGAGGAAAGCGATGGCAGTAAGAGATTTCAGATCAATTCGCAAAATTGTGTGCACTGTAAAGCCTGCGATATCAAGGATCCCTCACAGAATATTCAATGGGTGGTGCCAGAAGGTGGAGGCGGACCGAACTATCCAAACATGTAGGGTGCGCCAGGCGCTTGTCTGCTTACTCCTATGGTAGTAATCTGAATCAATCAGCTACTGGTCCTTGGGGATGGAATTATGACTCGGTTGGTCCTGCTTTGGCTGACATTAGCTGTCGCTCTCGCTACAGTTAATGTCAGTGCACAGACTGAATTGGCTGGGATTTCCTGGTGGCAGGCAGAAATCGGAAATTCTAGAATCATCAGCCAATTGCCTGCTGGTGAAAGCGCTGACATGGCCAGGGAATTTGAAGCCTGGCGACATGCAGTTGCCGCAATGACCGGGTCAGTATCGAATTTGCCCGTACCTGTTTATATCTACCTGTTCAGCAACCAGGCAGATTTTGCACACTTTAACTGGACTACGGAATCTGCCGGTTTTTTCTCTTCTCCGCGTGCCATTTATCTCGCAATGACCACTGCGCCTGAGTCAATTCAACTGGCTCGACATCAATATGCACATTTCCTGATTAATCAGTCTCTGCCTGTCACAACTCCCCGCTGGTATGAGGAAGGTCTGGCTGACTATCTGAGCCGTATTGATGTGAGTGGCAGTTCATTTGCTCTGAATCGATATAACGAGAATGAATACCGGGCAGCCGCTCAGACCAGCTCAATGATCAGCATGGATATTCTGATGCATGATGACGCGGCACTGGCATCACCTTTACTGATTCAAGCAGCCAATATTAAATCTTCAATGTTTCTGCATTTCCTTCTCCATTCGGGCGAGCAGTGTGGCTTAAGCGATTACCGAGCTGAGTTAGAGGCCTATCTACAATTCTTACACGACGGTCGTAATTGGCGCTATGCGTTTGATCGAGGGTTCAGCCGTAATATGAGGCAATTAAATGCGGAATATAATGCGTGGTTGAAGTTGGATCATTCACAGCCGATACAGCTGTCACTGCCTGCGTATGTCGCCGCTGATGGATTGGAGGCGTCCTCTGTTTCCCGGCAGCAGTTGACTTTGGCTCTGGGAGAGCTGGCTCTCTATGGTGGACAATTTGCAACAGCTGAAAGTTTTTTTGCCGAGCTCGTTGCTGCGGGCAGTCAGTCAGGTCGGGCCTATGCTGGTCTGGCGGATGCCCGGCGCATGCAGGAAATAGACACAGATCTGCATGCACTTTATCAGCAGGCCATCAGCGTTGAACCTGATAATGCCATATTGCTGTTGGATTATGGCCAGTTCATTGAATCCTTGCTGAGCAGCTGCGATCTGCTGTCCGATCAGAAGCAGAGTGAATTACAAGAAACCATGGAGGCGCACTTCAGGAATGCAGTGCAACGATTGCCTGATTTACCTGAGGCGAACCTGTCCATCGCACAGATTTATCTTTTGCCGGGTGCAGATTGGCAGCAGGGGTTCAGCTATCATCAAAAGGCCTGGAGTTCATTGCCTGCAGATAGCTTTATTGCGGAACAGGCAGCCAGATATGCCATTGCGGGCGGAGATTTCACTGCTGCAAAGGTGCTTATTGATCGTCTGGGTAGACCAATGCATCTTTGGGGTGAACTTCACTGGGTTCGTGAGTTGAATGACCGATTGGAGGCGGCACGCCGTAACAGGAGCTACAATTCCTGCGGGGTTTGATCGCATTCCATAGTCGTAATCCTGATAAGAGGGATGATGGTGATGTTTAAGTACGTGGTGCTGCTGTTTACTATTACTGTTCTCACTGGGCTGGCGCAAATTTCAACCGCCCAGACCGACTCGTTGGATCAGGATTCTCCTCCGAATCCATTTCTGGATCAGATGAGCGCAGCTGCCCATGCCGCAGATATGAGCGTAGCCCGGAATCTAAACCATCCGGGCATGGTTCGTGGACAGATTAACCAGCAGAGGCTGGGTGCTGTGGTAGATGTACCTGCCTGGAAGCAGATCGACAGCAGTGAGCTTTTGCAGTGGGAGACATCGTATGCGCAGGGATTAATTGGTGCCATTGTATTAATTGGAAATCAAGCTGAGAGAGACAACAGCTCAGATGCATTTCCAGACCCTCGCTTTGCAGAGCCTGCCTATGAAGAGCTCTGGGCCAACTGGCTACGAGCAGATTTGTCACAGCGCGCCTTTATTTCTTTTGCGGCTGGTGATGCAGACGCAGCTGAACGACTTTTTCAGCAACTGCAAAAAAGTTTCCCTGTTTTGTATTTCCCTCCGCAATCGATCATGGATGCCGTCGGCAAAGATGCTGATCCGCAGGCAGCCGCCAGGTTTTATGCAACTACCACGCATCGCTGGTTGATCGATTCAGATAATGCGCGCAGTTATTCCGGAGAAATCCAGGAATTTAATCTGCTGGGTGTTGCGATGCGAGGCGACAGCAACTCGACCCAGGGTCGTCCGGATCGAGCGCAGCGTCGTATAACAGCATCCGAGCCTGAAATTTTCAGAAAAATCAGTCTTGGTAACGAATTTGAAGCGTCCACCATCCCGGAGATAATTGTTCCAGGTGGAATTGCTTTTGGTGAGACGGCGGTCTTTGAAGAAGATGTTACAACTCTGCATTTTGTTGATGATCGATTGTTTGTTGAGGACCGGGATGGTTCGAGATGGTTGCTGCCCGAGGAAGATATCGCCAATCTGAAAGCTTGGCTGGATTTTGCAGTGCGCGCTGAACGGATTGGGTCCGATGCGGTTGTTGATATTGACGAGCGAGGCAGAGTCAAGCTGTCTGTCGCATTACGCGATACCGACGCCGGATACGAAATGATGGTGGCAGATACACAACCATTCCGATACATCAGATATCTGCCTGCAGATAAAAGTATTGTAATTGACAATGCTGTAGCGTTTTATCAGGACAGTGATCAAAATATGCAATTTCGTACTGACTATGAAATCCGTTATCTGCGCGCTGACCGCCAACGCCTCGCACAGACTCGTGTTGCGTTGCAATTTCGCTATGATGGAGCCACCAGACAGTCCGATTATCTGGACGATTGGGGTACGGACGTCAACCGTCTTCGGGCAGACTCAGACTATGCAGCTTTAGGTGAAAATACTGCTGATGCCGCTCGATATGCGGCGTGGGCTGCGTTATTCAGGTTGGTCGTGGGACAGTCCCTGGATTTTACAGATGGCAGATATGAATTTATGAAAACAATAAAAACCGGCACCTCTACGCCGGCTCGATTTTAGATCGGAAACAGATGAAGAATTTAATTAGAGAAACGCGATTATCTGCTGTTAGTTCGCCTGCAAAAGGCCTGACGATAGCTATCCTGATAATGCTGACAAGCGCCTGTGCGTCAATTCGTATGGAGGCTGGATTTAGCAGAGATGCCGCAATTGAAAGCCAGATACTCAGTCAGACTGCTGACGCTTTTCCTGAGGTTAACCTGCTCGAATTAGATCAGGAAATTAAAGATTACCTGGCTGCTCATATCCGTCCGTCGGATCATAGTTTGCAGAAGATTGAAACTTTGCGTGCGCTTTTATTCAATGAAGAGTACCTGAACATTCAGTACCAGGACTCGGCAAATTACAGTGCCATAGAAACCTTTAAAGCGCGACAGGCAAACTGTCTGTCATTGGTTAATCTGTTTATTGCAATGGCCAGACATGTTGGTCTGGAAGCACAATATCAAACAGTACAGATTCGGCCTCGCTGGGACCTTCGTGGTGAGCTGTTGGTATTGAGTGAACACATTAATGCGACTGGAAGGGTAACTCACAGCAGCCGGTATATAGTTGATTTCACGCCTGAACTCAGTCTTCAACAGCGCACTGCTTCGGTAGTATCCGATTCCCGTGCTCGCGCGCTGTATTTCAATAATCTTGGGGTCGAGAAGCTTATTGTTCGAGAATATGACGAGGCTTTGGCGTACTTCAAGAATGCGCTGTGGATAGATCCCGAACTGGCAATTGGGTGGAATAATATCGGCGCTGCATTCAACCGTCTGGCAATGTCTAACCTGGCAGAATACAGTTATCAGCGTTCGTTCAATATCGACGAGTCAAGTTCCACATCAATTAATAACCTGGCCAAACTCTACTACGCTCGGCAGGACTATGAAAAGGCTGATTTATATACTCAGGCCATACAGCGATTTAATAATCGAAATCCCTATTATCACTTTTTGCTGGGGAATCTTGCGTACAGCGATGGCAATTTTGATCGTGCCCGCAGGCACTATTATGCTGCTATAAAGCGTAAAGAAATTGAGCCGGATTTTTATTTTGCGATGAGTCAGACTTATCAGCAGCTCGGAATGCAGGATCAGGCGCAGCAGATGCTTGCCCGAGCAGCTTATATGTTGGAGCTTAGTGATGAAGCTTACCGACCCAGTCAGGAAAATCTGCGCATAATTCAGGAGAACACGATCTTCAGATCATCCAACGCAGGATTCTCCATTTTCCCGAATGGACTTTGATTGACTGTTAATATCAATTGATAAATTCGGTTACCAGCGCATAAGGAGTAAGCAGCTCTTCAGCTGCGCTTCTCTGGGTGGAGTCGGCAAGTTTGATACGTGCTATCAAGCCTTTTTTCTTATCCAATTCAGTACTGATTTGAACCTCAATACCTTTGAAGGCCATATGCTCCTTCAACACAATCTCGGTGATGCGTTGTCGCAATGCTGGCCGAAATATTTTACCCACTGCTGTTAATGGCATGGCGTCAATTATTTCAATGCGCTTTGGTATTGCCGCCCGCTCGGATATATGTTGCTTGCCGTATTCCCGCAGCTCTGAGCTGGTGCAGGTGCTGCCGGGTACCAGCACTACAAAGGCCATTGGCAGTTCGCCGGCAAAGGGATCTGGCATGCCAACAGCGATGCTGCTGACCACAGCCGGATGTGCATTGAGGGGCTCCTCAATCAGTTCCGGATCAATATTGTGGCCACTGCGGATGATCAGGTCTTTCGCGCGTCCGGAAAGATAAAGAAATCCGTCAGCATCCATATAACCCAGATCACCGGTGTTAAACCAGCCATCCTCTATCCACGCGCTGGCATTATCCGCTGCAGATTTGTAACTCTGAAAGATCTGGGGTCCTTTCACAAGAATCACACCGCCCTCCCCGTCGGCACAGTCTTTGACAACGCGGGTACCGTCAAGCTGAGCAATCCTTATTCTGGAATAAGGCACCCGCATGCCTACACTGCCAACTGGTTGCTGCTCCGGTGCCCGTGAAATCAGCGCAGTCGTTTCAGTCATGCCATAACCATTGGAGATTTCTACTGAGTATTTTTTTTCAAAGCTTTGCTCAAACGCTGGGGATAGTGGTGCTGCGCCAGAGTTAATATTAGTCAAACTGCTGATGTCGGCATCACCCACAGGAATCTGTGCCAGCACATTCAGTACAGTGGGGACTGTAGAGAAACTTTTTACGCGGAAGCGCGCAATGTGATTCCAGAAGTTCTTCATTGCCACAACATTTCGAAATCCAGCGGGGGTAAGCAATACGACGCGGTAACCGACGCTGAACGCAGCTATTCCTTGAATAACAACCCCATAAATATGGAATAGAGGCAGGCCGCACATGACTGTCTGTCGCTCTTGATGGGCGGTGTAAAGCTGCATCAACTGTCCGAGGAAAGCCATGTTGCCATGAGTGAGTTGAGCGATTTTTGGTCGTCCGGTAGTTCCACCCGTATGAAAAAAGGCAGCGATGCGGCCTGAGTCCAGGCTGCGCTGGTGCTGCAATTCTGTGGCTACGTGTTCTGCGATTGCACTATTGAAATCCAGTACTTTGACCTGATGACCAGGCAGCGCCAGGGGCTCATCATTGGTAAGGCCAGCTTGTCGCACTGCCAGCACTGTATGAACGGTGGTGGTATGGCTTAGTATTTCCTGCAGCTTTAGCCACAGATCACTGTGTTCCGAGGGGGCCAGACAAATAATTACTTTAGCCTCTGCTGCGTTAATGATCTCTGCAATGTGCCCGGCTTCCAGCATCGGATTAATCGGGTTTGCAATTCCGCACGCCTGCGCGCCCCAGATCACCGGATGACTCTGCGGCAGTATTGGCAATACTATTGAAACGGCGTCATCGGCGCCGATACCGAGACTGTGCAGAAGATTTGCAGTGCGGGTAACATCGGCAGCAAGTTGCTTAAAACTGATGGTTTGCGCGGCTTCATTCGCCTCACCGCTGAGCAGGAATTCGAGGGCAGGCTGATCGCCGAAGCGCTTGGCGCTATCCATAATAAGTGCATAACTATTGGTAAAAGGAAAACGAGACTGCAGTGGCAATTTTTCAAAAGCCTCTATATCGGCCATAGTATCCATTAAAGGTGCTGCTGCAGGTGCCAAAGCTGTAATGCTCACTGGTCTCGTACTCCCTCGTAATTAGTTTTCACCTTCGCTATTTATGTTGATCTGTTCAGTGCAAGTTCGGCCATTTCCTCCAGTGCAGTTCGGTAGAGAGTATCAGGCAGAGAGGCCAAGGCCTCTAGCGCGCTGTCAACCTCCTGGCGAGCCAAAGATCGAGTGTACTCGAGTGCGCCTGAACTTTGTACAATTCTGATTATTTCGTCAAGTTGATGCAGGCCGCCTTGCTCAAGGCTGGTTTTAACCAGTTCAGAATCTGCAGCGGAGCTATGTTGCATTGCATGAATCAGCGGCAAGGTTGGTTTGCCTTCAAAAAGATCATCACCAATATTCTTACCCATGGATCGACTATCTCCGACATAATCGAGGACGTCATCTATCAGTTGAAAAGCCATGCCGATATGCATTCCGGCATTTTTTAGTGCATTGCAATGCGCTGCTGATGCGCCGGCGAGTATGGCGCCACAATGTGCAGCGGCTTCAAATAAAATGGCTGTTTTGCCTCGAATGACCCTCATGTAATCGTCTTCGGTGGAGGCGGTATTATGCTTGTTCAGTAGTTGCAGCACTTCTCCTTCAGCTATTTTATTGGTGGTATCAGCAATGATTCTCATGATGTCGACATTACCAAGTTCAACCAGTACCTGAAACGCCCGGGAATAAATAAAGTCGCCGACCAGAACACTGGACGGATTGTTCCAATGCTCATTCGCTGTCGGACGGCCCCGGCGCATGGAAGACATGTCCACGACATCGTCATGCAGCAGGGTGGCAGTGTGGATAAATTCGATTACGGCAGCCAGCTTGATTGGACTCGTGCTGTCCGAGCCACAGCTGCGAGCACTAAGCAGGACCAGTACCGGGCGCATGCGTTTGCCGCCGGCACTAATAATATAGTGGCCAATACTTTCTACTAACGGGACATCCGAATGCAGTTGATCGACAATAAACTGGTTAACTGCATCAAAATCGGCTTCTACCACCGATCGTATTTTTTTGTACATGGGGCTTCCGTTCATATACCTTGTTTTATCTGCCGATTAGCAGTTGTCGGAGTTTTGCCAGAATTTATGGAACTTTGCTGTTTCAGCACTGGACTATTCAAGCATTTGCTGTTTTAAGTAATTGTGATCTCACGTTTCAGCCATAAAATTGACAGTGCATGCTAGGGGGCCGGGGTGAGGGCTGTCAAGACAAAGCGGGACCCTGCAGAGCGTGTCTGCTATAATCTTGGCCAGGCTGCCTGATGATTATCCAAGAACATGAAGGGCGAAGCGGGGGCTCATAAACAATGATGGTTTTTTTGCCTGCTTCGAGCTAATAGCTTGATTACCACAGATGCTTCCCGTAAAATGCCGGCCCTTATAGTTGACAGGGGCTGTTAGACCTTATAAAACACAGCCACGCAGCCTGTAGTCCAAATTCTGGAGATTTATATGTACGCGGTAATTGAAAGCGGTGGCAAACAACACCGGGTAGTCGAGGGCGAAGTCCTCAAACTCGAAAAAATTGAAGTGGCCACAGGCGGCGAAATCAGCTTTGATAAAGTGCTGATGGTCGGCGAAGGCGAATCGGTAAAAATCGGTACACCTTATGTTGAAGGAAGCAGGGTGACAGCTGAGGTTGTTGCTCAGGGCCGCGCCAAAAAAGTTACCATTATCAAATTCAATCGCCGTAAGCACTTCAAGAAGCGTCAAGGCCACCGACAGTGGTTCACAGAAGTGAAAATAACAGGCATCACGGCATAAACTGACCGGGAGTAGAAAATGGCTCATAAAAAAGCAGGTGGTAGTACCAGTAACGGTCGTGATTCGATATCGAAGCGACTGGGTGTTAAGAAATTTGGTGGAGAGAATGTACTGGCAGGCAATATCATTGTTCGTCAACGCGGTACCCGCTTTCACCCTGGCGAGAATGTAGGCCTGGGTAAAGACCATACGCTGTTTGCAACAGCTCATGGTACGGTGAAATTCGAGGTCAAAGGCCCGAATAGTCGTAAATTTGTCAGCGTTGTTGCTGTATAAGCTTACGGTCCGTATGCGATTGTCGGGCTTACCGAAGCCGCTAGGCAATAGCAATAGAGCGTAACAGCTTGGAAGAAGCCTCGTCATCTGACGGGGCTTTTTTATATGGGGCATTATTGCTCCGCGAGGCCCACAGGCCCGGGTGCAGGTAAAAAATGAAGTTTGTTGATGAAGCCGAAATTACAGTAGAAGCGGGCAGAGGAGGCAGTGGCTGCCTCAGTTTCCGGCGTGAAAAATTTATTGCCAAGGGTGGACCAAACGGTGGCGATGGTGGTGACGGTGGCAGCGTGTATCTGCTAGGTGATAGCTCGCTGAACACGCTCGTGGATTTTCGCTATCAGCCTCAGTACCGGGCTCAATCGGGTCAATCTGGAATGAGCAAAAACTGTACCGGCAGAGCCGGTGAGGATCTCATTGTAAGGGTTCCCGTCGGAACCAGTGTTGTGGATGCTAATACTGAAGAGCTCATTACAGATATTTCTGCTGCCGGTCAATTAGTGCTGGTTGCCCGTGGCGGTGTGCATGGTATGGGTAATACTCGATTCAAATCGAGTACCAACCGCTCTCCAACCAAGACCACAAAAGGCAGAACAGGTGAACATCGCCTGCTGCAATTGCAGTTGCGCATCCTTGCTGATGTGGGTTTGCTTGGTTTGCCCAATGCCGGTAAGTCTACATTGATAAGAGCGGTATCAGCAGCTCGCCCCAAAGTCGCCGATTACCCTTTCACCACTCTGGTCCCTAATCTTGGTGTCGTTCGTGTCAGCAGCGAACGCAGTTTCGTGATGGCGGATATCCCAGGCGTTATTGAAGGCGCTTCGGAAGGAGCTGGTCTTGGCTTCCGCTTTTTGAAGCATCTGTCGCGTACACGTTTAATGCTGCACGTCGTGGATGTAGCGCCATTTGATGATTCCGATCCCGTAGACAATGCCCGTAAAATAGTCTCTGAATTGGAAAAGTTCAGCCCGGTGTTGGCACGTAAGGAGCGCTGGCTGGTTTTAAATAAAGTTGACATGCTTGCAGAGGAATTAGTTGATGCACTTTGCGAACGCTTCAAAGCCGAGCCGGGTTGGGAATCAATGCCGGTTTATCGTATTGCAGCCATCAGTGGCGAGGGTTGTCCTGAATTGTGCCAGCAGGTAATGGTTTCTGTAGAAGAACACAAAAAGTTATTGCTGGAAGATCCTGATTATCAGGAAAAGCAGAAGCTGCTGGATGAAGAGATGGAGTTCGAAATTCGCAAGAGCATAGAACGCAGCCGCGCTTCAAGATCGTCTGCGGAAGAGGTCGACGACTTTGATGATTTCGAGGACGACTGAAGTCAAATGAGAAAAAATCTGCTTAAAACCCGCTGTTGGGTTATTAAGATCGGGAGTTCATTGATAACCAACAATGGCACTGGTCTGGACAAGATTGCAATTGCGAACTGGGTCCGTCAGTTGGTGAATTTGCAACAGCAGGGTATTCAGGTTGTGCTGGTGTCCTCAGGTGCTGTTGCCGAGGGCGTAAAGCGTCTTGGCTTGAAGAAACGTCCTACTGAAATACACTTGCAACAGGCTGCAGCTGCAGTTGGACAGATGGGACTGATCCAGACCTATGAGACGTGCTTTCAGGAATACGGTGTGCATACAGCGCAGATCCTGCTTACCCATGATGATCTGTCTAACCGAACGCGTTATTTAAACGCCCGCAGTACCCTTGCCACATTAGTAAAGATGAATGTGGTTCCCGTTATCAATGAAAACGATACGGTAGCTACCGCAGAGCTTTGTTTTGGCGATAATGACACTCTGGGTGCGTTGGTAGCCAATCTCCTGGGAGCCGATGCGCTGATAATCCTTACTGATCAGCAGGGCCTGCATAAGTCAGACCCGCGTGTGGATCCGCAAGCTCCCATCGTCAATCAGGCCATGGCAACCGATCCAGATTTACTCAGAATGGCTGGCGGCAGTAATAGTGTTGGTCGTGGTGGCATGATTACAAAAGTTACGGCTGCCCGTCTGGCGGCGCGCTCCGGCGCCTGCACAGTTATAGCCAATGGTCGTGAAGAGGATGTTCTTATAAGGCTGGCCGCGGGAGCAGAGACAGGTACCTTGCTGCTGCCCGAGAAGCAACCGGTTGCGGCCCGCAAGCAATGGCTGGCAGGTCAGCTCAAGGCCAGAGGGCAGCTGGTTATCGATGATGGAGCCGTGCGGGTGCTGGAAAATTCAGGGCGTAGTTTACTGCCGGTTGGAGTTACCGCAGTGACCGGGATTTTTGATCGGGGTGACGTGGTCACTATCGTTGATGCGCAAGGACGGGAGGTAGCCCGTGGTCTGGTTAACTATGATAGTAAAGAGGCCTCGCAACTGCAGGGTTGTTCAAGTGATCGTATTGCAGAATTGCTTGGCTATGCGGGAGAGCAGGAGATGATTCACCGCGACAATATGGTTATGGTTGATTAGTCGGGTCGTTCAGCTAAAACAACCGATGAAAAAAAACCGGCAAAAAGCCGGTTTTTAATGCTACAGGCAATGCCCGGTAACAATAAATCCTTATCAAGCCGCTTTGAGCGACAGGATAGCAGCATTCAGGCGGCTCTTGTGACGGGCAGCTTTATTTTTGTGAATGATACCCTTGTCAGCCATTCTGTCGATGACCGGCACGGCCCGGACATATGCAGCAGTAGCATTTTCATAATTACCTTCTTCAATTGCAGAAACTACTTTTTTAATGTAGGTGCGTACCATTGAACGAAAACTTGCATTGTGGCGACGTGAAACTTCGTTCTGACGTGCGCGTTTGCGGGCTTGTGCGGAGTTAGCCAACTGATGCTCCTTAAAGAATTCTGATTGGTTTGGCGAATTTCGAGACGCGACACTATGCCGCTTCTGCTCAGGCATGTCAAGCCTGCATTCACAGGT
>JBDNGQ010000116.1:0-64950 GCA_041689205.1 Pseudohongiellaceae bacterium | reverse complement strand
GATGGCAGCATTTTCGTAGCGGAAACGCACAGTGCACAGTTTACTGATGAGGCGGGTAGTCCCACGGCTAAAAGTCAGATATCGAAGTTTGCAGCCGACGGCACCTTTATTAAAAGCTTCGGAGAGTGGGGTTATGAGGATGGCCAACTGCGTTCACCGCATGCACTGGCCATGGATTCACAGGGACGATTATTCGTCGCAGACCGGGGTAACCGACGCATCCAGATATTTAATCAGGAGGGTAACCATCTGGATACCTGGTATCAGTTCAGCCGCATCAGTGGGCTGTTCATTGATGATAACGACACGCTCTATGCCATCGATTCAGAATCTGACGATAACTACAATCCGGGCTGGAGAAAGGGGCTGCGGATAGGTAGCGCCAGAACCGGTGAAGTCTATTATTTCATTCCTGAACATGTGGCGGCACGCCCTTCAGGCATGGGGGGCTATGGCTCGATGGGTGAGGGTGTCACTGTAGATCGCGATGGCATCATCTACGCAGGAGAAGTTGGGCCGGTGCAGGGTCTGACGAAGTTCATTCCGCGCCTGCTGCCCTGAGCACCGATCCCGGCATGGCCGGTGGCCGGCGCAGGAATTATTCCTGCTGTCGGCCGTTTGATCATCAATCCGGAGTGGCTTCAAGCCCGGTTTCGAGCTCAAAAATCTGCCGCAGTATTTCCCGCCACTGCCCGTACTGCTCGTCGACCGGACCGCTCAGGCCATGTACCTGACGGTTCAGTTCAAGTATTGCAGGAGCCACTTCATTATTAAAACTTGCAGCCAGCTGCATGAACTCCTGCGCAAACAACTTGGCCCACATATAGCGGTTATAGCTTTGACTCAGCGCCAGAAAGCTGCCGAATTCAGCAGCAGATTGAGACTCCATTCTGCGTTGCTCAGAAAGATCCTCCAGAGTCTGATCGCGGGAATAGCGCCGCCATAAATTGTAAGGCGCCTCCATATCCTGGTGCAGTGCTTCGTAATACTCGTCGATGGTATCGATAAACACGTGGTGGCGCAGTTTGATGTTCTGAATGCGCAGCAGCATGGGATCATCTCTGGCGGGCAGACCAGCTACCGTAAGCAGTCCATCGGCTCCCGGTACCAGAAAGCGCTGATAAGTCGGTGGTGAAATATCAGCGGCGTAACGCATTTCCGATACCAGGCTGATTTGTTCCAGTTGCTGGCGGCTCAGACTGTTCCTCACCGCCAGCATGTCATTGGCTATCTGGTGGTAGATGTCCGCAAATGGGTCACCGCCAGCGGCGGCATCAATATGCTCGTCTCTGGACAGGTTGCGCAGAAAAGGATCCGGACCTGGATAATCAGCTGCACTGGTTTCGCTGCGATAGGTCTTGTTAAGCCATTCTCTCGCGGTGCTGTCAGTTACCTGTATATGCAATTGCAGGTCGAGGCCATTGGACTCGATAAGTTTGCCGCGCAGGGTCAGATCGAGCGAAGGGTCTGCCTCAGGCAGCACCCGCACGGCGCCCCACTGATTCGACTCTACCAGGGCGTTGCGCAGCACAAAGGGCAGATAGTGGCTTTCGTTGCTGGCAATCTGCTTATAAATGCTCTCGCCCGACACGCCAATACTGCGATCCGGATCCAGCACCTCAAAGATCACCACACCCAGGTTTAGCAGGGCGTAATCCGCTGGTGTCTGCGTGCTGACAATCAGCGCAACCTCACCAACTGGAGCAATGGGTATTACCGGTTCGGGTAGCGGAGCAGTGCTGGAGCAGGCAGAAAGCAGTGGCCAGAGCAGCAGGCACAGCAGGTAGTGCACAGCGCCTGGTCTATTCGTCACCGCTGACTCCAAGCGCACTGCACACCCGACCGCGGCCAAGGGTCTGGACACAGTCGTATGTCCCGCCCGCTGGCATATCAAAACGCTTGAACATCTGAATCAGATTGAATGGCTGAGCGCCTTTGCGCGAAATGCTGGTGAGCATATTCAGCCAGTCACCATCCACGGACACGCTGAAGCGGTGCAGGATTTCTACATTTTCTGGAAGCGTGATTTTAAAAATCAGCTGCTGACCTTCCCATCCGCAGATTTCGCTGCCCTGCGGACTGGCAAAGGACTCCATGACATTCAATCGCGTGCCACAGATCAAGGCTGCATCGCCCTGTCTTTCGATAAAAACTTCATCTGCAGTTTGAGTAATCTCGACGACACTCTGTCTGCTGATCATTTCCGCCAGGCGTGCGAGGTCGACCATTTCTGAGGGCCTGCTGCGGGCCTGATTGCCAATCCGGATACCTGAAGTGGCTTGCTGCGGCGCCTGACTCGCGCCGAGTAACTGACGTATCTGCCGATTCAGCTCGCTTTCCCAACTGTCGCTGCGCTGATAATCCTTTTCCCAGGAACCGGTGAAATCGGGGCGATAGGGGCGCGCCAGGTCGGTGTTGAAGTCTGCGGCCGTGATCGCCTGGCTCAACATAAGCGCATACAGCACTGTAAAGAACCTGACCTTGGTCAGGCGGTGCAATGGTGCAGGCATTTGTTTATGGGCTGTAGACATTGTTTAAACCAGGGGCGACTGAAGAGATTATTGCCGCACACTATCATAATAACTGTGCGGAACTAAGACCTGATGCAGTAGCATCATGTTACAGCGGGATAAAAAATTACTGGGGTTCCCAGCGCCATGCTGAATAATGGATTGCATCCAACAGTGCAAAAAGACAATAAAAGAACAAGCATGAAAAAATGCAGGTAATAAATATTACAAAACTCTCCGAAAAAGTGGTTGAATCAGCGTTGCAAAAGTTCAATGGGAAACACGCAAGTGAATGCTGAATATTACGACGTGATTATTGTTGGGGCGGGACTCTCTGGTATTGGTGCTGCGCATCAGCTACAGCAGCAATGTCCGAATAAGAGCTTGCTGATTCTGGAGGCACGCAACTCCTCAGGCGGAACCTGGGATTTATTCCGCTACCCCGGTATTCGTTCGGACAGTGATATGCATACGCTGGGATATAAGTTCAAACCCTGGCGTCAGGCTGAGGCGATTGCTGATGGCCCCTCAATTCTCAACTATATAAAAGAAACCGCAGCTGACGCTGGACTTGATGCACATATCCGTCACGGGCATCAGGTTAAAAGCGCAACATGGTCAACTGCAGAATCCTGCTGGACACTACGTATTCAGAGGGTCGGCGGCGAAGAGGTGAGCATCAGGTGTAATTTTTTGCTGATGTGCGCTGGCTATTACAGTTATGAAAGTGGTTACACACCCGAGTTCAAGGGACGTGATTTATTTCAGGGTCTGGTGGTGCATCCCCAGCAGTGGCCTGAAGATCTGGATTATCGAAACAAAAAAGTTATTATCATTGGCTCCGGCGCTACTGCGGTAACGCTCGCTCCGGAAATGGCTAAACAGGCTGAGCAGGTGGTCATGCTGCAGCGTTCACCGACCTATATTGTTTCCCGCCCGGCAAAAGACAGGATTGCCAATCTGCTGAGAAAATGGCTACCAGAGCAAGCGGCTTATGCCATTACGCGCTGGAAAAACGTTTCCTTTCAGCAGCTGGTTTATAAGAAATCACGTACCGCTCCTGAGCAGGTTAAACAAAAAATACTGGCTCTGGTACAAAAGGAATTAGGTCCGGATTACGACGTTGCTAAGCACTTTACACCCTCTTATAACCCCTGGGATCAACGCTTATGTCTGGTACCCAACAGTGATCTGTTCAGATCAATCAGGTCCGGAAAAACTGAGGTGGTAACGGATCATATTGAAACCTTCACCGAGCGGGGTCTGCGTCTGCAGTCAGGTAAGGAATTGGAGGCTGACATCATAGTCACCGCTACGGGTCTTAATCTGGAGCTGTTGGGCGGGGTGCAGTTCAGTCTTGATGACAGACCGATAACGTTTTCTGATACCTGGACCTATAAAGGTCTGATGTTCTCCGATGTGCCCAATCTGGTGGTAACCTTCGGTTATATAAACGCTTCGTGGACCCTGCGGGCTGATCTGATTGCGGACTATGTGTGCAGACTGATTAATCACATGGATGCGACCGGTACCCGACAATGTACGCCTCGACTACGCCCAGAAGATGCCAACATGCAGCCGCGGCTCTGGATTGATGACTTTTCTTCCGGGTATATGCAACGTATGCTGCATCTTTTCCCCCGCCAGGGCGATCATGATCCGTGGACGAATCCACAAAATTATAGCCGCGATAAGAAATTGCTCAGGAGCGGGAGGCTCGAGGATGGTGTGCTGGTATTCGATAATTCTGCGTCTTCGGACAAGTCTGCGCCGACAACTGCCGCCGGAGCCGTTTCCGAAAAGGTCGCCTGAAACGGGTGCTCTAAGCCCTGCGCAAGCCTCACAGTCGGCTATAGGTCGGGCAGTGGGCTTGAGTTTGCTGCTCAGCCTCAGTCTATTGCAGATCACGCCACACAGCGCGCAGGCCCAGTCGCCGCAGTTTGAAGTGAGTGAAGCGAGCATCCTGGAGCTACAGGCTGCGATGGAGAACGGTGCGGTTAACGCAGTCATGCTGGTTGATCGCTATCTGGAGAGGATTGCGGCGTATGATAAGCAGGGTCCGCAGATCAATGCGATTCTGCATATTAATACCCGAGCGCGTGAACAGGCCCAGGCACTTGACCAGGAGCGGCAGCTAAGCGGCCCGCGCAGTCTGTTGCATGGTATTCCGGTCATCGTCAAAGATAACTACAACACCACTGATATGCCCACCACCGGCGGCTCTCAGGCACTGGCGAACTTCATCCCTGATCGCAATGCAACTCAGGTGGATCGATTGCTTGCGGCCGGTGCTGTCATTATTGCCAAAGCCAATCTGCATGAGTTTGCCTATGGCATAACCACGATCAGCTCACTGGGCGGTCAGACCTTGAATCCCTATGATCTCGAACGAATCCCAGGTGGCTCCAGCGGCGGTACCGCAGCGGCAATAGCGGCCAGCTTTGCGAGTTTTGGCGTGGGATCTGACACCTGCGGTTCAATCAGAATTCCCGCGGCGTTTAACAACCTGGTAGGCCTGCGTCCGACTAAAGGGCTGAGCAGTATTTATGGCATCATGCCGCTGTCGCATACTCAGGATGTCAGCGGACCGCTGGCGCGTTCAGTAGAGGATCTGGCTATCGTGCTGGATCTGCTCACCGGCTACGATCCCCAGGATGATGCTACTCAGCTGATTCAGCAGCGCCCCCGGCTGAATTTCCAAAGTCAGCTTGGCAAAGCCTCATTTGCGGGCCTGCGTATCGGCAGGCTGGATACGTATTATCAGTCCGCCGATGAGACCGTACAGCAACTGTTTGATGTTGCACTGGCAGAAATGGTGCAGATGGGTGCGCAGATCGTCGACTTTACGATTCCGGATATGTCAGCTCTGATCAGCCACTCCGGACTGATCGGACATGAATTTGAAACCGATCTGGATAATTATCTGCAGGAATTTGGCAGTACCGAATATCGCAGTCTTGAAGAAATTGTTGCCAGCGGGCTGTACCATGAGGCCCTGCATACTCTGCTTAGCCGAAGCGCCGCCGGGCAACAGGACGCGGCGCTGTACCAGACAGCCATGCTGGCACGTACGGATCTGCTTAATGCGATCACTGAGGCCATGACAGCGCAGCAGATAGATGTCGTTGCCTATCCACCCATTGGGGCATTGCCGGTTCGTGCCGGCGAAGCACAGCCGGGCAACAACTGCAGTCTGAGCGGAAATTCCGGACTGCCTGCACTGTCGTTGCCGACTGGGTTTAGCGCCGATGGGCTGCCGGTTGCTATAGAACTGCTGGGGCCGCAGCTCAGCGATGCCTGGCTGCTGGCAATCGGGTATGCGTATGAGCAGGGCACAGGTTTAGACACAGCCTCGGCAAGCGCGAACAGACACCGTAGAGCGCCTCTGTCAACGCCGGCTTTGACTGTACCCGCTCAAACCACTTCACCCTCACCCTTTCAGATATCACCAGATCAAAGTAAAGAGACGAGTTCCCAATGATTGCAATAACAGTAGAAACGCATGGCTGCTAAATCAACAGTTTTTAAAGCGACCGTGCAGATAGCTGATATGGAGCGCCACTATTATCAAGACCATAACCTGACCCTGGCGCGCCATCCCTCTGAAACGGATGAGCGCATGATGGTGCGCCTGCTGGCTTTCGCATTGCATGCTGATGAGCATCTGGTATTCGGGCAGGGCATGACCAATGACGAGGAGGCTGATCTGTGGCAGAAGGATCTGACCGGAGCGATTGAGGTGTGGATTGATGTCGGCATGCCGGATGAAAGATTAATCCGCAAAGCCTGCGGACGTGCCAGACAGGTAGTCGTTTATTGTTATGGCGGCCGCATAGCGGAGATGTGGTATGCGCAGAACAGGGCTCAGTTCGCACGCCAGAAGAATCTCACCATAATTAATCTGCCTTTGGAAACGACGCAGGCACTTGCTGCGCTGGCCCAGCGTACTATGGATCTGCAATGTCTGATTCAGGACGAACAGGTATCGTTCAGTGACGCGAATACCAGCGTGCAGGTTGAGCGGATCAGCTACTGCTGAATTTCCGCATTGTGGAAAATATTCTGCACATCTTCCAGATCGTTGAGCATATCCAGCAGTTTTTCAAAAACGGTAACATCATCGCCACTTAAGGTCGTAGTGGTCTGTGCCAGGAACTGGATTTCATCGACTACAAAATCAAGGTCAGTGAACGCATCGCTCAGCGCCTGACGCGCCTTGAAATATTCGGTGTGTGGAGCGAAAACGGTAATCAAACCGTTCTCGTTTTCGATATCGGTGACATCGACATCCGCCATCATCAACGCTTCCAGCGCAGCTTCTTCAGCGTCGCTGTGAAAAGCCAGAATAGTGCAGTGATCAAACAGATGGCTGACACTGCCCGGCGTACCGATT
The DNA here is from genome assembly GCA_041689205.1 of Pseudohongiellaceae bacterium. Classification (GTDB taxonomy): domain Bacteria; phylum Pseudomonadota; class Gammaproteobacteria; order Pseudomonadales; family Pseudohongiellaceae; genus JAVVEG01. The sequence goes on along the minus strand of JBDNGQ010000116.1, from coordinate 58,047 downwards.
CTGGATTTGGTTTTGGTGAAACACAGGCGCACGTCGCCAAAGGTGCGGTTGGGGTTATCAGTCAGGCAATCGACAATGACCATGCAGGAGCCAGGTCCAAAGCCTTCGTAACGCGCTACCGAGAAATTTTCATCACCGCCGCCTTTGGCTTTATCCAGTGCTTTCTCGATAACGTGCGCAGGAACCTGGGCTTTTTTTGCCCGCTCTATCAGGCCGCGCAGCGCCAGGTTGCCATCGGGGTCAACACCACCGGTTTTAGCGGTGACATAAATTTCGCGTGCAAATTTGCTGTAAACCCTGGTTTTGGCATCAGCCGTTTTGGCCATGGATTCTTTGCGATTCTGATAGGCGCGGCCCATGTTCTTATCCTGTGTCTCGGCGGAGGAGCGCCGATTTTACCTGCACATTGCGGCTAATTCCACGACTGCCTGCATTTGACTTATAACACCGGAGCAAACAGATGAGCACCACGAGCGGCAACGCGAAACCAGAAAGGTTTATCAGCAAAAATGTTGGCTGGCAGTATCTGCGATTGCGCGAAATCATCTTCAAACATGTCGGCGACCTGTTGGGTAAAGTCGGCATCAATGACCAACGCAGTGAGTTCAAAATTCAAGCGCAGGGAGCGATTGTCCAGGTTGACGCTGCTCACCGCGGCTCCCCTGTTATCAAACAGAAAAAATTTGCCATGCATCATACCCGGCTGATAGTGGTAAATCTCTACGCCGGCCTCAATCAGCGAATCAAAGAAGGTATAGGCAGCCAGCGTGGTGAGAATATTATCGGTGACTTTGGGAAGCGGCAATCTGACGTCAACGCCTCCCAGTGCAGCCAGTTTAAGCGCGGCGATCACGCCTTGGTCAGGCACAAAGTACGGACTGGCCAGCCACAGACGCTCATTGGCCAGATGGGCAATCTGTTGAATCAGCAGGCTTGCTGTTTCGAAGCGGTCAATGGGACCGGTAGGGAGTATTATTATCGACACATCAGAACCCGCCACCGGATGAGGCTGCCAGGAAACTTCCAGCAGATCATCAGAGGCCCAGCGCCAATCTTCAAGAAAGGACAACTGCAGCTGCAGTGCTGCTGGTCCCTCAATTCTTAAGTGAGTATCACGCCAATCGTCAGCCCGGTATTCAGCACCAATATTGATTCCGCCCATCCATGCGCTGCTGCCATCTACCACCAGCAGTTTGCGATGATTACGGAAATTCAGCTGAAATTGATTGGTCCAGCCGCGGTTTGAGTTGAACGAGCGCACTTGCACGCCTGCATCGGTGAGTTCGCGGATATAGGAGTCTGGCAGTTCCAGACTGCCAATCTCATCAAACAGCAGATACACCCGCACCCCGGCGTTGGCTCGTTCAATCAGGCGGCGGTTGAATTCATCCAGCCAGTTGCTGCGATAAGGATGCAGATTGGCCAGCTCACCTTCCAGAGAATACCCAAGCAGCGAGATCGCTTCGCTGCGCAGACTGACATAGCCCTGAAATTTGCTTCTGCCAAAGATCCAGTACGCAGGCACCGCCACGTAGGGCAACGTGTTCAGTGATACCATCCAGGCTACGCTGCCCTGGGCGGTGCGCGTGGCCATAAGTGCATGCAATGAGGTCGCAAATCCAATCAGATGGGCCACCAGAATGACGGTCGATATGGCCAATGCGCGCCGGATTCTGCGTCTGCGTGCAGTCAGCGGCTTACCGGCAGAGGATGTTGTATTCATAGGACATGGAAGGTAAACCAGAGGGGGGGCTGAAGTTTGTGCGCTGGCGCGCATGGTTGACAGCGCGGGCTATCCACAGGTGACCTCGCGCTGCAAAAATTGGCCTGGCACTTTCAGCCTGCAGACAGCATACTTCTGCGATGTTTAAATCAATGCTCCCTAAAATACTTGTGATATTCATGCTGACCGCAGCCACTGCTGCGGGTGCTCAGACGAGCGGCGGTGCCATGCAAAGCAACGATGAGATTGTGCCCTTTCAAATAAACATCACAGAACAGGAATTAACGGACCTCAAACAGCGTCTGGCAATGACCCGCTATCCCGATCAGATTCCAGATACAGCATGGGGATATGGCACCGATACTGCCTGGTTGCGAGAGCTGATCGCATACTGGCAAAGTGATTTTGACTGGCGCGAGCAGGAGCGGCAGTTAAACCAGTTTGATCAGTTTCTTACCAGCATCGATGGCGTGGAAATCCATTTTATTCATCAACGATCACCGCATCCGAACGCCACACCACTATTGATTACCCATGGTTGGCCGGGTTCATTCGTTGAGTTCAGAAATTTAATCGGACCGCTCACCAACCCTGAGCTATACGGTGGCAATGCTGAAGATGCATTTCATGTGATTGTGCCGTCTCTGCCTGGGTTCGGCTTTTCCGGTAAACCTCAGGAACGTGGCTACAGCCCGGAACGCATCGCTCATACTCTGGCTGCATTGATGGAACGGTTGGGCTACCAGCAATACGGCGCCCAGGGTGGCGACTGGGGCGCAATTATTAACCGAATTCTGGCCAGTCGTTACAGTGACCGTTTGATAGGCCTGCACTCAAATTTTGTGCTGGCGAATCCGCCCACAGATTCCGCCATCGCTGCTGCAGTGCCTGCACAGGAACTGGCCCGACGCGAGGCCAGGCAGGCCTATATGGCCAATGAAGTTGCTTATCAGCAGATTCAAGGCACTAAACCGCAGACCCTGGGTGTGGGTTTGAATGATTCACCCGCCGGTCTCGCCGCCTGGATCACTGAAAAGTTCCACGGTTGGAGCGATATGGACAGTGGTTTAGCGGGCAGGCCGGAGAGCCGTATCAGCAAAGACGATATGCTGACCAACATCAGCATTTACTGGTTTACTCAGAGCATTACCTCGTCAAGCCGCATCTACTTTGAAAACCGTAATGCCGCAGCGGCTGAACCTGTTGGTTTCATCACTGTGCCAACAGCAGGGGCAATCTTTCCTGCGGAAATATATCTCACCCCCAGGCTGTGGGCAGAGGCGCATTACAATATTGTGCGCTGGACTGAGATGCCCAGCGGGGGGCATTTTGCTGCGCTGGAAGAGCCGGAACTGTTGCTGCAGGACATCCGCGCCTTTTTCCGAGGTCTTTGATCGTGCTTGATTCAGTAGCTGAAGGCGCGACAGATATCACTCTGGTGTTTGCTGTAAACATCCTGATCGTAGCAGCGGTCGTGGTAATTCATTATGAGTTTCTATTTCGCCTGACCCGACTGATGCCCAAGCTGAATGTCAGGCATCGCTTAAGAATTGTGTTTGGTGTGGGCGCTGCGCTGATTGCGCACTCGATTGAAGTGTGGGTGTTCGGACTTGCTTATTATCTGATGCACCGGGCTCAAGGCTGGGGTCATTTTGAAGGGAACTTTGATGGCAGTCTGATGGACTGCGTTTATTTTTCCTTTACGACATTTACTACCCTCGGTTTCGGCGATATCCAGCCCATTGGCGAGTTGCGCTACCTTACCGGTATTGAGGCCTTAACCGGGCTGGTGTTGATCACCTGGACGGCGTCCTTTCTGCTTATTGCCATGCAGCGTTACTGGGATGAAGGCGAGGCAGGCGGTCAGGGTAAGCGTCGATAAATGGCGACTCTGGCAGGTCCCTCGGCCGGGAAAATACGCTCCACTGCCAGCACACTGTCAGCCACATACTGCTGCATAAGCTCACGGTCTGAAGATCGCAGTGTGAATGCCAGACGGGTGCCCGAAGGTGCATCAATGATCAGTTGATGATCAATAGTATCGGCAGTTCTTTCGTAGTCCGGCATTCCAGCCCGGTAAGCAATCAAAGCGCTGTTAGTGATCAGAGGCTGAGTTTCTATATGCTCCTGCACCCATTGCGCCGCATTACGTTCTGTTCTCTTTGACTCTCCGAACGAAACAGTGGCATCCACAAAAAGATAGATCACCAGCAAGCCCGCGACTCGGTTAAAAGTCCGCAGGTAATTGTGTTGCAGCGCCAGATCAGCAGCACGATCAACAATAATCGGCACCAGCAGGACCATTATGGTGGCAAACAGCAGGGTATAGCGCGTGGTCACAAAACGGGTCACCAACATGAAGGCAAGCAGGATGCCGGCTGCAATCAGCAGATACGCGATCATGGGAGCGGCAATATGCTGTGGAACTCGAAACAGGCGCTTCTTCAGGCCATATAAAATGGTCAGCAGGTAAACCCAGCCAAATCCCGTGAACAGTTTGATCATCAGGATACTGAACAGGCCAGTGATCAGGAAAATATTGATGTATTGGCCGGAAAACTTCGCCGCATGTTCGTGGAAAATGGCTGCGCTCAGTTCTGGCGAACCGCCTTGAAACAGAATCATTGCCTGGTTAACAAAGGGCTGATACACCGAGAAGCCCTGGGTGATCTGCTGCAGAGGATTGATATCAACACTGACCAGGACCAGCATGGCAATGACCAGCAGGAAGATTGAAATACCATAGACATAGGTCATTGCCCGCAGCCTTCTGGGCATTCGCATCTGCGTGTTGAACAGCAAGGCGATCGGCGCCAGCAGCAGATAAGCGAATGCCTCCGGCCGAAATAATGCCGCTGTTGCACAGGCAAGATTGAAGCCGATAGCGTGAACAAAGCGGTGGTAACGATTAAGGCGGATCAGTTGCAGCAGTGCCGTCAGTGAGAACGCGAGATAGGCGATGTCTCTGATGATGTACGGACGATACTCGTTCAATTGCGGGTATAAAAGTACACAGGCGGCCGCGATAATGCTCAGCCGCCGGGACTTATCGAACTCCCGCGTCAATGTGATAAAAGCCCAGGTAAGCAGCGCATAGAACAGGGCATTCCAGATCTGGCCCGCGTTCAGCATTTCCATGCCGCTGAATTTGTGCAGCTCAGCAATCAGGGTTGGATAGGTGGCCCATGGGTAATACGTGCTGGCAGCAGCGAATCCGTTCTGCAGATAGATTTCTGCGGCACGCAGATAGGTATAGGCATCAACATTGGGGGTGGCTTTAATCAGCGCAGTGTATAAAGAAAGCAGCAAACTTGCTGCGATAGCATAGTAGCGGACATCCATTTCACGCCATTGACATTGCATACCGTCAAGTCCGATAAGGGCTGGCCGACTTGCCGGCTGCCTGAGTTTTGAAACGTTTATGGAGCCACAGGTATTGTTCAGGATGTTTGCGAATGGCGGCCTCAATAATGGCATTTATTCGGCTGGCGTCAGCAGCCTCATCACCGGTCGGATAGTCACTCAACGCCTCGCTAAAGTCCAGATGGTAGCCTGAGTTATCGGCTTTGCGGTAATGACTGAAAAACACGACCGCGGAATTATTCAGCGCCGCAAAGCGGGTGGTGGCAGTAATAGTTGCCGCCGGAACACCAAAAAATTTAACGAAGACTGAGTGCTTCGGACCGTAATCCTGATCCGGTGCGTACCAGAGCGTGTGTCCGGTTTTCAAGCTGCGCAGTGCCTGCCGGACGTCTCTGCGTTCAATAACTGCGCTGTACAGTCGTTGCCGTGATTGGGTCATCAGAGTTTCGAATAAGGGGTTTTTATGGCGACGGTAGGTAACATCCATCGGATGAAACAGGCTGAGCAGGCTGCCGGCAAACTCCAGCGTAGAGAAATGTGCACAGACCAGCAGCACCCCTTTGCCGCGTTTGCTGGCCGCTTCCAGGCGATCAAGCCCGCTGACGGTGACGCGTTTGCGAAAGCTCTGGGGTTTGCGGCACCAGGCCATACCCACTTCCATCACGCCAATCCCGCTGGATATAAAGGTATCGCGAACCAGTTTGGCCTGCTGGGCAGCGTCCAGTTCAGGAAAACACAGGCCGATGTTGATAGCGCAAATGCGGCGCCGCTCTCTGGCGAGATGATAACTGAGTGCACCGATGCCCTTGCCGATCGGCATCTGCAGCGCGAATGGCAGCTGGGCTGCCAGCCAGATAAAGCCATAGCCCAACCAGGTAAGCCAATAGCGGGGAGCCAGGAAATTTGTCAATGCAGTGGTGGTATCGGGGGATTTAGCTTTCACAGGCATTAATGTTCTGCTGCTCTTTGAGGTTTAGGAGTTAGAGCAAGCGCATTGTTGCGCTTCGCTGGAAAATCCGGTCGCCCGCATTGTAGCAAACCGTTTGATAAACAGGTGAGCAAACTGTGGTCGGGGCGTGTGGGAATACCTGCCTGTGCTATTATTTGCGCCGAACGAATCAAACAGGAACCCGCTTATGAAACTGGACATGCCCCCCTTCCAACAAGCCCGTGTACTGGTGGTTGGCGACCTTATGCTGGACCGTTACTGGCATGGCAAGGCCGCTCGTATTTCCCCGGAAGCACCGGTTCCTGTGGTTAAAGTAACAAATCGAGAGGATCGTCCAGGGGGCGCTGGCAACGTGGCATTGAATGCTGCAGCACTGGGTGCGGCGGCCACGGTTATTGGGGTAACCGGCAATGATGAAGCGGGTCAGGAGCTGAAATTGCGCTTAAGCGCAGCCGGAGTTCTGTGTAATTTTCAACAATCGGAGTCAGCACCCACTATCACCAAACTGCGCGTTATAAGTCAGCATCAGCAGCTTTTAAGAGTCGATTTTGAACAGGATTTCAGTGCCTTTGATGTGGCTGAGATGCAGGCGCGTGCACTTGCTGTGTTGGCAGACAGTCATGTGCTGGTGCTGTCGGACTATGGTAAAGGTGCGCTGGCCGATGCTCAGACGCTGATCAAAGCAGCCCGTAAGCTGAACATTCCGGTAATTGTTGATCCAAAGGGCACTGATTTCAGCAGATACAGTGGTGCCACGCTGATCACGCCAAATCTAAATGAATTTGAAGCGGTAGTGGGCTGCTGTAACAGCGAAGAAGAACTGGTGACACGAGGACAGGGTCTGCTAACGACACTGAATCTCGAAGCGCTGCTGATCACCCGCGGCGAGCATGGCATGACGCTGCTGCGACCAAATACTTCTGAATTGCATTTACCGGCGCGGGCCCGGGAAGTCTTTGATGTCACTGGCGCAGGCGACACGGTGGTTTCGGTGCTGGCATCAGCGCTGGCTGCTGGCAGCTCGCTGGCGGAAGCAACAGCACTGGCCAATCTGGCTGCCGGGCTGGTGGTTGCGAAACTGGGTACTGCCGCAATCAGCGGGCCGGAGCTGCGCCGGGCTATGCAGCGTGAAGATGGCAGTGGCCGCGGTGCGATGAGTGCAGAGCAACTGCAGATTGCGGTTGAAGATGCCCGCGCGCACGGAGAAACCATCGTATTCACCAACGGTTGCTTCGATATTATTCATGCTGGCCATGTCGGTTACCTGGCCGAGGCACGTAAGCTGGGTGATCGCCTGGTTGTGGCAATCAATGATGATGATTCTGTAAAGCGCTTAAAGGGTGCGGGCAGACCAATTAATCCGGCAGACCGGCGTATGGCAGTGCTGGCAGGTCTGGAAGCTGTCGATTGGGTAGTAACTTTTGCCGAAGATACACCTGAAGCCCTGTTAACGCTGCTGCAGCCGGACGTGCTGGTTAAAGGTGGAGATTATTCCGTTGATCAGGTTGTCGGCGGTGAGTATGTGCGGTCTTATGGCGGTGATGTGCGGGTGCTGGCTTTTCTGGATGACTGTTCTACGTCCGCAATCGTTGAAAAATTGAAGGGCACTGCCGGGCGCTGAATGGCGGCTGGAACTGACCGGGGGCGTTGTGCAGGAATCGATTTCATTCAAGGAAGCGCTGGCAGTCTGGTGGCGCATTGGCTTCCTCAGTTTCGGCGGGCCCGCAGGACAGATTGCGCTGATGCATCGCATAATCGTTGATGAGAAAAAATGGCTGGATGAAAGCCGCTTTCTGCATGCACTGAACTATTGCATGCTGCTACCCGGCCCGGAAGCACAGCAACTGGCTACTTATATCGGCTGGTTGATGCACGGTGTGCGTGGCGGCGTGACCGCAGGCCTGCTGTTTATCCTGCCCGGTGCGGTGGCAATTCTCGGGCTTTCCTGGCTGTATGTGCTGCTTGGAGATTTCACGCTGGTCGAGGGCTTGTTTTTTGGCCTCAAAGCCGCGGTGCTGGCGATTGTCGTGCAGGCGATGATCAGAATAGCCGGGCGCACGCTGCGGGGTGTATTAAAACCAGTGCTGGCTATCGCGGGGTTCACGGCCCTGTTTGCATTCGGTCTGCCCTTTCCCTTGGTGGTATTGGGTGCTGGCGTGATTGGCTATATTGCAGCGCGCTGGTTTTCAACAACTGGCGCTGCAGGCACAGATGGGGCGGCTGACTCGGCGCCATCAATACACGACTTAGCGGTTGACCGCTCCGGCACCACCCGTGCTGCAATGATCTGTCTGCTGCTGTGGCTGATTACAGTAGGCGGACTCTTTCTGCTGCTGGGCGGCGATAATGTTTTCACCCAGATAGCGACCTTCTTCTCCAAACTGGCGGTTGTGACCTTTGGCGGCGCCTATGCCGTGCTGGCCTATGTTGCCCAGCAGGGAGTTGAGCAGTTTCAATGGTTGCAGCCAGGCGAGATGCTTGATGGACTGGGACTTGCGGAAACCACGCCTGGCCCCTTGATTCTGGTTACCCAGTTCGTCGGCTTTCTCGCTGCGCTGCGGCAATCAGGGCTTGAGCCAGCGATGCTGTATGCAACTCTGGGTGCACTCTTAACAACCTGGGTGACCTTTCTGCCCTGTTTTTTGTGGATATTTGCCGGCGCGCCTTACGTTGAAAAACTGCGCCACAACAAGGCGCTGTCGATGGCGCTTGCTGCTATCACGGCCGCAGTGGTTGGTGTTATTGCTAATCTGGCGCTGTGGTTCGCACTTAATCTTCTGTTCAGAGAGAACGTTCGTATAACTTCCGCAGGGATGGATATGTTGTTGCCGGTTCCGGGCACTATCGATGCAGCGATGCTGAGCCTGACGGTGCTGGCCTTTGTGCTGGTGTTCGGATTAAAGCTGCGCATTTTAGGAGTTTTAGGGTTTAGTGCAGCCGCAGGGATCGCGGTAAAATTGTTGCTTTGAATAGCTCTGGAACCATGATTGGCGAGCGCATTTCGAGAGTCACTCAGGCAATTTGATTATCACGCACAGCGTTGCCATGCAAAGTGCGTCAGCGAACATAATGCTGTGATTAGCTTTCATCAGGGTTCGCTTTTATACTGCCCGAGAAATCAGCAGCCTCCTTGCAGTTTAAGTTCATGAAATAAATTCACTCAGGAAAAATAATGGCCACACCCTCACTGTTCAGACGCTTCTTCGCCGCCATTGGCCGAATCATTGACGTAATCAGAGTGGTGCTGGGCCGCCTGCTGTTTTTGCTGATCCTGGGCATCATTCTGTTATTGATTTTTTCCGGCCCAGGTGCTGTTCGCGTACCGGAAAGCGGCGCACTGATACTCTCGCCAACCGGGGCCATTGTTGAACAGCTTCCACTTGGCGATCCCGTTTCCGTATTGCTGGGCGCAGGGGCTGTTTCGGTTACTCTGCTTAAGGATGTGACAGATGCGCTGGATAGAGCCACCGCTGACAACCGCATCTCTACTTTAGTACTGGATCTGGAAGAGTTGGAATCGGTTAATCCTGCAAATCTTGAAACCATAGGCGCGGCCTTGCAGCGCTTCAAGGCCAGCGGTAAACCGATACTGGCTCACGGTGGCTTTTACAATCAGCCGCAATACGCACTGGCCTCTTATGCTGACACCATTTCTATCCATCCACTGGGCAATCTGCTGTTGCCAGGTTATGGCGGTAATCAGTTATTTTTCTCCGGGTTGCTGGAACGGCTCAGGATTACCGTACATGTATTTCGTGTGGGAACCCATAAGGCAGCTGCAGAACCTTTCATGCGAGATTCATTTTCGGATGAGGCGCGCGAAAACAATCAACAACTGGTCGATGAGCTGTGGGCGCACTACATTGAACAGGTCGCTGCCAATCGTCAGATGAGCGTAAGCGAACTGCAAAACTACACGGACAACTATGCGGAACTGTTGCAGGCTATTGGAGGTGACATGGCCCGTCTTGCGCAGCAGCAAGGACTTGTGGATGAAGTGCTTGACGACAGTCAGTTTCGCAGTCGCCTGATTGCCTCATTGGGGGCGGATAATGGTGACTTCCCTGGTATCGATTTTCGCGATTATCTGCTGGCGACCGAACCTTCCGAGGCGGTGCTGACAGATCATATCGGCGTGATAGTTGCGCAGGGAACAATCATGATGGGCGAGCAGCCCCGGGGTGTGATCGGAGCAGAAACGCTGGGCGAGCTGATTCGTCAGGCAAGATTTGATGAGCGGGTTAAGGCAGTGGTGTTGCGGGTTGATTCGCCTGGTGGTGCGGCACTGGCATCGGAAATGATTCGTCAGGAGCTTGAACTGCTCAAAGCAGCAGGTAAGCCGCTGATAGTTTCGATGGGCGGTACTGCGGCTTCGGGCGGCTATTGGATAGCCACGGCTGCTGATCAGATCTGGGCGTCGCCACAGACCATCACCGGTTCAATTGGGGTGATCGGTCTATTTCCTACCTTTGAAAATTCTCTGGCCGAAATAGGCGTTACTACTGACGGCGTGGGCACGACACCGTTTTCGCGCACAGCTGATCCGTTCAGCGGCCTGGGTGAGCCTATGCAGCAGGTTCTGCAAGCGAGTGTCGAAGATGCCTATAGCAAGTTCCTGAACCTGGTTTCGCAAAGCCGGGATATGAGTGTTGAGGATGTTGATGCCGTTGGGCAGGGCCAGGTGTGGTCGGGCAGTGTAGCGCTGGAAATGGGATTGATCGATCAGCTCGGTGATCTTGCTGCAGCCGTCACTGCAGCCGCCGCGATGGCGGAACTGGATAGCTATCAAGTGCTTTATATCGAGAAACCACTGAGCGCCGGTGAGCAGATACTGCAGCAGATGCTGGGCGGTTTCGGTGGCAGTCAGCTCTTTGCGAAACTCGGATTACCGCTTGCTATGACCGGTGTGCCGGCGACGCTGTGGCAGCAATTCAACAGCATGATAATGAGCCCAGGCAAGCGCATGCAGCTTTATCTGCTCTGTGAGGTCTGCACCAGTATCAGGTGAACACTTCAGGGCCTTGTTACTGAAAAGCTGATGCTGGAGGCTCCTTAAGGTCCTGACTTTATGATACTGGGCTTGAGGCCTGGGCTGCAGCATTAACATTATGAACAATATGCAGCGGGTTAATGGTGCCGATAATCACTGCACTGACGGCCGGATGGCTGAAAATAAACTCCATGCTGCGCTGAACCGGATCCATGCCGGCCGCATTCTGCTCAGCAGCCGGTGCGCCGATGCTGTGACCGCTGTTCAAAGCCTTCTTGATCAGCACGCCCTTGTTTAGCTGGAAGGCACGATCAAGAACGCTTTTTTCAGCAACCTCCGCAGGATTGTAAGTCACCATCACCAGGTCCGAATGCTCAAGCGCGGCGATACCGCCGGCGGCTGTTTTAGTGGACATGCCAAATGCGCGTATCAACCCCCGCTCGCGGAATCTCTGCAGCTCTGCAAAACAATCGCTGTTATTAATGATGTCCATGTCTTTGCCATCGGAATGTACCAGCACTAAATCCAGATAATCAGTATGCAGGCGTTGCAGACTGCGCTCCACGCTGGCACGGACATGGGCGGCACTGAAGTCATAAGAGGAGTTTCCTTGCTCAAATTCCTCACCCACTTTAGTGCAGATTACCCAGTCGTGGCGCTGTTCCAGCAATCTGCCCAGCCGCTCTTCGCTGCTGCCATAGGCCGGGGCGGTATCAATCAGGTTAATGCCCAGTTCATGGGCAAGGCGCAGAATCTGTTGCACATCGGAATCATCGGGAAGTTCAAATCCCTGCGGATATTTCACACCGGTATTGCGGCCAAATTTGACGGTACCCAGACCCAGGCAGGAAACTTCAATGCCAGTCTGACCGATCAAGCGTCTGGGTAATATTTTCCCGGTGCTCATCTGAACATGCCTTCCCAGCGCGGTATCGCAAAGTCCGGGAATTTGAACTGAGCGGACAGAGGACTGGCAATACCCGCTACCGCACCGGCACTGAATTCAGGCACAAGCTGTTGCGAGCGAAGGTTCTGCAAAACGGCGTCGCCCAGATCAGGACTCAGCGTCAGTTTAGTTGGCCAGGTGATCAACAGATTCTGCGCCGTACCGACATACGCATTGTCCGGACGCTGCAAATTTAACACTTTGGGTTCCGCGCGATTAATGAAAAAACTGCCCCATTGTGCGGCACTGAAATCTACCCAGGGGAACATGCAGCTGAGCTCCTCACGGGCAATGTGCTGTTGTTCCGCGGCACTGCGATTGACACCTTTCTCTGCTATCTCACCACCGATATACCACACCTGTTGTGTGCGCGCACCGGCGACGGTTTCGTCATCCAGTGGATGCGACGTTATGGTGAGTCGTGGCGCCATACCAAAGCTGTCACCAATGCAATGAACAAAAACCGGGTCGGGATGATCGAGATGAACACAGACCATGTGCAAGGGACGTTTTTGCATTTCTGGTTTGCTGATGCCCGCCTCCTTGAGCAGTGTTTCATTACCTTCACCAGCGCACAGGATATAACGCTGTGCGCTGATCTGTACCATCCCGCTCGGGCCTTCAGCACTGACATGAATTATTTTATTGTCGGCGTTTCTGCTCAGGCTTATTGTGGGGCTGTGAAAAAGACGGTCACGGTAACGCGCAGACAAGATGCGCAGCAGGGAAGGGGTGTCGACAACAAAATCCGTCAGCTTATACAGTGTGCCTTTAAGCGCTGCATTCTGCGGTGCGGCGTTGCGAAAAAATGCCGGATATTCCGTTGGCTTCAGTGCGTCGATGCGCCCGCGCAAAGCTTTGCTGCCCAGAAATGTTTTCAAGCGTGAGCGATAGCTTGAATCCGACCACATATAATAATTGGGTGATAACAATCTGCAGCCGGACAGATCCAGTTCGCCGCTGCCGTCCAGGCATTGCCGCCAGCGTGCAGGCATATCCGCTATGGCACTGCTGGCAGGGCTGAGTGCGCCGTTCAATGCATACTTCAGTCCACCATGAATAATGCCCTGCGAAGCGAGAGTCTGACCGCCACCAAGGGCGTTTTTTTCCAGCAAAACGGCATCGAAGCCTTCATTGCAGAGCCGGTTCAGCAACCACAGTCCAGCGATTCCGCCTCCCAGAATAACAATCTGTGTTGAGCAAGAGTTATTCAAAGCCATTTTTTCCATCTAAAGAAAACCACCAGGCCTGCTGCAATCGCCAGCATAAACAGCAATGTTGCCGGGTAGGCCCAGGGCAAAGCCAACTCAGGCATGTGCTGAAAATTCATGCCGTAAACGCCCGCTATAAATGTCAGTGGCATAAATATGGAGGCGAAGATGGTCAACACCTTCATAATCTCATTCATCCGATTACTGACACTGGATACGTACAGATCAAGCATGCCGACGAGCAGATCGCGGATAGTTTCGATGGTATCAATAATATGGATGGTGTGGTCGTAGACATCTCGGAGGAACAGTCGCGTTTCTGCAGAAACCATCTCGCTCTCATCACGGGTCAGACTGCTCAGTACTTCCCGCAAAGGCCAGACGGCTTTGCGCAGCAGCAGCATTTCGCGTTTGAAATGATGGATCTGTGACAAGGTTTTTGGAGTGGGGTGGCTGAGCAGATCGTCTTCAAGCAATTCAACCTGGTCGCCGAATTTTTCCAGCAGCACGAAATAATTATCAACAATGGCGTCGATCAATGCATAGGCCAGATAGTCAGCCCCTTTCTGCCGAATACTTCGGCCTGAGCTCAATCTCTTGCGTACACCATCAAATACATCACCGACGCGTTCCTGAAACGCCAGCACATAATTTTTTCCAACGATAATACTAATCTGCTCAGTTCTGGATTCGGCAGCCTCTTCATCGTACTGGAGCATTTTCAGTACGATGTACAGATAGTCATCATGATTTTCAATTTTCGGGCGATGATCGGTGTTCAGAATGTCTTCCATCACCAGCCCATGGAGACCAAAATTATTGCCGAGGGTCTGGATCACCGAGGTCTGGTGTACGCCATCGATATTAAACCAACAGGTAAAATCTGATTTTTCAGGAGGTTTGCAATCAGCAGGAGAGTCTACCAGATGATCCTGCAATTCATCCTGGTTGTAGCGGATAAGCCGCATCTGCGTTTCCGCAGTACTGGCCTCGCCGACGTGAACCAGCGTGCCAGGCGAAGCGCCGGCTTTTTTGCCGCGCTTTCGGATCAGTCGACTTCTGCTGAGGTGCCTTGCCATGGTTGATGCTCTTAAATCATTTCGCCCTTGTGCGGCCGTATAGTAGCATGCAGGAACACAGCGAACAGTCTGCAAATTCTCCATGGCCGCTCTGTGACATAAAATATGAGCACCGAGCGCACGGCTGACATTGGCAAGAGTCTGTATTCGATAAGCGATATTCTGGACTGCAAAAACCCACGTGAACAGAGCTTTATATAATTTCATCTTTTACCTGGCGCTGCCGTTTATTCTGCTGCGATTGCTCTGGCGTGCGCTCAGGGCACCTGCTTATGCGCAGCGCTGGGGTGAGCGACTGGGCCTGGTCAGCAAAGCGCGAAAACACCACCATCAGCAACGCTGGATATGGATCCATGCAGTGTCGGTGGGGGAGGCGATTGCTGCAGCAGCGTTAATTCGCAGGCTGCGTGAGCAGCAGCCGGCCTATGGCATTGTTGTCACCACCATGACACCTACCGGTTCTGAGCGTGTCCGCGAGATGTTTGGCAAAGACGTCTGCCATGTATACGCGCCTTATGATTATCCCGGCGCAGTTAAGCGCTTTCTGGCGGCGTTTCAACCAGAGCTGACTATTCTGATGGAAACGGAGTTGTGGCCGAATATTGTGCATTACAGCAAGCAGAGTGGAGCACGAGTGCTGGTCGTCAATGCCAGGTTGTCCGAGAAATCATTTCGTGGTTATGAGAAGTTTTCGAAACTGGGTAAACCGATGTTGCAGCAGATTGATTGCATTGCCGCGCAAAGCTCCAGGGACGCGGAGCGCTTTAAAAAACTTGGTGTACCCGAACAGAATCTGCAGATTACCGGCAGTGTAAAGTTTGAAGTTGAACTGCCGCAGAATATTCAGGCCAGGCAGGCAGAGCTGTCGGCATTAATTGAAGGCAAACGACCCGTATGGATTGCGGCGAGTACCCGCGCTGCCGATGGTGTCAACGAAGAAGACCGGGTGCTGACCGCATTTAAACTCTGTCTGCGGACTGTTCCTGATCTGCTGCTGATACTGGTGCCACGTCACCCCGAAAGATTCAAGCTGGCAGAGAAGCTGTGTACCGAAAAATCCCTGACCGTGGTTCGTCGCAGTTCTGCCCAACCAGTCAGCATTCTGACCAATGTGTTTATAGGTGACAGTATGGGCGAGATGCTGGCTTACTACAGTATCAGCGATGTCGCCTTTGTCGGCGGCAGTCTGGTGAATACCGGTTGCCAGAACGTACTGGAGCCAGCCACTCTGGGTTTGCCGGTGCTGGTCGGACCTTCACAGTTTAACTTCCAGACCATCTGTGAGCAGCTTGAGGATGGTGGGGCATTGAAAACAGTGCGCGACGAGCCGGATCTGGCGCGTGCAGTCGCGGATCTGCTGCTGGATAAAGAGCTGTATGCACGCATGAGCGCAGCGGGTCCGCGCATAATTGCGGAAAATCGTGGCGCTTTGGAGCGAACCTTTCAGCTGGTCCAGAAGCAGCTGACCTCCACTAATACGCGCGATCGCGCATAAAAGAATTTTTTTCGCGCTATTTTTAGCGTTTATGCGCGCTCGTGCATATACGCTTGACATTTCCCCCAGCTGGAAACTAGTATGCGCGTTCGTGCATAATCTAGTGAGTCCCTCATGAATTCCGCTGCAATAGGACAGCTTATACGCCAAACCAGAAAAGCCCTGGACCTGCGCCAGGATGAACTTGCCAGCGTTGCGGGTGTCAGTGTGCGTACACTCAGTGAAATTGAGAATGGCAAGGAATCTGCTCGTATTGGTTTGGTGCTCAGAGTACTGGATTCGCTCGGTATTGATATTCGACTTGAGCCGTCCGTTGCAGAATCTGAGTCTCGGTAAGGGAGCTGCTGTGTGAAACACCTGGTGCGTTTTTTTGGTCATCCCTGCGGTGAACTGTCGATCGACAATGAGCGTTTTTCATTTCGTTACCTTGACTCTTATATCGCGGCCGATCTTCAGCCGGTATCCGTGTGCATGCCCGTCAGCCCGGAAGTATATGTTGACGCCATAGTGTTCCCTTTTTTTGAGAATCTGCTGCCTGAAGGAGCTATCCGCACATTGTTGGCGGAGCGTCTTAAAACGGCTGAAAACAATTATTCGCGCCTGCTTGAAGTGCTCGGTGGTGACATTGCAGGGGCACTTTCTGTTACGGGGACTGAGGACGTTTCTTTTCAGCATGTTGCTGAGTTTGCACAAGCGCTTACAAAGCGCCAATTAGGGCAAGTCCTCAAACAAATTGAGCTGACACCTTTCCTTGCAGAGACGCGACATGGATTACGACTCAGTCTGGCTGGCGCGCAGCACAAGATTCCGCTGCTGATGTTTGAGAAAGAACTGTACTTGCCAGTAGCAAGCATTTCTACCCATATCGTAAAACCACCTTCGCTGCGTTTTAAATCCCTCGTAGAAAACGAATACCTGTGCATGAAAGCAGCGAAACGAGTTGGTCTGAACACGCCTTGTGTACAATTGATTCCGTTTGTAAATGCTGACGGAGAGGAACTGGATTGCTTTGTAATAGAACGATATGACCGGCAGAAAACTGCGCAGGGTATCAAAAGAATTCATCAGGAAGATCTGTGTCAGATCGAAAAAATTCCGTCCGCTCAGAAATATACCCATGACGGGGGACCTGATTATCGGGCTCTATTCGAGGCTGTCAGACGTTACACAAAACCATCGGCTATCCATCAGAATGAATTAATTCGCCGGCTGTTGTTCAACCTGTTGATCGGTAATAACGATGCGCATGGGAAGAATTTTTCATTCTTACACCATGGCAGGATGATCGCTCTGGCACCCGCCTACGATCTGGTCAGCACAGCGGTTTACGATGAACTGAACCAGCATTTTGCGATGCCTTTCGGGCCTGCAACTGATATTGGCAGGCTTAATAAAACGGCTCTGCACGAATTTGAAAGCAGCACGGGCGTTAATCTGCAGCGACAATCAAAATCATTAATACGCTTTTTGAATGAAGCCCTTGCTGCTTTACAGCAGGAGGCTGAAATTCTGGAAGCAGAAACTTATCCGGATGCGATGCTGCTTATCAGCAAAATAATCAACGTGGCGCGCCGAAATCACGCCATCCTGATTAAGTTGCTGACCCCATAACCAGGCACACAAGCCTCATCCCGTGCGGGTAAGGTTCTGAGCGCCGCGCGCAGTGACCAGCACATTATCTTCAATCCGAATTCCGCCCAGCGGAATCAGTTGCTCAATCAGCTGCCAGTTGATTAATTTACCTCGAGCCGAGCTGCGTTCTTTATTAAGCAGGCTCGGAATAAAATAAAGCCCCGGCTCAATAGTAAACACCTGACCCGGTTCGATGGTGCGGGTATTACGCAATGCCGGGTATTCGGCAGGAGGCGGCAATAAATCACCGTGTCGATTGCATTGCCGGCCACCGACATCGTGGACCTGAATACCCAACAGATGCCCGAGACCATGCGGTAAAAATATTGCACTGATGGCCTCATTCATCAGTTCATCGTACGAGCCGCGGATTATTTCATGCTGCATCAGAATTTCGCAGATGCCTTCATGTGCCGCCACATGCAGATCGAGATAAGGCCTGCCGACAATGATCTGCTCAATCAATTCCTGTTGCAGCACTTCCATCGCAGTCACCAGCGATCGGAATATCTGTGGTGTATGCGCCTGGGTATGAGTACGAGTGATATCGGAGCAGTAATTATTGATCCGGCAGCCGGCATCGATCAGCAATACCTGATTGCTGCCGTTTGCTGCTGCGGCTGAGCGGCGCTTATTCTGGTAGTGCAGAATCGCGGCCTTTTCATTCAAAGCCACGATATTGGTATAAGGCGATTCTGTTTCCAGGATATTACAGGCAAGCAGGAAGGCCTGATGAATATCGTATTCATTGCCGTCATCTTCAAAAGCCTGTTGCGCGGCGGTATGACCGGTCAGCGCCAGCCGGTTTGCAGCTTTGAGCTGTTCAACTTCATAGGGCGTCTTGTACGCTCGCTGGTAGTCGAGCCAATGCAGCAGAGAAGGCGGATTATGCAGCGAGGGATCAATGCCGACGGCGCGGGCAAAGGCAGTATGCTGCCCCAGAAAGGCAATACGACCCCTGGTGGCAAGCAGCGACTTGACTGCAGAGGCCTGCTCGAAAGTCTGCACCTGGAAGCTGTCTGCCCACCAGTCGTCCATTGCAATAGTTTGTTCGTACCAGAAGTCCTGAGGCACTACCTGGAAATAGAATGGTTTTTCACCCGGTACAAACAACACCATCTGCTCGGGACGGTTAACTGGCAGCCAGTGCAAGAAATGACCATGGGCGCGAAACGGAATGGCCTGGTCGTCCGCGTAATAATCCGCTTCAGAGCCGCTGTGGAGTAAAACCGCGTCACAGCCCAGGCCGGTCGCGAGGATTGCCTTCTCGTAATTGGCGCTCAGCTGATCAATGTGTGCGTTGAATAGAGCAGCAGGTGACATGTATAGTACCGTTCTCAATGATTGTTGACGCAAAACAATAGCACAAGGTTCCCTGGCATGTCAGACCACACCAGAGCCTGGGTCCAAATACATTTCTGTGTTTTGCTCTGGGGTTTCACTGCAATTCTCGGCAAACTGATCACCATGCCTGCCTTGCCGCTGGTACTTTGGCGGATGCTGATGGTTGCCGGGGTGTTATTTCTGCTGCCACGGGTCTGGCGTGGATTGAGCCTATTGCCGGCGCGACTGTTGCTGGCCTATATGGGAATTGGTGTGGTGGTGGCACTGCATTGGCTGACCTTCTATGGTGCCATCAAACTTGCCAACGCCTCGGTCGCGGCTACCTGTATCGCGACTGTGCCGGTGTTTTTAGCCTTCATTGAACCCCTGCTTACCGGCAGTCGCTTCAGCTGGCGGGAATTGCTGCTGGGTATTCTGATCCTGCCAGGCATCCTGTTGCTGGTCGGCGGCACGCCGGAGTCGATGAATATCGGCATAGTCGTGGGCATACTGTCAGCATTCTTTGTTGCCATCTTCAGTGCGCTGAATAAGCGCCTGGTGCACCGTTCAGATGCCCTCAGTGTCACTGCTTTGGAAATGGGGGCGGGCGGCGTGTTTCTGGCGGGACTGGCAGTGCTGGCGGTGATGCTGGAAAGTGGACCGGTGATCGAAAGCTTTATTACTGATCTGGACTCAGTGTTCGCGCTACCGGGGACACAGGATATGATGCTGTTGCTGGTGCTGGCGTTTGCTTGTACCTTGCTGCCCTTTGCGCTGTCTCTGGTGGCTTTGCGCCATTTGTCAGCGTTCGCCACTTCACTGGCAGTCAATCTGGAACCGGTCTACGCCATTGTGCTGGCGATAATTCTGCTTAATGAGCAACAGGATCTGAATATGCAATTTTACATCGGAGCGGCTTTGCTGCTGCTGGTAGTATTCGTTTACCCGCTGCTGCAACGCGGTTCGGCGTACGCACGCAACAACAGCAAGAAGGCTTTTAGTGAAACCCGGAGTTGAGACAGTCACTGCCGACTACCACAATCCTCGTCATGCCGCGGATATCGTCAGACTGCTAAATGCTTATGCACTTGATCCCATGGGCGGAGGTAAAAGCCTGCCTGCATCGGTGACTGCAATTCTGGTTTCGGAACTCGCAAAAAGGCCTTATGCATTCACAGTTATTGCTTATGT
This sequence comes from Pseudohongiellaceae bacterium, assembly GCA_041689205.1. Classification (GTDB taxonomy): domain Bacteria; phylum Pseudomonadota; class Gammaproteobacteria; order Pseudomonadales; family Pseudohongiellaceae; genus JAVVEG01. The sequence goes on along the minus strand of JBDNGQ010000116.1, from coordinate 38,145 downwards.
TGACGATGTAGCTGTCGGCTTGATTAATTGTTTTGAAGCGTTTTCAACTTTCGCCGCCAGACCGTTGATTAATATTCATGATGTGGTGGTGGACAAGCCCTGGCGTGGGCATGGTATCAGTCAGCTTATGCTGGATAGGATAGAGGCACTGGCGATCGAAAAGGGCTGTTGTAAATTGACCCTCGAGATTCTTCAGGGCAATAAAACCGCAGGCAATGCCTATCAGAAATTTGGCTTCAGTCCTTATTCGCTGGACCCGCAGATGGGTGATGCGGTGTTCTGGCAGAAATGGCTGGTGTCATAGCAAGCGTGCAATCTGTCAGAGCACAGATCAGAATCGGAACAGTTTATTTCTCACCGGATCCCCAAAAATTTTGAGGCAATTAATATGCAACGCTGGTTAAACGAGACATGGCAGAACTATAAGTCCTTATTACTGTTCCTGGTGCTGATGGCATTATTCCGCAGTGCTATCGCCGATTGGAATGATGTGCCGACGGGCTCCATGAACCCGACTATCATCGAAGGTGATCGGATTCTGGTGAACAAACTGGCCTATGATTTACGGATACCCTTTACCCATGTTTCCCTGTTTAAACGCGGCGATCCGTTAAGCGGCGATATCATTATTTTTGATTCGGAAGTGTCTGATCTGCGTCTGGTTAAACGGGTGATCGGTGTGCCAGGAGATGTCGTCAGCATGAACAACAATGTGCTGAGTATTAACGGGCAGCAATTGTCCTATCAAAGCCTTGGCGGTGATCAAATTGCTTCAACAGTGGATGCTGTTGAGCAGCTGTCGGGGCAGCAATATACAGTGCGAACCCGACCAGGAAGCCGGGTGTCTTCTTTTGCGCCTTTGACAGTCCCTCAGGATTACTACTTTGTGCTTGGTGATAACCGTGATAACAGCGCCGATTCCCGCTACATCGGCTTTGTGCCACGGGATGAAGTAATCGGCCGTTCCCGCAGTGTGGTTTTATCGCTGGATTATGAGAACTATTTTCGCCCGCGCGCTGATCGTTTCTTTAAGACCTTATAGGTTCAATGCTCCGGGCGATGTACTTATTCATGGACTCGAATCAGACCTTCCTGCGCGACAGAAACCACCAACTCTCCCTGCCGGGTATAAATATTGCCACGGTTAAAGCCACGGCCTTGCGACGCTGAAGGGCTATCCTGCACATACAACAGCCATTGATCGATACTGAAAGGCCGATGAAACCACATGGCATGATCCAGGCTGGCAATTTGCAGTTTTGGATCGAACAGACTTTGACCATGCGGGCGCAGGCAGGTCTGCAACAGGGTCATGTCTGATGCATAGGCCAGCAGATGAGAGTTGAAATGATAGTCGGCCGGCAGTTCAGAGTTTACCCTGAACCAGACGCTGCGTTGCGCAGGCCTGGGTTCCGGACGGAAAACGTTTTCCGGTTCGACATGGCGCAGGTCAATCGCGAAGGGGCGACCGGCGCGTTCAAACATTTCTGCAGACATTGAGTCCTTGAATTTTTCGGCCATCTGCTGCCGATTCAGGCAGTCCTCAGGCGCAGGCACATCCGGCATCTCGCTCTGATGGTTCAGGCCAGTTTCCATCACCTGGAAGGAGGCCGCCATATTCAAGATTGCCTTGCCATGTTGAATGGCTACAACCCGCCGGGTGGTGAAGCTCTGGCCATCGCGGATCCGGTCAACCTGAAAGAGGATTGGCTGGTCCATGTCGCCAGGTCGCAAAAAATAGGCGTGCAGTGAATGTGGATGGCGATCTTCCGGGATGGTGTGAGTAGCGCTTAATAAGGCCTGAGCCAGCACCTGACCTCCGTAAACCCGCTTCCATCCTTCATTCTTGTGAATGGTACGGTAGAGATTCTCTTCGAGTTTCTCCAGTTCGAGATGCTGAAAAAGCTGGTCCAGTTGTTCGTTCATAGAGGTGATCTGTAGCAGTCCAGTTGTTGATATTGACGCAAGTGTAGCAGTAATCGCATCAGCATTCCGCCGCAGTAATATTGCCTGACGTGGCGGCTTTACCTGGGCGAGTGCCGCGAGTATTATCAGATCAATCTGAGCAGACTGAATAACAAAAAACCGAGGAGAAAATCCATGCGTCGATTAGGAATAATGACAGTTGTACTGATAATGGCTGCTGGAGTGGGCTTGTGGAGCAGTGACAAACGCGCTATTGCCGCAGACGATCGTCTGGAGGCGGTGAAACAGCAGTTTATCGGACATTATGAGTTGGTCAGTTATGTCACTTTTCCGGCCGAAGGTGGTGAGGTGGATATGAATTACATCGGCCGCATCATGTATGACGAACACGATAATATGTCCGCCCAGGGCATGCCCAAAGATCTGCCCGCACGAGCTGCCGCGGCCACGCAAAATGTCAGTGGTGGTTTCGCCTACTGGGGCAGCGTTCACTATGATCTCGACAATAATATCGTCATCCATAAAGTTGAAGGCTCGCCTACCCGTGGCGGCTGGGTCGGGGAAGATAATGTTCGACATTTCGAGTTTGCTGACGGTTTCCTAAAATTGTCCATAAAAGATGCCAGTGGTCGCACTACTGGAACGCTGACCTGGCGCAAATATACCCATTAAGTTGTTGTAAAGATGACAGTTCAGGAAGAAGAAATAAGCGAGAGTTTCCTATTCCTGACGCGTGCCGGTATCGATACGCATCAGGAACCTGTGGTCTATATGCGTAAGGACTGTCATGTTTGCCGGGCAGAAGGATTTGATGCCCAGGGCAGGGTCACGGTAAGTTCCGGCGAAAGCAGTATCATCGCCACTTTGAATATTGTCACCGGCGAATTCCTCAGTCATCAGAAGGCTGCACTCAGCGATATCGCCTGGCGGCTGCTCGGGGCCGAAGAGGGTGACAAGGCCACTTTCAAACATGCCCCGCCGGTCGAATCAATGAGCCATGTGCGAGGCAAACTCTATGGTCGACCGTTCACCCTTGAAGGTGCCCGTCATATTATTTCAGACATCAGCCTTGATCATTACTCCGATATTCAGCTCTCTGCCTATGTGACCGCCTGTGCTGCCAGTAATCTTAATCTGCAGGAAATCATCGCAATTACCCGTGCGATGGTAGAAGCAGGGCGGCGCTTTAACTGGGGTGAGGATGTGCAGGTGCTCGATAAGCATTGTGTCGGTGGCCTGCCGGGAAACCGCACCACGCCGATTGTGGTCGCTATTGTTGCAGCGAACGGACTGTTGATGCCGAAAACATCATCGCGTGCTATTACGTCACCGGCAGGTACCGCAGATACCATGGAAACCCTGACCAATGTCACTCTGACCCTGGAGACTATGCACCGGGTTGTGCGGGAGCAGGGTGCCTGTCTTGCCTGGGGTGGTTCGATGGCATTAAGCCCCACCGATGACATCATTATCCGCGTGGAGCGGGCTCTGGATCTGGACAGCGAGGGGCAGTTGGTAGCTTCTATTTTATCCAAGAAAATTGCCGCCGGGGCGACACATGTGCTTATTGATATACCGGTCGGACCGACGGCTAAAGTGCGCAACCCTGAATTTGCAGAACGTTTGAAAGAGTTGCTGGTAAATACTGGCGCAGCGCTTGGTCTGCACGTTGACACGGTGATCACCGATGGCACGCAGCCAGTGGGGTTTGGTATTGGACCGGCGTTGGAAGCCCGGGATGTGCTGGCCGTTCTGAAGGGGAGTCCTGCAGCGCCGGAGGATCTGCGACAGCGCTCACTTACAGTGGCCGCACTGGTGCTTGAAATGGGTGGAGTATGCGCACCAGGGCAGGGTTTTCAACTGGCCAGCCAAACTCTGGATAATGGCCTTGCCTGGCAGAAATTCAATAATATTTGTATCGCCCAGGGTGGCCTGAAATCACCACCGGTGGCGCTGCATCAGCATCCGGTTATTGCAGCTCAAGCTGGTGTCATTGGCATGATAAACAACCGTATTCTTTCCCGCCTTGCAAGTCTGGCCGGGGCACCCAATGCACCCGCCGCTGGTATTGATCTGCATGTAAAAGTTGGCGATCTTGTGGAGCAAGGTCAGGTATTGATGACTCTGCACGCTGAAGCATCAGGCGAGCTGGCTTATGCGCTGGATTTCTACAAAGCGCATCCGGAAATCATCCATATCGAAAAGGAAGTGATATGAGGCGCCTTCTCTATGTAATGCCGGGCCAGCAGGAGTTGGCGAAAAGTCTGTTTGCGCATAGCGACTTCAGTCCCGGCAATATGGAGCTGCGGCACTTTCCCGATGGTGAAACCTATGTGCGCGTGCTCGACGATGTCGCGGGTGCCGATGTCGCCGTACTGTGCCAGTTACACCGTCCAGACGATAAAGTGCTGCCGCTGCTGTTGCTGGTGAATACTCTGCGTGATCTGGGTGCCAGTCGCGTCGGACTGATTGCCCCCTATCTGGCCTATATGCGCCAGGACAAACGCTTTCATGCGGGGGAGGGGATTAATGCAAAATACTTCGCCGGGCTGATCAGTCAGCAACTGGACTGGCTGTTAACCGTAGATCCCCATCTGCACCGGATTCATAAGCTTGAGGAGGTCTACAGTATTCCGGCTGTGGCGATGACTGCGGTCGAGCCTATCGCTCAATGGTTGCGCGCCCATATAAAGAAACCGCTGATTATTGGTCCGGATGGTGAATCCGAGCAGTGGGCGGCAAGAGTCGCAGAGCTCGTCGACTGTCCCTGGGAGGTGCTCACCAAAGAAAGATTTGGTGATCGTGATGTGCGCGTCTCCCTGCCTCATGTCAGCAACTGGCTGCAGCATACGCCTGTGCTGGTTGACGATATTATCAGCACGGGCAGAACCATGTTGCAGGCCGCCCGACATTTGCAGGATGCTGGTCTGGCTGCGCCGATCTGTGTTGGAGTACATGGAATTTTTGCTGAGGGAGCTGCTCAGGAAATGCAGGCTGCCGGTCTGCGAGTGGTTACCAGCAACAGCATATCCCACCCCAGTAACCAGATTGACCTGGCGCCCCTGCTGGTTTCCGGTTTGAAGCAACTGCTGACATAAGCAATTGAAATCAGGACGTAGCGATTAAAATTTTCCAGTACGGCGATCAATATATTTATCCAGCTCAACGATAAAAATTATCGAACTGGCGATCGGGATAATTATCAACCAGTCACGCAGTTGCAGACCTTCAACTTCAAAAATGCCTTGTGACCAGGGCAGATAGGTGAACAGTATCTGTGCGCCGATCACCAGAGCAATGGCAATTAGTGCCGGTTGAGCGCCTTTCAGAGTCTCGCGTCGGAAGATGCTCTGATATAAAAAGCGACTGCTAATCAGATAAAAAGCTTCAAAAGCGACCAGACTGTTGATTGCGACACTGCGCGCATACTCGATGCTGTCGCCCCGGTTCATACTCCAGGTAAACATCAGGAACACGATAGCAGCACCGGCAGCACTGACGATGAACAAGCGCCGCAGCATAGTTGGCGTAAAAAAACTCTGTTCGTAAGGTCGTGGTGGACGTTGCATGATATGACGTTCACCCGCCTCAAACGCCAGCGCCAGCGACAGGGTCACCGAGGTAATCATATTGACCCATAGAATCTGTGGTGGACTGATCGGCAGTACCCGTCCCAGCAGAATGGCAATCAGAATAACGGTGGCCTGCGCGACATTTACCGGCAGCATGAACAGGATTGATTTGACGGTATTGTCATAGACGGTGCGGCCTTCCGCGACCGCTGAGGCGATGGTGGCAAAGTTATCATCGGTGAGCACGAAATCCGCCGCTTCACGCGCAGCATCGGTGCCCTTCAAGCCCATCGCGATGCCAATGTCTGCCTGCTTTAAGGAGGGCGCATCATTAACGCCATCTCCGGTCATCGCGACCACATGCCGATTCTGCTGCAGATTTTTCACCAGCATCAGCTTGTTTTTCGGACTGGTGCGCGCATAGATATCGACCTCATCAACCAGTTGCGCCATGTCCTCAGCTTTGGTGTTATCCAGATCGTGTCCGGTCAGGATGCGGGCGTCATTAATGCCGAGCTGACGGCCAATAGCTGCCGCAGTCAAGGGATTATCACCGGTGATCATTTTTACCCGGATGCCGGCCCGGTGACATTCAGCAATTGCGGCAATGGCTTCTTCCCGAGGCGGATCACTGATGCCGCTCAGCGCAATCATGATGAGATCAGTCTCAGCATCAGCCGCCTGCAGTTCAGTTTTTGCTGAGGTGGTTTTGCGGGCCAGCGCAATTACCCGCATGCCCTGGGAAGCCAGTTCTTCGGTCTTCTCCTGCCAGAATTTCTCGTTTAAAGGTTGCAGGTTTTGTTGTTCATCAAGCTGCTTACTGCAGAATCCGAGAATGCGTTCCGGTGCCCCTTTTACCAGCACCACATGGTCCCCTTCCGGGCTTGTATGCAGAGTTGCCATATAGCGCTTTTCAGTGGCAAAGGGCAGGGTGTCCAGACGTGGCCAGCGGGCTTTGACATCAGGTGCACTGAGCTGACTTTTCAAAGCCATTACATGCAGCGCACCTTCGGTGGGATCGCCATGCATTTTCCAGTGCTGATGCTCACAGGTGATTCTGGCTTCATTGCAGAGCATGGCTATCAGCGCAGCCTGCTTCAGCGATTCAGACTGAGCATCGGCAGCAACGGTATGGCCATCCTTGCACAGATCGCCATCAGGCGCATAACCACTGCCGCTGATCTCGAATTTATCGGTAGCCGTCTGCAGTGCAGTCACCATCATGGTATTAGCGGTCAAGGTGCCAGTTTTATCTGTACAGATAACATCTACCGAACCAAGTACTTCTACTGCCGGCAGGCGCCGCATCAGGGCATTACGATGAGCCATGCGCTGCACACCCAGCGCCAGAACTATGGTCACTACTGCAGGCAGGCCTTCCGGGATAGCGGCAACGGCGATGCCGATGGCAGCCTGGATCATGGCACTGAAAGACTGATTATAAACCAGCATGCCGTAAGCCATAGTGGCCGCTGAAAACAGCAGGATGGCAATGGTTAACTTTCTGGCGAGATCTTCCAGTTGTTTTTGCAGCGGTGTTTTTGCAATGCTGACCTGTTGCACCATGGTATTGATGTTGCCCAACTGAGTAGTCGTCGCAGTGTTGGTCACCACCCCCTTGCCGGTGCCGTTGACTACCATGGTGCCCATGAAGGCCATATTATTGCGATCAGCCAGATCAATGTCCTGCTGCAGAGGTTCGGGGTTTTTATCGCGCGGCTGCGATTCGCCGGTAAGCATGGACTCATCGCTACGCAATTCTTTACTTTCAATAATCCTCATGTCGGCTGCGACACGGTCACCAGACTTTAAAATAATAATGTCACCGGGCACTACTTCAGTGCTGTCGATGGTTTGAACAGTATCCTCACGCAGCACTCTGCAATGTGTTTTAGTCATTGACAGTATGGCGCGCAGAGCAGCCTCGGCTTTGCCTTCCTGAATAAAACCGACCAGCGCATTAATAAGCACTACGGCAAAGATGACTCCCGAGTCGACGTAGTGTCCGAGCAGATAGCTGATCACCGCGCTGACCAGCAACACATAAATAAACAGATTCTGGAATTGCCGTAACAGCCGCAGCCAGCCAGGGGTGGGTTTTCTGGCCTGCAGCTGGTTGGGGCCGCATTGATCGAGGCGCTTACGCGCTGTATTGGCATCAAGACCGCTGCGCCTGCTGCCCATTGCGGACAGCACCTGCTCGGCACTAGTGGCATGCGGATCTTTGCAGCTTAAGGAATCAGCTTCCTGCTCGTTGGAAGGCCGTTGAGTCATCCAGAAATTTCCTAAAATGCAATACAACTGCCCAAGGCAGGGATTTCACTGCGTATGCTTTTGTCTGTCCATAATTTTTGAGACAGAGCTTCCAAAGCTTGCGCCTCACCATGTATAAGCAGCACGCGGGGTGTCGGTTTAAAATTCTCGACCCAGCTTAGCAGCTCAGATTGCCCGGCGTGGGCCGAAAAACCCCCTAATGTTTCTATGCGGGCGCGCACCTTGATTTCATCGCCAAATATCTTCACGTCTTTAAGCCCGTCGACCAGCAATCGACCCAGCGTACCTTGAGCCTGAAAGCCGATGAAGATCATGGTATTGCTCTCCCGCCAGAGGCGATGTTTCATGTGGTGCCGGATGCGCCCGCCAGTGCACATGCCGCTGCCTGCAATGATAATGGCGCCTTGCTTAACTTCATTAATCGCCATCGACTCTTCTGGTGTACGACAGATTTTAAGAGTCGGTAAAAACTCCTCCAGTGAATCGCGCCCGAACTTATCAAGCTGCCGAATATCCTTGTCGTCCATCAGGTGCAGCCATCGGTCATACACCTGGGTGACTTCAATCGCCATCGGGCTGTCGAGAAATACCTGCCAGCCATCGAGCAGGCCTTTGTTGTAAAGGCTGCCCAGATGAAAAATAATTTCCTGTGAGCGGCCTAAAGCGAAAGCGGGAATCAGCACATTGCCGCCGCGCTGCCAGGTCTCACTTAATATATTGGTCAGCTGTTGCATGGTGCTGCTTTCATCGCGATGATCACGATTTCCATAAGTGCCTTCCATCAGCACCAGATCAGCGCTGTCCAGAGTCTCAGGATCATTCATCAGCACTGAGCCTTTCCGACCCAGATCGCCTGAGAAAACCAGACGCTTGTGCTGGCCTTTCTCTTCCAGTTCAATCTCAACAATGGCCGACCCAAGTATGTGTCCCGCATCGTGGAAACAGACAGTTGCCGCAGAACCTGGCGCAAAATTGGTGTTATAGGGTATGCCCTCGCAGAGCTTGAGCACTTTCCTGACATCATCCTCAGAATATTCAGCAGCCAGAAGTTTACGACCACTGCGCTCGCGGCGCACATTCTCCCGCTCCAGATCACGCTGATATAATCCGAGTGCGTCCTCAAGCAGGATCCGCAGAATTCCTTTAGTGGCCTGGGTGCAGTAAATTGGACCATCGAAGCCCTGATTCACCAGCTTTGGAAGTTTTCCCGAATGATCCAGATGTGCATGAGAAAGAATCACTGCGTCGATACTGTGGGGATCAAACTCGAAGTTATCGTTCTGGATTCTTTCAACGGCATCGCCGCCCTGGTGCATACCGCATTCCATTAATACCCGGCCAATGGCAGTTGACTCGAGCAGGTAGCAGGACCCGGTTACTTCCTGCGCCGCGCCATAAAATGTGATCGTTGCCAAAAGCAGATCTCCTGTGCATTAGTATTGGGCTGAACGTGCCAGCACTACCCTTTTAAGAGTGGACGTTTTAGTATGGCCACGTACTATTCCGATTAACAAGTCCTTTGCAACGCTTCATTGATATGGATCTGCTTTGAACGTCAGCCCTGCCCAAAAACTTTCTATGCTCAACCAGCGCTGGCTTGCTGAGACGGTGCGGACCCGCAACCACGGTTTGCCTCCGACTGATGACCCCGAAGCTGCGGCTTATGCCTGTGCTCAGACTGAAGATCTTGAGCAGCGTATTTTGTTGCATGCAAATTATCTGGGCAGCCGCGATGGCAGCCTGGGCGCCTTGCTGAACTGGCGGCAGCAGGCGCGCTGGATACTGATTATCTTGCTGGCGTTTGCGCTGCTGGGCGGATTCAGCACAGCGCTTGCGGTGCTTGGCGATGGCAGCCGACCAGTAAATGTTATCTGGGCACTGGGAGGCTTGATTGGCTTCAATCTGCTGATGTTGTTTATCTGGCTGCTGAATCTATTGCCAGCAGGTGCAAGCAGCAGTGAGCGTGGTGGAATACCGGGACGGATCTGGTTCTGGTTGAGCAGCAGGTTTTCGGGAAAATCATCGTACTCTCGTACTGAGCATCGTACTGAGCATGATAGTGAATCGGGTGCGGAGCGCAGAACTCAGCGCGGTGCAGAGCTGCAACGCGAATCCGCAGGGTTTGCAGTATCACGCGCGCTGGCCGAGTTAATGCAGCGCAGTCGCAGTACACTCTGGTGCTTTGGTGCCATCACCCATTACCTGTGGTTATTTGCGCTTATGGGGGTTTTAACGGGCCTGTTATTGAGTCTGGCATTGCGCAGTTATACCTTCATCTGGGAAACAACTATTCTGCCCGCCGATGCCTTCGTTGAATTTGTGGGCGTGTTTGGCTGGTTGCCGGATCTGCTGGGCTTTGCCATGCCAGATGCAGATGCTGTGCGCGGCAGCGGTGTGGCTGAGGGGATGCTGGCGGCGCCCGCAGGAGGCCCGGCGCTGAACCAGCCCGAGAGCATCCGCCGTGCATGGTCATCGTGGTTGCTGGGCAGCCTGCTGGTGTATGGAATTATGCCGCGGCTGCTGCTCGCTCTGTGGTGCTCGCAGCGGTTATTCTCCCGTCTGGGGCGGGTACGCTTGCAGAATCTGCCAGCCTATACGGCATTAGCTGCCCGGCTGCGCCCGGCCAGTGAAGCCGGCGGGATACGTGATCAACAACCGGCGTCACTGTATCGCAGTAAGATTGGCAGCAGCAGCAAGCCCGGCACGCGCTCCGCAGTGATCATTGGTCTGGAGCTGGAGGAAGATTTTTCAGGCAGCGACGGCGCTCCGGGCGCTGCGGTTGGTGCGACCCGTGCTGCTGGTGCTGCTGGTGCGGCTGGTCGCGATAGTGCTGGAAGTGCTGATTCCGCGGAAAGTGCAGGTAATGCTGCGGCAGAGCCGGTGCTGATAATCCAACCGGTAGATAGCCGTGAACAACGCAGTCATGCGCTCGCGGTGCTGACCGATAACCCGCCGATGCGTCTGCTGATTGTCTGCAATCCGCGCCTGTCGCCGGACCGGGGCACTTTCAACTGGATAGTTGACGCATCCTGGCAGGCGCTTGAAACTCGTGTTCTGCTGCCGCAGACGCTGGTTGCCGACCAGGTTCGCCTGAACAGCTGGCAGGACAGTCTGCAGCAGACCGGTCTGTCCAGACAGCAGATCTATTTCGACACCTCAGCTGCACTGCAATGGGTACGCCATGGCCTCTGATTCAGCACATGTTTTGCGTATTGCGGTGGTCGGGCACACTAATACCGGCAAGACCTCCCTGCTGCGCACCCTCACCCGGGACATCAGATTCGGGCAGGTTTCCATGCAGCCCAGTACTACCCGCCATGTCGAGGCTGCCCGCCTGCTGGTCGATGGCAAGGTTGCACTGGAATTGTTTGACACCCCGGGTATGGAGGATTCAGTGGCGTTGCTGGAATTTCTGGAGCAGATAACGGCCGGTACACGGATTGATGGGCCGACCCGGATTGAAAAGTTTCTGCACACTGAGCAGGCCCGTGACCGCTTCGAGCAGGAGGCGAAAGTCCTGAAGCAGCTGTTGTGCAGTGATGCTGCATTTTATGTAGTGGATGCGCGCGATCCAGTGCTGGCCAAGCATCGCGATGAACTTGTTGTCCTCGGCAGTTGCGGCGTGCCTTTATTACCTCTGCTCAATTTCGTCAGCGACCCGGCTGCAGATGAGGCGCTGTGGCGTGATGCGCTGGCGCGAGCAGGGCTGCATGCAGTGATATGTTTTGATACCGTTGCTCCCCAGCGTGATGGCGAGAAGCTGCTCTATGAAAAGCTGGCCACCGTGCTGGATGCACATCGGAACACCTTGCGGCGCTTAATTGCCAGTCATGAACGGGACGCCCGGCAGCGACATAAAGCAGCGCTGACCAGCCTTGCCGAGTTGCTGATAGACGTTGCAGCGTGCCAGGTTGCTACTGAGATTGAACCTGCATCGGCACTGGCTAAGGCTGTCGCTGAGCTGAACCGACGAGTGCTTGGATGCGAACAGGCCTGCGTCAACACACTGCTGACGCTGTACAGTTTTCTGTCTGAAGATTTTGAAGCTGAGCAGTTACCACTCACGGACGGGCGCTGGCAGGATGATCTGTTTGATCCGGAGACTTTGCAGATTATGGGCATCAAACTGGGCAGCGGGGCGGCAGCAGGTGCGGCGGCTGGTTTCGGACTGGATTTAATGGTTGGCGGCATCAGCCTTGGCGCCGCTACTGCCATTGGTGCGCTGGCCGGTGGCGGCTGGCAGACCCTGCGCCATTATGGCAAGCGTATCATCAGCACGCTAAGCGGACAGCGCACACTGCGCGTTGACGATGCCATTATCCGCCTGCTGGCGATGCGCCAGCTGCAGTTGATTCATGCGCTGGAAAATCGCGGTCATGCCGCTGTAGAGCCGGTTAAGTTTGGCACTGAAAAGCAGCAGACGCTCTGGGGCACGGGGCTGCCGGCACCGCTGCGCAGAGCCCGCGCCAACGCGCAATGGTCAGGATTGTACACTCGCGCCGAGGGAGATTCGGCCAGATTTATTGCTATTGAAGAGCTCAGTGAGATATTGGATAAACACAACTGATGGGCACATGACGGACGCAAACATAAAGTCATAAAAAACAGGAAAAGGAGAAGGGAGATCATGCGAAAAATTCTAATGAAAACACGTCAGCTCACCAGTATGGTTCTGGTATTGGTACTGCTGGCGGTTGCTGCGCCTGTATTCAGCCAGCAGGATCTGCATTGGGCCACGACCTGGTCCATGAGTCCAAGCTCCTTTCCCCCTGCCTTTCCGCCCGCTGCCGATGCCGCTGATACCTTTACTGACCAGACGCTGCGTCAGATAATTCATACCAGTGCTGCTGGTGACACGGTGCGTATCAGGCTGTCCAATATTCATGGTGATAAGCCGCTGCAGATTGGCGCAGTAACCATTGCGTTGCAGGCTGCCGGCGCCAGCATTGTCGCGGAGTCACTGCAGGCACTGACCTTCAGCCAACGCAGCAGTTTCACGATTCCGCGCGGCGCTGTGGCAATCAGTGACCCGATCAGTTTCGCGGTTCCGGCGATGAGCAATCTCAGCATAAGTATCTACCTGCCCGCAGGCAGTGGCGCCGCAACATCGCATCTGGCCACCCAGCAGACTAACTATGTATCCGGCTCCGGCGACTTCAGCAGCAGCTCAGATATTCCTGATGCCAGCGAAATTGTGGTCTGGAATTATCTGACTGCCGTAGATGTTGGGCGTAATGATGCCATCAGCACCATTGTCACCGTTGGCGATTCCATTACCGATGGTGTCGGTTCCAGTCGCGACAGCAACAGCCGCTGGCCGAATTTTCTGGTCAAGCGTCTGGCCAGCGCCACCGATATGCCGGTATTTGCTGTAGCTAATGCAGGCTTGAGTGGCAACCGGGTGTTACATGAAAACCTGCCGCGCTTTGGTGAGAATCTGCAGGCACGCTTTGAGCGCGATGTGCTGGCTTTAAGTGGCGTCAGCCATGTAGTGCTGATGGAAGGCATTAATGACATTGGAATGGTCAGCATGTTTCCGGGTGAAGAAGTCAGTGCTGATGACATCATCGCCGGCTATCGCCAGATCATCGCCCGGGTGAAGGCGCGCGGTATAAAAATTATCGGTGCTACGTTGACCCCTTACGAAGGCGCAGCCTATTACAATGTGCAAGGTGAAAATAAACGGCAACAGGTTAATAACTGGATTCGCAACAGTGGCGAGTTCGATGGTGTAATAGATTTTGAAGATGCGCTTAAAGATTTCACCTATCCCTTGCAAATAATTTCAGATTTTACTGCCGATAATCTTCATCCAAATGACGCCGGTTATGAAGCAATGGCAAATGTAATTGATTTAGATCTGTTCCGCTGAGCGCGGATCAGCCGAAGGAGAAAGTATGAACCTGTCAGTCACTGCTGCATGAAGCCGAACTCATCCGATGCAATGATTCTCGGCGTCATTGCTAAAAAAGATCTGCCGCCGTATCTGATGTCTTTTGTTGCCGGATTAACGATTAATCTGAGCATCGCGATATCTGCGGGGCGCACCGAAGCATGGGACTCCAGCATCTACTATTGGCTTGGAATTCCCTTGTTATCGCTGACCATATTTTTTATCAGCAGACAGTTTGCACAACGCCCCTGGCGCTGGACAATCAGCATGGCAATGGGTCAGGTTTTTTCAGCCGTGCTGGCTGGTGCCGATGCAGGGCTGGGTCCGATCGCGATGATTTTTATTATTATTATATCGGTGCCACAATTTATTGCCGGCGCTGCTGGGGCCAGAAAATCAAAAGCAGCAGACCAGTGATTGCTTGAATACATAAACGCCTGCGGGCACAACGGGAAATTTATGAAATACCAGGGTAGTCCGAAATTTACACATCTGCAACAGGACAAAATTGGCGTACTTGTCACCAATCTGGGAACCCCGGACGCTCCCACTAAAAAGGCTCTGCAGGTCTATCTGAAGGAGTTCCTGTGGGATCCCCGAGTGGTAGAGGTGCCGCGGTTGATCTGGTGGTTCGCCCTGAACGGAGTCATTCTGCGCATCCGACCAGCGCGTTCGGCGAAGTCGTATAAAACCGTATTTACTGATCAAGGCTCCCCGCTGTTGTTCCATACCCGCAATCAGGCACGGGCACTGCAGCAATCAGTCGATGCTCAGGGCATGGACAATGTCATCGTTGATTTCGCGATGCGTTATGGGAATCCCTCAATACCCTCAGTGCTCGAATCCATGTTCAACAAGGGTGTGCGGAAGTTACTGGTGATACCGTTGTACCCGCAATATTCGGCCTCTACGGCCGCTTCAACGTTTGATGCCATCAGCGCCGATTTCACCAAACGTCGCTGGATTCCTGATCTGCGCTTTGTCTCTCACTACCATGACTACCAGCCTTTTATTGATGCCGCAGCCGCACGCATCGAAGCTTACTGGCAGGAGCATGGACGGGCGGATAAACTGATGTTTTCTTTTCACGGTGTGCCGCTCAGCTATCTGATTAAGGGTGACCCGTATCACTGCGAATGTCACAAGACCTCGCGTTTAATTGCAGAAAAATTGCAGCTGAAAGTGGGCGAGTACGTCACCACGTTCCAGTCACGATTTGGTCGTGAAGAATGGTTGAAGCCATACACCGACGCGACGCTGAAGGCCTTCCCTGGCCAGGGCGTGAAGTCGGTGCAGGTCTTTTGTCCGGGCTTTGCGGCAGATTGTCTGGAGACCATCGAGGAAATTGGAGAGGAAAACCGTGAGTACTTTATGCATGCGGGCGGTGAGCGTTATGAATACATCAGCGCGTTGAATGATCGTCCAGAACATATCTCTGCATTGACTTCGCTCATTCAGCAGAATCTGCATGGCTGGAGCGTGCGTGCTGACCCTGCACGGGCTGATCGAGCTGCTGTGGTTGAGGCAAGGATGGCGGCGGCTAAAGCGGCTGAGTAGACAAAAGAGTGGGCGGGTGCCACTGCCCGATGGTGCAGAGGCAGAGCGGTCCGCCATGACCGTCGCCAGTTGAACACAGGATGCCCCCCTTAGTGAGCACCCTGTTTTAAAGAGGCTTACTGCGCAGTAGCAGGCTCATTCTCCAGCCACTGGTTCAGATCAATAATGTCCTGTGGAGTCAGAAGGCCGGTGTTTTGCTTCAGAATCAGCGTGTCAATAACGTAATTGTATTTTGCGTCCTGAAAATTGCGCAGTGCCACGAACAACTGCTGACGCGCCTGCAGCACATCAACGATGTTTCGGGTCCCAACCTCGTAGCCCACTTCAATCGCATCCAGAGCACTTTGTGCCGATGTAATTGCCTGCTGGCGCTGAGCCACTACCAGTGCGTCGGTGTTTACCCGACGAAAGGAATTACGCACATCCTGAGTTACTTGGCGACGAGTCAGATTGACGTTCTCCTGATTAGCCTGCAGGTCAAACTCGGCTGCCTGGCGGCGAGCAGAAATTGCGCCGCCGCTAAACAGAGGAACACTGATGGATAATGTCAGCGCAGTGCTGTCGAGGGCACCTGAGGCCCGCTGAAATCCTTCGGCTGAGGTGCTGCCGCCAGTAACGTTGTGGTTGTAGCCGGCTTGCAGCGCAATGGTTGGAAGATGATCAGATCGTCGGGCTTTGACCACATCGCTTTGAGCATCAACAATGTAGCGTGCGGCCAGTAGTTGCAGATTATTGTTCAGTGCTTCTTCCGTCCAGGATTCCACATCCCCTTCAGCGCTGATGATCGGAAAATCCTCACGCAGAACATACAGATTTGGATGAGACTGCCCGGTGATTGCCTGCAGGGCCTCGTAGCGGCTGGCCAGGGTGTCCTCGCCAAGGATTGTGTTATTCCTTGACAGGTCATAGGCAGCCTGACTTTCATAAACCTCAGTGATGGCAATCAAACCGACTTCCTCACGTTGTCTGGTGCGTTCGAGTTGGCGTTGTGCGGCTTCTTCTTCCTGACGGCTGGTTTCCAGACTTTCGATAGCGCGCAGGATGTTGAAATAAGCAGCCGCCACCCGAATGATTAAATCCTGCTCCTGGCCAGCAAAATTCATTTCCAGTGCCATGTTATTGTCGCGGGCGCTTTGATAGCTATACCAGGCAGCCAGGTTTACAACACTCTGAGTAAGGTTCAGACCCCAGCGATGGGAATTTTCGCCAGGACGGAAGCTGTGTTCATCCAGAATGATATTGCCTGTCGGGCCGCGAATGGGGCTGCTGGGTCCGGCAGTCTGACGGGTTGTTGAACCACTCAGATTAATACTTGGAAGCAGTGCGGCACGGCTTAGTGGGAGTTGAGTCTGCCGTGCTCGAAATTGCGCTTCGGCCTGGCGCAGGGATGGATCGTTTCGCATGGCCAGTTCCAGCACAGTGAATAAATCATCAGCGAAGGCTGCCGGAGCTCCGATAAGACTGCCTGATAGGCAGCACACGATTGCCAGGATGGAGGAAATTCGTCCCATATACATTAACCTTTTTAATAAATCTTATTTTGATTCAGCGATTGATTGCCTTGCTTCTGCTGACGCTGCTGTTGAGCTAAAAACGCTACAGATTGAAGGTTTTGGGCATTCTACACAGTGTCACTATAAGTGACAAATCCGGGTATAACAATGCTCTGCTTAAAGCTCATGTCCACCACCCGGACCAGCGCCGGGTGCAGGCCCTGATAACACTTTGTTTCGGATTGAGGCATAATGCCGAGCTAATCCAGGCAAGTTCATATCCACCACGAACGCCTGAAAGGCCAACGGCAGCAACGAGGCGAAAGGATAGACCAATGAGCGCTAATCCAGAACACTTTCTCGACAAGATCACCAAACTGGACGACAGTACCCGCCAGCACCTGAGTAATTCAAAGAAAGTATACGTACAAGGCAGTCGCCCGGATCTAAAAGTGCCGATGCGGGAAATCACTCTGTCGGATACCGCTACTGCAACAGGCAGTGAAGTCAACCCACCCGTGCGTGTATACGACACCTCCGGTATTTACTCTGATCCTGATGCCGCTGTGGATCTGCGTGCAGGGCTGCCAGCAATACGCACGCCCTGGATCGTGGAGCGTAATGATACTGAGTTGTTGTCACAGGTAAGCTCAGATTTCGGCAAACGCCGTCAGACGGATGTGCGTACGGCGCATCTGCGTTTTGAACATGTGCATAAACCGCGTTGCGCCAGAGCGGGACACAACGTCACGCAGCTGCATTATGCCCGTCGGGGCATCATCACTCCGGAAATGGAGTTCATCGCCATCCGGGAAAACATGAGCTATGTGCAGATGCGCGAACAGCAGGCACTGGCACATCAGCATCCGGGGCAGTCCTTTGGTGCCGCAATTCCAACAGAAATTACTCCGGAATTCGTGCGCTCAGAAGTGGCCCGTGGCCGTGCGATTATTCCTCTTAATATCAATCATCCCGAAATCGAGCCGATGATTATCGGCCGTAATTTTCTGGTAAAGGTAAACGCCAATATCGGTAACTCTGCCTTGAGCTCATCTATTGAGGATGAAGTAGAAAAGCTGACCTGGTCAGCGCACTGGGGTGCAGACACGGTCATGGATTTATCCACCGGCAAGAATATTCATGAGACCCGCGAGTGGATTATCCGAAACTCCATGGTGCCGATTGGTACCGTTCCGATTTACCAGTCGCTGGAAAAAGTGGATGGTGTGGCCGAGGATCTCACCTGGGAGCTGTTCCGGGATACTTTGATTGAACAGGCCGAGCAGGGCGTGGATTACTTCACCATACATGCTGGTGTATTGCTGCGCTACGTGCCGATGACTGCCAAACGCGTCACCGGGATAGTGTCACGCGGCGGTTCTATCATGGCTAAATGGTGTCTTGCCCACCATAAAGAGAATTTCCTCTATACCCATTTTGAGGACATCTGCGAAATCATGAAGGCTTATGATGTTGCCTTCTCACTGGGTGATGGCCTGCGCCCGGGTTCAATAGCCGACGCCAACGACGAGGCGCAGTTCAGTGAGCTGGAAACCCTGGGCGAATTGACCAGGATTGCCTGGAAGCATGATGTGCAATGCATGATTGAAGGTCCGGGACATGTCCCCATGCATATGATCAAAGAAAATATGGAGCGGCAGCTTGAAGTGTGCGCTGAGGCGCCGTTTTATACGCTGGGCCCACTGACTACTGATATCGCGCCAGGCTATGACCACATTACCTCAGGCATAGGCGCGGCGATGATTGGCTGGTTTGGCTGTGCGATGTTGTGTTATGTGACCCCTAAGGAGCATCTGGGGCTGCCGGATAAACAAGATGTTAAAGACGGCTTGATGGCCTATAAGATTGCGGCACATGCAGCGGATCTGGCCAAAGGTCACCCGGGTGCGCAGCTGCGTGATAATGCGCTGTCCAAAGCCCGCTTTGAGTTCCGCTGGGAAGATCAGTTTAATCTGGGTCTTGATCCGGAAACTGCGCGCAGCTTCCATGATGAAACCCTGCCTAAAGAATCTGGCAAGGTGGCACATTTCTGTTCCATGTGCGGTCCGAAATTTTGTTCAATGAAGATCAGTCAGGAAGTGCGTGACTATGCAGCCGCTCAGGAAATAGCCGATGTTGATGAAGCACGGCAGGCGGGGATGAACGCCATGTCTGAGGAGTATCAAAAAACCGGTCGGCAGTTGTATCGCAAGATTTAAGCGCCGAAAAATAATAAGTGAATGATCGCTGACTGAAGTCAGCAATACTGTGTTTTTGTAAAGAGTTTTTATTAATGTCGAATTTACGAACTGATGATTTAAATATTGCATCCATTGCACCGCTGATTACACCCAGACAGCTCAAGAGTGAACTGCCCTTGATGGGAACGGCTCTGGAGTCGGTGGCAAACGCCAGGCAAACCATTTACTCGATCCTTGACCGTAAAGATCCGCGTGTGTTTATCGTGGTAGGTCCATGTTCTATTCATGACGTAACAGCGGCTATGGATTATGCTAAGCGTTTAAAAGGTCTGGCCGATGAAGTGAAAGATACCCTCTATCTGGTGATGCGGGTCTATTTTGAAAAACCACGCACCTCCGTGGGTTGGAAAGGTCTTATCAATGATCCGCATATGGACGATACGTTTCGAATAGAAGAGGGGCTGCGCACCGGTCGCAGGTTGCTGCTTGATATTGCCGCTCTGGGCCTGCCGACTTCTACCGAAGCACTTGATCCTATTTCGCCACAGTATCTGCAGGACGTGATTGCGTGGTCGGCCATTGGTGCCCGCACCACGGAATCACAGACGCACCGGGAGATGTCCAGTGGTCTGTCCTCGGCGGTAGGCTTTAAGAATGGCACTGATGGCGGATTAACAGTGGCGATCAATGCCATGCAATCGGTAACCAGCCCGCATCGCTTCCTGGGCATTAACAATGAAGGTCAGGTCTCAATTGTTGCCACCAAGGGTAATCGCTATGCGCATGTGGTACTGCGTGGCGGCAGTTCAGGCCCGAATTATGATTCCGTGCATGTCAGCCAGTGTGAGGCGGCGTTAAAGAAGGGCGGGGTAAGCCGCAACATAATGATTGATTGCAGTCATGCCAATTCCAACAAAGATCCTTCCGTGCAGTCACTGGTCCTGAAAGACGTGACGCATCAGATTCTTGAGGGTAACCAGTCGATTATCGGTTTGATGCTGGAGAGCAATATTAACTTCGGCAATCAAAGTATTCCGAAAGACCTTTCCGAGCTTAAATACGGCGTGTCGGTGACTGATGCCTGTATCGACTGGGCTGAAACCGAGCGCAGTATTCGTGAGATGGCAAAGAAGCTTAAAGACGTGCTGCCAGCTCGTACTGGCAGCGGTGACTGAGCATCCAGCCTTACATATTGCTGGCGAAACTCAGTGCGATTGATTCTTTTTCTTCGCGTCCTTGTTGAAGCCAGTCCTGAATGTGAGGATTACTGAGGATGGTGTCGCAATAACGCTGCGCCTCCCTGCTCAGCGTGGCACCATAGGATTTAAAGCAGATTGCCATCGGAGCATACATGCAGTCAGCAATTGAAAAACGGCCATACAGATATTCCCCGTCAGCGCGGTATTTCCGGCGGCAGCAACTCCAGATAGCATCGATGCGGGCTATTTCATCGGCTATCTGATCGGATAAAAACAGCTCAACATTGGCTTTGCAGTTCATTGGCCAGTCTTTCTTCAAATTCGGAAACTCTGAGTGCATCTCGGCACAGATTGAACGGGCAGTGGCCCGTTTTTTTGGATTTGCCGGCCAGCCACGACCATCCAGCATCTGCTCTGAAATATACTCACAGATAGCCATTGAATCCCAGACCGTGGTTTCGGAATGCAGCAACGCAGGAACTTTCAGTGAAGGTGAATAAGGGCCTAGCTTTTCGGCAGTGTTGTTCTGGTACAAAGCGATGTTGATTTCCTCAAAGGGAATGTCGAAATTTTTCAGCAGCAACCAGGGGCGCATCGACCAGGAAGAGTAGTTCTTATTTCCAATGACAAGTTTAGTTTTATTCATCAAGGCTTGCTCCAGTGCGGCGTTGTCTGTTGATAATTCCATGCACAAGTCCATGCCTAAAATGATGACAAGTCGTGCAAAATATCAGTTACTTTTCTTTAGTGAGTTTGACTGCTGGAAAGTTCCTGAAGGCAGGCAATATATCGACGGCGGTGATCGTTTTTATTATTAAACACAAGGTTTATTACAGCACGTCGATTCAATAAAGGCGATGCGCTGACCAATTATGGCGAAATAGTGGCGAAGGCTGAACTGTGTTCGGTGATTCACATACGCTGGTAATATCCTGTACTATTAAAACGTCGCTGAAATGACAATTTGAGTATGAAAAGGTGTCTATGGCCAGAAGAATTGCGATAGTTGAGGACGAGGCAGCGATCCGTGAAAACTATGCCGATGTGTTGCGTAAACAAGGCTACGAAGTGCAGACTTTTTCCAATCGCAAAGATGCGATGAAGTCCTTCGATATGCGTTTGCCGAACCTTGCGATTATCGACATCGGGCTGGAAAATGAAATTGATGGCGGATTTACACTCTGCCAGAGTTTGCGGTCTTTATCCGGTACGATTCCGATTATTTTTTTAACCGCCCGCGATAATGATTTTGACACGGTAAGCGGTCTGCGCATGGGGGCCGATGACTACCTGACCAAAGACATCAGTCTGCCACATCTTTCTGCGCGCATCGCAGCACTGTTTCGTCGCCAGGATGTCATGGATCAGCCCACCTCACCGGAAAATTTATTACAGCGTGATAAGCTGACCCTGGACATCGGACGCTTAACCGTGCAATGGAATGCTATTCCGGTGCCCCTGACGGTCACAGAATTCTGGATGGTGCATGCACTGGTTAAATTTCCAGGCCATGTTAAAAGCCGACAGGTATTGATGCAGGAGTCAAAAATATTTGTCGATGGCAGCACCATCACGTCGCATGTGAAACGAATCCGCAAGAAATTTATCATGATGGATGAAGAGTTTGATTGCATTGAGACGGTCTACGGCATGGGTTATCGCTGGAATACTCAGGGAACCTCGGTATGAATAAGCTATTAACTACGGCCTGCTGATGCCTCGATTATTCAAAAACCCCTTTGGGATACGCTTCAAACTGGTATTTCTGTCCAGCTTCCTGCTGGTGATTCCTTGGCTTGGTTACCAATATATCCTTGAAATGGAGGATTACCTGCGTCGCGGTCAGGAACAAACAGTGCTGGGAACAGCGCGAGCGCTGGCTACGGCATTGAATGAACGCCCTGAACTCTTTGATGAGCGCACTTTCAGTCCGGCAGGGCGCAGCGCTAATCTGTATCTGTATCCCATCTTTCACCCGCTGTCTTTGGATGACAGCTCGCTGGTCGACTGGCAGGACTATCAGCGTTACCAGATTGACTACGGTAGAAACAGCTCCATTGGCACACAATTAAATCCACGCGGTGAATTTTCCCGCTATTACCACAATGATGAATCGCTGAATTTCAAATTGCTGGTCGGCGAGCACAACCGCTCCCTGTATGCTTATTTCAAAGTGGTCGATGACAAAATTGTGTATCGCTCTCAAGACAGCCTGAGCATCCACAGGAACGATTTTCTACAGATATCGCTGCTTACTCGCGACGGCCAGTTCAAGCGTTATGCCATAGCTCCACGAGGCCCCGAATTTGTTTATGCCTATGAGATGGGCGAGGATATTCGAGATATTTCCGCGCTGGTGCATGAGGATCGGATCAGTGGTCAGTGGTACGAAACCGTTGAAGGCTATGAGGTGGAATTGAGAATGCCATTGACGATGCTGGGCGAGAAGCTTGGCTTCGCCATTTATGATGTTGATGACGCGGTTTCACGGCAGGTGACTTCAGTAGTGGCAACTTCTGCAGTGAACGAGCTTGAAACCCTCGGGTCACTGCTAAGACCGACGCCCGAAATAGACAAAATTGTTGAAGGTATGGGCCACACCAATTCGCGTATTCAGGTCATTAACCGGGACGGCAGGGTACTGCTTAGCGTCGGTGACATCCAATCGGCGACAGGGCTGATAATCGCATCAGATCCGGCGCTTGAATCAAACAATACCTACTGGCGCTATATTGAAGATAAAGTGTTGCTGCCGGTGTATTACAGAATACTCACTAAACCCTCGAACGATTTTATTGATGACCTTTATCAAGGCGGAACCGTTGAGGGTTCGCACATCAACGCAGCACTGGATGGTTTACCACAGACTCAGTTTCGTAAAGTGGCAGACTCGGAAACCCGAATTCTGGAAGCCGCCCACCCTATTGTGGCTGATAATGCAGTAATGGGCGTGGTGGTGGTCGATCAGAATATGAATGGTCTGCGAACCTTCAGGAATCAGGCGCTGGAAGCATTGTTCAACACCATCCTCGGGGTTATGGCGCTGGTTGCATTTGGCTTGTTTCTGTTCGCATCAAGGATTTCATCGCGGATTCGCCTGCTGCGTAATCAGGCAGAAAATATTATTGATGATTCAGGGCGGCTCAGAAATACCATTGTAGCCAGCAGCAATTCTGATGAAATTGGCGATCTTTCCCGCAGTTTTTACAATATGGTGGAGCGTCTGGGTCAGTACACCAGCTATCTTGAAAACATGTCTTCGCGTTTATCCCATGAACTGCGCACGCCGGTCACCGTGGTCAGATCCTCTCTTGAAAATCTCGGCATGGTGTCCCAGGACAAGGAGTCTGCCGTGTATATACAGCGCGCGGAAGAAGGCATCAGCCGACTCAATCTGATTCTTACCAATATGAGCGAGGGCACGCGCCTTGAGCAGATGTTGCAGACCTCGGAGAAAGAGATAATCGATCTGGTTAAAGTGACTGCAGGTTGTGTTGAGGGTTATCGGCTGGCGTATCCTGAGGCGATAATTCAGGACGATCTGCAGGGACCGGCGATGATCAATGGCGTACCGGAATACATTGCTCAGTTGCTGGACAAGCTGATCGCCAACGCCGTGGAGTTTTCCTATGACAAGCAGCCAATCATAGTCTCCTGCCGGGTGGTAAAGGATCACGCGCTGCTCAGGGTTAGCAACTACGGTCCGTTTCTTCCCGCAGAGATGAAAGGCAGGCTATTCGATTCAATGATTTCGGTGCGACCTCAGGAGAAACAGCGCGAGCCGCACCTCGGTATTGGCCTGCACATTGCGCGTTTGATTACCGAATTCCATCAGGGGACTATACGCGCTGATAATCTGGTCGATCGTGAGGGTGTCGCGATAACGCTGACTATTCCTCTGCTGCAGCTTGCTTAGCTTTATACCAGGCAGGGGCGTTCTGTTTTACCACTGGCGAATCCTCCGCCCACGCATGGCAGGTATTCAGCACAAAGGGCTTGCCCGCAGAGGCCGTGCCAGCTGAGTCGACCTGTTTGCGGCGGTGATTCTGCAGCGGCTTGATGGTCTGAAATGCCACCGTCGCCATCGGGTAGAGCAGTTCGGTCAAATGCGTGCAGCCGTTGACCCCGCCAACTCTGGCCCGTACTGCCTGCCGCCATCCAGCGGCCATGCGCAGCCCCTTCAGATCCTTATAGTTCGGCGCAATATCCGGGCACATCGAAAACGGACTGTTATCAGTAACGGCTTCAACATCATGGATCAGGAACTGGTCATCAATTGTTACGCGCAGCAGCATTTCATGCAGAGCCTCGCCAATCTGTACTTTACCGCGCCAGAGATTTTCGAACTCATAGGTTTTGGTATCGGTCATATGCGCTTCAATATCAAACAGCCCGTCCTCCCGTTCATAACCGGAGAATTTGATTGAGCGCGTATGTATATGAGTGCGGTTAACAGGGGGAGATAAGGGCATGGAATTAGCTCGGCAACAAAAGACGGCGGCATTATACTCTAAGTAATCCCATAATCGTCGACATGGGCCCCCGGATGGCAGAATCTGCCGACTGAACTGATACATTATTTAAGAACCCGCCTTTGGAGATCTGCATGTCAGCTGAGCTCAAACCGATAAACTACGCTGCTAAGGATGTAGAGATTCTGGATCGCACCACCGTCTGGGAGAGCTTCTTTAGAATCGACCGCCTGCACCTGCGCCATCGCCTGTTTGCAGGTGGCTGGAGCGAGGTTTTTCAGCGCGAATTATTTATGCGTCCACCCTCTGCCGGTGTGCTGCTCTATGATCCGGTGCTGGATAACGTGGTGCTGGTTGAGCAGTTCCGCGTGGGAGCACTGTCCGATTCGCCTGTAAGCGATGCCGATGGCGGGCCATGGCTGCTGGAACTGGTGGCCGGCATAGTTGATGCGGGTGAAACGGCGGAACAAAACGTTAATCGTGAAGCCTTTGAAGAGGCTGGCTGTGCAATAACCGCGTTACTGCCGATAGCCGAATACTTCAACAGTCCTGGTGGCTCCAATGAAAAAATCAGTCTATTCTGTGGTCGGGTTGATGCTAGTGGCGCCGGTGGTGTTTTCGGTCTGGTGGACGAACATGAAGATATCAGGGTTGAAGTCCTGTCTGTGGCTGATGCCTGGCAGGCTCTGCAGGATGGCCGCTTAAATAATGCCATGGCCATTATTGCACTGCAGTGGTTGATTATTAATCGAGAGCAGGTGCGGCAACAATGGCTTTAAACAGGGCTGAGAGTGACGGTAATTTTATTCATTTACTAAGCGCAGGACCTGAACTAGAATTCGGAAAGTCATTTTTACGCAGGAAGTGTGACTTGAATGCCTGCTTGATTTCAACATCGTCGTAATATACATCAGAATTTCGCCTTTCAATGAGTTGGAAAATGGGTTTCTGTACAACAGCGATATGTACAGGAGTTGGTAAATTAAGGATGACAACGACAGAATAATGTTTTGCCGAGAGCATGCCCGCATGTGCGGACCAGACCAGGGCGGGTCTGCAGTGGCGAGACTTAATCTGCTATAAAATTATGATTAATCAGTCTGCAGATAATTCTGTTCGTGTTGTACAAATCACCGATACTCATCTGTTTCGGGAGCCTGCGGCTGAGCTGTTGAAGCTGAACACGCAGGAAAGTTTTGAATACGTGTTGAACCTCATCGAGCAAAACGAAACCCATGTAGACATGTTCCTTGGCACCGGAGACATCGCTCAGGATGCATCGCTGGAAGCCTATAAGCGCTTTATCCGCAGTATGGAAAGATTCTCCGCGCCGCTGTACTGGATTCCAGGCAATCATGACCGGCGTGCCGTTATGCAAAAGGCCGTCGGAACGGGCACACAATTTCTCAGCTGCATTGATGCTGGCAACTGGCGGATTATCATGCTGGATTCCTCGGTCACCGGAGAGGTGCATGGCTGGCTGAGTCAGGCAGAGTTGCAGCGTCTGAAAGCCAGACTGGCCGAAGCTGATGCCAGTCATTCACATGTGCTGATCTGCCTGCACCACAACCCGATACCTGGCAATTCAAAGTGGATGGAAGGAATTGGCTTGCGCAATGCTGCCGAATTATTTGCGATACTGGATCGCTACCAGAGTGTGCGTGCAGTAATTTACGGGCATATTCATCAGGCGCTTGATTTTGAACGTAATGGTGTCCGCTATCTTTGTACCCCATCAACCTGCATACAATTCAAACAGGCAGTGACGGATTTTGCTCTGGACGATCGCAACCCGGCCTATCGTTGGCTGCAATTGGATGCTGATGGCCGTATTGAGACGGCTGTCGAGCGAGTCACTGAGTATTTTTTGACGGTAGACCACAGCTCGAATGGCTATTGATTTGGCCCCTGTTGCGGCTCAGATTGACAAGGCAGATTGTTACCTGATTTACCTCCACGGCTTCAACAGCTCACCGCTTTCTAAAAAAGCGCTGCAGACCACTGCTTACTTTGAATCACTGGGTATCGCCGACCGGCTCTTTGTTCCTGAGCTGGCTTATGAACCGGCTCAGGCTATGAAAGATCTGCGCGCACTGGTATCTGCGCCGCGTCAACTGCCGGTGGTGCTGTGTGGCAGTTCATTAGGCGGCTACTATGCCAGCTGTCTGGCTGAGGACTATAATCTGAAGGCCGTGTTGATCAATCCTGCGGTGCGGCCTTACCTGTTATGGGAAAAGCATCTGGGTGAGAATCACAATTATTACACGGGCGAGGCTTATCAGGTGACACCTGCGCATATTGAACAGCTGCGCCAGATGGAGCGCGATCCGATCAGCAGGCCAGGCAATTTCCTGTTGTTGGCGCAGACCGGCGATGAAGTGCTCGACTATCGTGATGCGTTAGAGAAATATAAGAATTCAGCGCGTATAATCCAGCAGGGCGGCGATCACAGCTTCTGTAATTATCAGCATATGTTGCCCGTGATAATGAATTTTTTTGCCGCAAAGCAGGCTTTTGTGGATTAACACCAGCAGCGCGGACAGCGCGTATCAACAGAAATAAGGCAAAGAATGACTACCAGCTATACTGCCGATGCCATTGAAGTATTAACCGGTCTTGACCCCGTCCGTAAACGTCCAGGTATGTATACCGATACCTCGCGTCCCAACCACCTGGCCCAAGAAGTTATCGATAACAGCGTCGATGAGGCGCTGGCAGGTTATGCCAGAAACATTACGCTGATACTGCATAAAGATGGTTCCGTGGAAGTCAGCGACGATGGTCGCGGCATGCCGGTGGACATGCACGCTGAGGAAAAGGTGTCCGGTGTTGAGCTGATTCTGACGCGGCTGCATGCCGGCGGAAAATTTTCCGATAAGAATTATCAGTTTTCCGGCGGCCTGCATGGGGTTGGCGTGTCAGTGGTTAATGCGCTTTCGCACTATGTCGTAGTCACGGTAAAACGCGACGGCATCATCTATCAAATGAAGTTTCGCAATGGCGATAAGGCCTCGGAACTCACGCCCATCGGCACCACAGGACGCCGTCAGACCGGCACCACAGTGCTGTTTCTGCCCGATGAAAAATACTTCGACTCCAATAAATTCTCTGTGTCCCGCCTCAAGCATGTGCTGCGCGCCAAGGCGGTGCTGTGTTCTGGTCTGCGGGTCAGCTTTGTTGATAACACAGCCGAGGGAGATAAAGACCAGAGCGAAGAATGGTATTACGAAGATGGCCTGCATGACTATCTGACTCAGGCTACTGCAGAGTATCTCTGTTTGCCGGAGCAGCCCTTCATTGGCAGCCTGCAGGGCAATGACGAGGCGGTTGACTGGGCCGTGCAGTGGCTGCCTGACGGCGGTGACGTGATAGGCGAAAGCTATGTCAATCTGATACCCACCACGCAGGGCGGCACCCATGTGAATGGTCTGCGTACCGGCCTGCTGGAGGCGATGCGCGAGTTCTGCGAATTTCGCAACCTGCTGCCGCGCGGCATCAAACTCAGCCCCGAAGATATCTGGGACCGCTGTTGCTATGTGGTCTCTATCAAGATGAAGGATCCGCAGTTTTCCGGCCAGACTAAAGAGCGTCTGTCGTCACGTCAGTGCGCAGTGTTTGTTGCCGGAGTGGTCAAGGATTCATTCAGCCTGTGGCTCAATCAGCACACTGCTGAGGCCGAACAGCTTGCCGATTTATGCATCAACAATGCTCAAAGTCGCTTAAAAGCCAGCAAAAAAGTAGCCCGTAAAAAGATTACCGCCGGCCCGGCTCTGCCAGGCAAACTGGCAGACTGCTCGACTCAGGATGTGATGGCGGGTGAGCTGTTTCTGGTTGAGGGCGATTCTGCCGGAGGGTCAGCGAAGCAGGCACGCGACCGGGAAACTCAGGCGATCATGCCGCTGCGCGGTAAAATCCTGAACACCTGGGAAGTGGACTCCAATGAAATTTTGGCTTCTCAGGAAGTTCATGATATCGCTGTGGCGCTGGGCGTTGACCCGGCATCCGACAATATTGAAGGGCTGCGTTATGGCAAAGTCTGCATTCTTGCTGACGCGGACTCGGATGGACTGCATATTGCTACCCTGCTGTGCGCGCTGTTTCTGCGGCATTTCCGTCCGCTGGTGGCAGCGGGGCACGTTTATGTGGCTATGCCACCGTTGTATCGAATCGATGTTGGCAAAGAAGTTTTTTATGCGCTGGATGAGGATGAAAAAAACGGCATTCTCGACCGTCTGGTGGCGGAGAAAAAATCGGGCAAACCTAATGTGCAGCGCTTCAAAGGTCTCGGTGAAATGAATCCGCTGCAACTGCGTGAAACCACCATGAGCCGCGACACCCGCAGACTGGTGCAACTGACTCTGGATGCAGATGACCGCTCTGCCGGCTACAGCGCTACCGACGAATCCATGGACATGCTGCTGGCAAAAAAGCGCGCGCCAGATCGCAAATCCTGGCTGGAAGAATATGGCAATCTTGCTGATCCAGCTGACTGAAATCTCCAGACCACGACTCCTTTATAGACGAGCGCAGCAATGACTCTGAATATCATCATCAATAAAGACGGCACTGAACAGATCAGCCTGAAAAGCTATTCTCAGCAGGCCTATCTGAATTACTCCATGTATGTGATCAATGACCGTGCGCTGCCACATATCGGCGATGGTCTAAAGCCGGTGCAGCGCCGGATTATTTACGCGATGTCTGAACTTGGTTTGAAAGCTTCCGCCAAGTTTAAAAAATCGGCGCGTACTATCGGCGATGTTATTGGTAAATTCCATCCCCATGGCGACTCCGCTTGCTATGAGGCCATGGTATTGATGGCGCAGCCCTTCAGTTACCGTTATCCACTGGTGGATGGTCAGGGTAACTGGGGTTCACCGGATGATCCAAAGTCTTTTGCCGCGATGCGCTACACCGAGTCCCGCTTGCAGAAATATGCTGATTTGCTGTTGTCCGAATTGGCTCATGGAACAGTGGAATGGCGCCCGAATTTCGATGGCACCATGGACGAACCGGAACTGCTTCCATCCCGAGTGCCTAATGTCTTACTTAATGGCGGCAGTGGTATCGCGGTAGGCATGGCCACCGATATTCCTCCGCATAATCTGCGTGAAGTCGTCAGTGCCTGTATCCATCTGCTGGATAACCCTGACGCGACGCTGGACGATTTATGTGAGCATATCAAAGGACCGGATTTTCCTACTGAGGCTGAAATCATCACGCCTCTACAGGAAATCAAAGAAATTTATCAGACCGGTCGAGGCTCACTGAAAGCGCGTGCTGTGTACCATATTGAGAACGGCGATATTGTGATCACTGCATTGCCTTATCAAGTGTCCGGTTCGAAAGTGCTGGAGCAGATTGCGGCGCAGATGAACCGCAAAAAACTGCCGATGGTGGTGGATCTTCGCGATGAATCGGATCACGAAAATCCGACCCGCATTGTGATCGTACCGCGCTCTAACAGGGTTGAAGTTGACGACCTGATGCTGCATCTGTTCGCCACTACCGATCTGGAAAAATCTTATCGTACCAATTTCAATATGATTGGCATCAATGGCCGCCCGCAGGTGAAGGTGCTGAAGCCGCTGCTGCAGGAGTGGCTGCAGTTCCGTACCGCAACCGTGCGCCGACGCTTACAGAACAGGCTGGAGCGCGTACTCGACAGATTGCATCTGCTGCAGGGCTTGCTGATTGCGTTTCTGAACATTGATGAAGTGATTCACATTATCCGTACCGAAGACAAACCCAAACCGGTGTTGATGGCACGCTTTGAATTATCGGACCGGCAGGCTGAAGCGATACTGGAACTGAAGTTGCGTCATCTGGCTAAGCTGGAAGAAGTAAAGATCCGCGCCGAACAACAGGAACTTGATGCCGAACGCCAGCGTCTGGAATTGTTGCTCGGTTCAGCAGCACGATTGAAGACCCTGATCAAAAAGGAACTGACGGACGATGCGGAAGCTTACGGGGATGCGCGTAAATCGAAAATTGTGCAGCGCAGCGAAGCGCAGGCCTTCAGTGAAATTGAGCTGATGTCCACTGAGCCGCTGACGGTAGTGCTGTCGGAGCGGGGCTGGGCACGCGCCGGTAAAGGTCATGATCTTGATCCGGCCACTTTGCAATACAAAGCCGGCGACAGTTTCAAAATGGCTGCCCGTGGCAAGAGCAGCCAGAATGCTATTTTTATTGATTCCACCGGTCGCACTTATTCCCTGCCATCACACAGTCTGGCATCGGCGCGTGGTCAGGGTGAGCCATTGAGCGGACGGCTGGCGCCTCCTGCCGGGGCCACCTTTGAAGGCGTATTGCTGGCTGACGATAAGCAACAGGTGCTGTTGGCAAGTGATGGCGGATATGGTTTTGTCACTACCGTTGCTGACCTGCAAAGCAAGAATAAGGCAGGTAAGGCAATGCTGAAGTTATCCAAAGGCAGCAGAGTTCTACCGCCCCTGCTGATTAATAATTATGAGACAGACACCATTGTTGCGGTTACAAATGAAGGCCGGATGCTGTCATTCCCGCTGGCTGAACTGCCTGTTTTGCCACGTGGCAAAGGTAATAAAGTTATTAGCATCCCGTCCGCAAGAGTCAATGATCGCGTTGAGTTTGTGGTGGCGCTGGCGGTGATTGGCAGTGGCGGCAGCATAAATATCCATGCCGGTCGTCGTCATTTGGTGATGAAGGCATCGGATCTGGAGCATTACACAGGTGAGCGAGGTCGTCGGGGTAATAAATTACCACGCGGTTTTCAAAACGTGGACAGGATTGAGCTGATTGACGACTAAGATGCAAGCAGGCAATTTCAAGCGCAAAGCCCCAGTCTGAGCAGATGCTCAGTCTGGCTGCCCCGCTCCTGTTATCACCCCGGCGTCGTCTGGAATATCAGGCTGATTCTGCTGCGCAGCAAGTCGATCTGACTGGCCAGGCACAGACTGGCGACCTTGAGCTTCTCGCTCCAGCGCATAAGCCAGGCGGTTATAGGCCTGAATAACGACACCTACTTCGTCGTTGCGGTCTGCGAACGGGCTAAGTTCGACTTCACCCTGCTGCAATTGCTGGATGCGGGCCGTGAGAGTGCGTAATGGCAGGCTGATAAAATGTTGAGTTAACGCCATGGTGACAGTGATTGCAACGATAATCAGCAGACTCAGCGCAATCAATATGAAGATAAAATTCCTCGTGACCCCTTTTTCAATATAACTCTGATCCAGATTAATGCGGACGTATCCGGCGATCGAACCTTGCAGGGCGATAGGTGATAGATAGCTGCCGAAAAACTGATTACTGTCAGCGTTACGGGAGGACACTGAAGAGCCGGCAATAGCGATAACCTGATCGTCCACGCTGAGCACAGCAGCCTGAGCAATAGCGGCATTTCGGGTAAGTTGATTGAGCAGCACGTTCATGCTGATCAGGTCATTGGAAAGCACCAGTTCGGTAACCAGAATAGCGGTTTGGCGCGCCAGTGTTTCGCCCAGACTGTCCGCCTGCTGGCGCAGAATATTCTCAGTATTGTAAGTGGTTACCAGCCAGAATACCGACATCGCCAGTACGACGACGACGGAGGTGGTCAGCGAAAATTTATGACCTATTTTCAAAGAAGAGTGCGGTGTACTCGGCATTATGGATGAGGTGTATTCGTCATTGTGGAAAGGAACGCAGGGTTATTTCTTCATCCTGCATAAAACTGAAATCCATATTATCGCTGGGTTCCTGAAGGCAGTTACCCTGCACCATGTTTAATTCAGCCTGCCACAACAGGGGCAGCATTTCGATCTGGTCGATCATGGGTGCGATCACCAGCAACCCACGTGCGTGCAGTCCTTTGACTGTAGCCTGCAGTTTCTCCCTTTGCTTCGCATCAACATCCAAATCCTGCAACAGCGCTCGATCAAGCTTCACAAAATGCGCCGGCACAGTATCCAGATGTCGGAATGGATCCAGACTGCAGCCAAAATGCGTTATCGACAGGCGGATATTGAGTTCTGTCAGTTGCCTGCCAAATTCCGCAACTTTCTGCGGCGTGCTGACTATATCCAGTTCACTGACCTGCAGGATCAACTGCTCAGTCGACTGTCGCAGTTCGTGCAATCTGTTAGCAAGCCAGGGTAGCAGTGTTGATCCGGTGATGGAGTTTTGAGTCAGATTAACCGTGAAGCGCAGGCGGGGGTTATTGCGTAACTGCAGCAGGTCCATGGCCTGCAATAAGACCCAGCGATCTATCTCTTCACCCAGACCATGCTGGTTGGCTATTTCCAGAAAATCCGGAGGAAACAGCAGGGCAGTTTCAGCGTTGGATGGTTGGCGCATGCGGATACGGATTTCGTAATGTTCCAGACCATCGGCTCTTAGATTGACCACGGGCTGGAAAACCAGCACAAAGTTGCCGGTAGCGAGCGCCTCGCGCAGGCCCAGCAGAATCTCATTAGGACGGATGTCCAGCGCAGCAGTATGCTGGCCACGATTTCCTTCCTGATTCTGTCTTGCATTGATATTGTGTCGGGCGCGCTCTACGACCACTTCGGCGTCCACGGCCTCTTCTGTCACGGCGGCGCTGCCAGCCATCGCAAACAGTTGCAGAGTCTGCGGTACCAGTGGGCGCAGACCGGTATTCACTGTTTCCAGTAAACGTTCGGGCCAATCGCTGCCACGTAGCTCATTGGTCGGTATCAGAATGCCAAATTCACTGGTACTGAGACGACCTGCCAGAACATCGGCAGGTAGAAGTCTATGCAGCAGATCGCCAATATCTGCCAGCAGCAGATTGGTGGCTGATTTGCCCATAACCAAAGTAACCTCATCCAGATGCTGCAACTGCAGTAACAACAGAGCGCTGTGCTTCTGTTCATAGACGGCGTCGCCCAGCGCGTGTTCTATCTGTATCAGCAGGCTGGCGCGGTTCAGCAATCCGGTCAGCAGATCGCGGTTATGGATCTGTCTGATGGTGTTTTTAAGCCGGGTATTGCCGGTAGCCGGTTGAATCAGCAATTGCAGGGCGCGTTCGCCTTCATAGGGAACCACCGCCGCATCCATAGTGGCGTTAAAGCTGCGGCCATCTTTGCATAAGGCCTGAAAAGTACAACTGCCGCTGTCCATATCAAACTGGCTGCGTAAAAACGCTTTAACTGCGGGAATATCATCGATGGCTACCAGATCCAGCAAAGGCACGCTGATCATTTCTTCAACTGAGTTGTATCCAAACAGGTGCATATAAGCAGCATTGGCGTAAACGTGGACGCCTTCATGCAGATAACTGATCGCATCGGAGGCGCTGGCCAGCAGCAGACGGTAACGCTGCTCCAGTTCACGCAAGGCCGCCGTGACGCGCCGTCGTTCGCGTCGTTCATGCAGGTTTTCCAGCTCACGCTGAACATAGCGCTGCAATTTTGCCTGCTGACCGAGGTCGTCGGGATCGTTGACGGTCATTACGGCCTTGATGCCGCTGGCCAGTTTTGGGTAGCGATCTGCCGGGATATCATGGTTGAGCAGTAACAGTGCGGGAATATCGGTGTCATGTCCTTTGAGAATAGCCGAGATGTTGACGGGAATATCTGCCACAGTATCCATCAGCAACAGCAGCAGATCCCAGTGACGCTGTCCGATCAACTCCAGCAGTTCGGCATGGTCTGCGGCTTTGCGAGCAAACACACTGCGCCCTGATTTGCGGATCAGATTAATTATCTGTTCCGCATTAGCGCCCGATTCGGCGAGGATCAGTATGTTGGTTATTGATTTTTTATCCATAATCCGTTTTTATTGTGCGGGGTTCCTCTGAATGGCCACCATGTTAAACTGTCGGCACGCGCTTAATAAAGAGCAACACATCTAATTTCCCAGTTATGTGCAAAAAAAAGCAGGGTTTATGCCGAGTCCTGAGTCCTGCCTGTTTAGCTTAAGTGAGTGATTTAAATGAGTGATTTAAATGAGTAATGCCAGCAACAACGAGGCCTGGGCCAGATCGCTCAAAGATATCCGCAATGCTAAAAGTCGTCTGCTGGTCTGCTTTCTAACCTTTCCCTTATATATAGTGGCCGTCAGCAGTCTGGCAAAAAATGGTAACAGCGTGACCGCGCTGATGTTGCTGTACATGTTGTTATACGCCGGTTTTGGTATTAATGCTGCAATCAAACGCTGTCCAAGGTGTCATGAGCAGTTTTATGTAAAAGGATTTTTTCTGAATATTTTTAGCCGTAAGTGTGCCCATTGCGGGCTTCCAGCAACGACTGAATGAGGAATACAGAATGACAGGACTTTTTAAGGGAATAGCACTGGCGCTGCTGATTATCATTTCAACTGCGCCGGTGGCCGCGCAGCAGGAAGATGAAAAAGCGCAGATATTAAACTCTGCACTGGCCGCGCTGGATGAGTTTATGCGGACCTTTAACAGCAAAGATCCACAGGCCTGGGCCGCTTCATTTAATTATCCGCACATACGATTTGCCAGCGGACAGTTGAATATCTGGACTACGCCCGAAGAATTTGCTGCCAATTCTCCCTTCGATAACCTGGCAAGAACTGGCTGGGATCACTCCCACTGGATCAGCCGGGAAGTGAGTCTGTTGAGTGCAGAAAAGGTACATTTCAATACAGTATTTCAACGCTTCAACAGCGACAATGAAGTTATTGGAACCTACGAATCGCTGTATATCGTAACCAGAGTGAATGGCCACTGGGGTACTCAGGGGCGTTCAAGCCTCGCGCCATAGCGGGCTTAAGCAGAAACACCCGGAGCAGAACGGTCGCCGAAGATCGCTGTGCCGATTCGCACGATGGTCGAACCCTCGGCGATTGCTGCATCGGAATCGCTGCTCATGCCAATCGATAAAGTATCAAAATACGGATATCGGTAGGAAAGCTCTCGAAACACTGCGGCTAAAGGTCGGTAGACCCGGCGCTGCTGCTCAAAGTCCTCGCAGGGTGCCGGGATGGCCATCAGACCACGCAAACGCAGACGTGGCATACTGCTGATAGCGTTGCATAAGGCTGGCGCATCTGCCAGTGCCAGTCCGGATTTGCTGTCTTCCTGGGAGATATTCACCTGAATGCACACATTCAATGGCGGTAGTTCGGCGAGGCGCTGTTCATTCAGGCGGACGGCAATTTTAAGCCGGTCGACACTGTGAACCCATTGGAAATGTTCGGCAATCTCCCGGGTTTTATTGGACTGAATCGGCCCGATGAAGTGCCAGTTTATATCCGGCGCTGCTATCTGCTTAATCTTCTCGACGGACTCCTGTACATAGTTCTCGCCGAAATCTCTTACGCCACACTGGTAAGCTTCGCGGATAGTTTCTACCGGATGAGTTTTACTGACCGCCAGCAGTTTGACGCTGCCGGGAGTGCGCTGAAAGCGCTGCATGGAATTGTCGATCTGTCCACGAATAGTCTGCAGGTTTTCTGCTATGCTTTGCATCGTTTGTGAGTCACCGTAGTATTGCTGGAAGGTTTGGCGAATCGGGGCAGATTCCAAGGAAGTCGCTATCGACAGTAAACAATAAAAGAGACCTGCACAATGGATATTACAACCTTGCTGGGATTCAGTGTTAAACAGGGTGCATCAGATTTGCACCTGACCGCGGGCATGCCTCCGCTGATCCGCGTTGATGGCGACATTCGCCCGATCAACGTGCCAGCCATGGGACATAAGGAAGTGCATGGCCTCATTTACGAGATCATGACCGACCGCCAACGGAAAGAATATGAACAATTCATGGAAACGGATTTTTCATTTGAAGTCCCGGGTCTGGCGCGTTTTCGGGTTAACGCGTTTAACCAGAATCGTGGCGCCGGTGCGGTATTTCGGACTATTCCCTCCAAAATTCTGTCGATGGAGGATCTTGGGATGGGGCCGATTTTCAAGCAGATTTCTGATGTGCCGCGCGGTCTGGTGGTAATCACCGGACCCACCGGTTCTGGCAAGAGCACCACGCTGGCGGCGATGATAGATTACATCAACAACACCCGCTACGAGCATATCCTGACCATTGAGGATCCTATCGAATTCGTGCATCAGAGCAAAAAATGTCTGATCAATCAGCGTGAGGTTCACCGCGACACTCTGGGCTTCAGCGAGGCACTGCGCTCTGCTCTGCGTGAAGATCCCGACATTATTCTGGTGGGTGAGCTGCGCGATCTGGAAACAATCCGACTGGCATTAACAGCTGCGGAAACCGGCCATCTGGTGTTTGGAACACTGCACACGACTTCAGCGGCAAAAACGATCGATCGCGTCATTGATGTGTTTCCGGCGGCAGAAAAAAGTATGGTGCGTTCGATGCTGTCTGAATCATTGCAGGCAGTAGTTTCACAGGCCCTGATGAAAAAGAACGGTGGTGGTCGAGTGGCTGCTCATGAAATCATGATCGGCACACCGGCCATTCGCAATCTGATCCGTGAGGATAAAGTGGCGCAGATGTATTCAGCAATTCAGACCAGTGCCAATGTGGGCATGAAAACGCTGGATCAATGCCTGAAAGAATTGCTTGCCAAAGGTCTTATCAGCAAGGAATCGGCCCGCTTGAAGGCGAAACAACCGGAAGCATTCTCATAAGCCGGCGAACCATGACTCCAGAATGAGCTTGGCAGCGAGGCTGTCGATCTGCGCATCGGCTTCACCTCGCAGCAATTGACCTCGTGCCTCGAAAGAGGACAAACGTTCATCCATGCCATAACAGGGTTTATGCAGACGACCTTCCAGTCGCTGCCCGAATTTGCGAGCACGCAACAGTAGTTCACTTTCAGTGTCATCCATATTAAACGGCAGGCCGACGACAAAAACGGTGGGTCGCCACTGTACCACCAGCTTTTCAATCTCCTGCCAATCTGGAATGCCATCTCTGGCGTTCAGTGTCTGCAGCGGCTGGGCAGTGCCGGTGATGCTCTGTCCATAAGCAACGCCAATACGTTTAGTGCCAAAATCAAAACCCAATGCTGAAACAGTCTGATCGCGCCTAAGCGGATATTGGTTCATTGCTTTTGATGACCAGCGCTGGGTGACCAGAGCTGACTCATGGTCAGGCCGAGCAGCGCAACTGCAGCGCCAGGTTTATTTTCATAATCGCGAGAGAACAGCAGCTCTGGAGTGGCAGGCACGGTCAGCCAGACATTTTTGCTGATTTCCTCTTCCAGTTGTCCGGCTTCCCAGCCGGCGCAACCCATCGCAATCAGATACTTCGAGGGCCCCTTGCCGATCGCGATATCCTCCAGAATATCTTTAGACATGGACAGGCTGACCTGATCGGTCAGCGGCAGGGTATACGACCATTCGTGGCCGCTTTCATGAAGGATGAAGCCCTTGTGTTTTTCCACCGGACCACCAGTCAGAACCCGCTCTTTGTGCAGGATACGGTGCAGATCAGCATCTTTTGCCTGCAGTCGCATTTCATGCAGGAGCTCGCTGATGCGCATTCGTGAGGGCTTGTTGACAATAATACCCATCGCACCATCTTCACTGTGCTTCCAGAGATAGGTGATGGTATTGCTGAAATAAGGATCGTGCAGTTGCGGCATCGCAACCAGGAAGTGGTTTTCCAGGTTATCAGCCTTTGCTGCATTT
>JBDNGQ010000115.1:0-8254 GCA_041689205.1 Pseudohongiellaceae bacterium | reverse complement strand
CGGCCGGGACCAAATAGGCATTTATAAAATCTACTTGCCGCTCTAAAGTTATACCTACATCGTTGAGAGTGAATAAACGTCGCTGATGCCCCGTTCGGCTTGAAAGGCCTACGATGGTTACGGTTACACCTGCGTTCTGGCTAGCTAGATTAGCCCATTTAAAGCTGGTATGAGCAAACACAATTTCGTGACCTGTCTCAAAAATCAGCGGCCATAAAATAGGTACTTGTTGACCTTGGCAAATCGAATTGGTGGATACAAAAGCAGCTGCAGCTTGGGTTTTGGTTCCATAGTCGGCAGCTTTCATGAACCAGCCAGCAACATAGTCGAGCGATTTCCAGTTTTTGCAGCGGTGGTCAAAAATAGTTTTCAAATCGTTTTTCTGTTCTGCGGATTGCCAAGCGCTACCCAGATAAGGCGGATTTCCACAGATAAATGTTTCCCCGGCCTCATTCTTAAAATTTATTTCTGATTGCTCCGCGAGCGTGCTGAATAAATCATCTGCAACCAGTTTCACGCCGGTGCGATCAGCATCCATTAAGCTCAGCCAATCCAGCCTTAACGCGTTGCCACAAACGATCCAGTTCTGTGTATCAAGTGGTAAGAACTCCTTTAGCGCATCCTGCTGTCCGCGGTAGAGCACGTCACACTGAAACTCGGCAATGATTAGTGCGAGCCGTGCGATCTCGGCCGGAAAGTCGCGCAGCTCGATGCCGCGGAAATTGGTTAGCGGGATTTCAGATTTATTGTGAACCTCGCCGCGGCGGTGGTTAATATCCGCCTCGATTTCTCGCATTTGCTTGTAGGCAATAACAAGAAAGTTACCACTGCCACATGCTGGGTCGAAAACGCGGATTCGCGCCATGCGTTTGCGCAAGTTCAGCAGTTTGGCTTTGTTGTGGCTCGCTGTTTCCAGTTGTGCGCGCAGGTCGTCCAAAAATAGCGGATTCAGCACTTTAAGAATATTAGGCACGCTGGTGTAGTGCATGCCCAAGGCGCCACGCTCCTCGTCGTCGGCTACTGCCTGAATCATGCTGCCGAAAATGTCCGGATTAATTTTCTTCCAGTTCAGACTGCCCGCATGCAGAAGGTAAGTACGGGCCATACGCGTGAAATGCGGCGCCTCGGTGCTATCTGAAAATAAGCCGCCGTTCACGTAAGGGAAGCTATTGGCCCAGCTAGGTAAACGGGGTTGCGCAGTAGCACGCTCAGTCAGTTTGATGTTCATAGCGCGGAAAATTTCCGACAGCACTTGATGGGTGTTGGAACCGTCACGCTCACTGAACTGTTCAATTGTTTTGGTGAACAGGCCATCGCCATTGAAGATGTCAGTGTCTTCGGCAAAGAAACAGAACACCAAGCGCGCCATGAAATGGTTCATATCGGTGCGGCGTTCGGCTTTGGCCCAGCTCGGGTTCTCATTTAGTAGTTCGACGTACAGCTTGTTCAAGCGGCTGGTGGCGCGTACGTCGATGGGGTTGTCTTTGATCTCCTTGATGGTGGAGATGCCCGCTAGCGGCAGCAGGAATCCAAAGTGATTGGGTAAGTCTTGGTAATCGCAGGCGATGGTTTCGCCAGTGATTAGCTCTTCGGCCTCCAGCGATTGTCCGTCGGTGGCGAGGATGAACTTGACCTTGGCCTTCGTTGTGGCGGCGCTGGCACGCAGAGCCTTGAGTGTGTCGCCTACTTCTCCGGCCGCACACACGGCAATATGGATGTTGTTGCGCTGAAGCACGCCGTTGGCCAGATCCGAGGTGTTGTTGTTACCGGCACGCAGGCGCTTGAGGGCGGTATCTTTGTTGCCAAACGCTGCCAAGAAGGCAAACGGAAACTCGGCCGGATCAAAGGGCTCGAGCGCGAGGTCGGAGATGGCTTGTTCTATTTCTACTGCGTTCATGAATCTTCTTGCCGTTGTGGCTTTGCTCCGCTTGAGTCTGCTGGCGTATCAGCAGTCGGAGTTGGTCGTGGGGTATCCGCTAGATCTCATTTTCACAATGTCAACAAAGGGCTTAGCAATCCATTGATTTATCGATAATTGCTGTAGATCTCAGAAATTGATGTGAAGTTTAACAGTCTTGGAACGGGTCAGGTAGTTATTCAAGGTATGCATTAAATGGCGATAATTCGTCGTCTGCGCATTCTGGTCATTCCTGACACAGGGGCTGGCCGCCATATAAAAAAGCCCCGCATAAGCGAGGCTTTTTTATATGGTGCCCAGGGGCGGAATCGAACCACCGACACGAGGATTTTCAATCCTTATGAGATAGTATTTTTGCGTGTTGATTGCCATTCTGAAAACCAGTATGTTTATCTACAAATCAATGGTTTACAGTATAGTCCTTGTTTTATTGTATTGATTGATATTCCGCTCTATACTGCAATTCTGGTTACAGAATGGTTACAGTTTTGCAGGGGTGTAATATGGCAAAGGTAAAGCTAACAGCTGGACGGGTGGCAAAGTTC
The DNA here is from genome assembly GCA_041689205.1 of Pseudohongiellaceae bacterium. Lineage (GTDB taxonomy): Bacteria > Pseudomonadota > Gammaproteobacteria > Pseudomonadales > Pseudohongiellaceae > JAVVEG01. The sequence goes on along the minus strand of JBDNGQ010000115.1, from coordinate 5,791 downwards.
CAGTGTGAAGATGGTAAGTCGCAATCCTTCCTTTGGTGCGATGAAGTGCCAGGGCTGGCCGTTCGTGCCTTATCTGGCAATGACACAAACAAACGGTATATTTTCCAAGCCAAGGTAAGCGGCAAATCCATGCGCGTGACTATCGGCAAAGTTAGCGTTTGGAAAATAGGTAAAGCGCAAGACGAAGCCCGCCGCCTGCAAGTTCTAATTGACCAAGGTAACGACCCGCGCCAAGTAAAGGCAGAAAACGCCGAAGCCAAGGAAAGCAAAGCTGCCGCAAAGAAAGCAAAGCAGGCCCGCGAATCGGCAACGCTGGGCATGGTATGGCCTGAGTATATTGCCGCCCGCACCACGCTATGGTCTGCGCTCCATTTGCTCGACCATCACAAGGTTATGCAGGCAGGTGGTACAAAGCGATTGAGAAGCCACAAACTGACGGAACCCGGTCCGCTTGCATCGCTGGCAACGGCTCGCCTTGTTGACCTCACGCCGGAAGTGATAACCGAATGGGCAAAGGTGGAAGCTGTGACACGACCAACGCGGGCAAGGCTGGCATTGCGGTTGTTGCGGGCGTTTCTTTTCTGGTGTGCTCGGCATTCTACCTATAAGGCAATCACTACCGGCAACGCCGCACAAAACAAGGATGCCCGCGAGAGCTTAGGAAAGCCAAAGGCCAAACATGACGTTTTGCAGCGCGAGCAATTGCCCGCTTGGTTCGTTGCAGTGAGGCAGATAGGCAATCCGGTAATCAGTGGTTATCTGCAAAGCCTGTTGCTGACAGGTGCAAGGCGTAACGAACTGGCTGCCATCAAATGGGCTGACGTGGATTTTCAGTGGAATAGCTTAACCTTGCACGACAAGGTGGAGGGCTTGCGAGTAATTCCTTTAACACCCTACGTAGCGCACCTGATGGCCGCTTTACCGCGCCGGAATGAGTTTGTATTCAGTAGCCCCACCGCTGCCACTGGCGGCATTGCTGATCCGTCCATAGCGCACCGCAAGGCTTGCGCTGTTGCTGGTCTGGATATGACCTTGCACGGCTTGCGCCGGAGCTTTGCGACATTATGCGAATGGACAGAGACACCCGCCGGAATCGCTGCGCAGATACAGGGACACGCGCCCCAAGGCGTAAGGGAGCAGAATTACATTCGCCGCCCGCTCGACCTGTTGCGTATGTGGCACGTCAAAATTGAGTCATGGATATTGAACGAGGCAGGCATTCAGTTTGTGCCAGCACAGGCAGGGTTGCGGGCAGTAAAGTAATCGAGTTTCCCCCGCCTAGTCTTAGCGGACGAATAGCCGGACACTTCATCCGGCCTGACGGGGGTTCTAAATTGAAGGCATTGGAAGGATGCAAATGATAATTGACCAAAACAAACTAGACGGTGACTTGATACCGCTGCGCGAAGCTGCCGCCGCCGCTGGTTGCACTGAGTCTGAATTATTAAGAATGGCTGCTAACGATGAGATATTGCTGCATGTGGCGCTTAGGCCATATACGGCTAATCTAGTAGCTATACCTAGCCACGAAAAACCCATGTCAGGCAGTCGCAGATGTAGCGCCGAAGAAGTGCCACTACTAAGCCCATACGCGCACGAGCTGGAGCGATTCGGCAAAGTCTCGGTAAAGCAATACCAAGCCAATGCGTTTGGCAGAGTCCCACAGTGGGATTGGCATTATTGGATGCTGGAAGAACCGCAAATCGCAACCATTGAACACATCTACATTGCCAGGGGGCATGTTACAGGTGAACAATTGCCTGAAGCCAAACCAGCAAAGCGACATGCTAAACAGGAAGAAACAATCTTGCAAGTTATCCGGGATGAACTAAAACTAGACCCACTCAATCTCCCCGCATTCAAGCCGGGCATACCCGGCGTCAAATCCGACGTAAAAAGTAAAGTACCAAACAATGAATTTCTTGGGACTGTTTTTAACAAAGCGTGGGACAGGCTAATGGGAAAAAAAGAACTGAAATATGCTGATAAACCCTCCTCCCCCTAACTGGGGTATAGGGGGACACTTGCGGGGGAGGATACTTCGGCAAGTCTAATCCGAATCGTCATCAACTAAGCCGAAAGGCAAAGGACGGTTCGAAATGCAAAACATCACACACGATACAATTGCTGCCGCGCACAATGCGAAAGCCTTCACGCCTCTGGAGAAAGTAACCCGCCCCACTGTACCGACTGATGCAGCCGCTCATTATCTGAATAGGCAGCCGCAAACATTAAGAGCCTGGGCCTGCCTAGAAAATGGGCCTGTGCGCCCTATTCGTATTAACGGGCGTCTGGCGTGGAATGTTGGTGAGATCCAATCGCTGCTGTCTGGCGGTGTAAAATGAAAAAGGCTACCCCCCTACAGAGCAGCCCATTCCAATCTAGCCTAGATAATACTACCACGGAAGCCCAGCGGAAACGCCTACTGGAATGGCTGACAGATAACGGCAGCGTAAATACTATGTTTGCCCGAGATCAGCTAAATCTTATGATGCCTGCCGCCCGGATCAAGGAGCTACGCGAGCAAGGCCACCAGATCCGCACCGAGAGAGTTATCATCAACGACCGTGACGGCAGACCGCATTCCCGTGTCGCATGCTATGTATTGCTCCAATTGGCGGAGGTTTCCAAATGATGCTTCGCAAAGCAATAAATCTGAAGTGCCGCGAATGTATTTACTGCGAATCTGGGCCGGGCACATGGCGACAACAAGCAGCCGCCTGCACGTCAAAAACATGCCCTCTTTACTTAGTTCGACCAATGCCTGCCAATGGTATTGCCCGAGAGCTAAACGCGCTGGAATCTCCAGAAATCGGCCAGTTTGATGCATCCTTTGATGGTCTTGGGGGCGAGGCATGAGCAAGATCACTATTGCCACCAGTGAACAACCAAAGAGACTGACAAAAAAGTGGGAGATAATTGACGGGACTCCACAAAAAATTCCCGCCGGAGAAATGTCACAAGGTACGGTTTATAAAGTTGATGCGCCTACGCCGTCCAGCCTTGCTGATATTCTCAGGAAGCTGTCATCTAATCAGGCTTTGATTTTTGGCTTGACGGATGGGGATCAGAGTCCAGTTGTCACTAAAGAAAAACTATCGCATGCAGCACCCGGCACGATAGCAAGAACTGCTGATGCCTTCTCATGGAATGCCGGTCCGGGCTGGATGTTACTTGATGGTGATCCATTGCCGGGGCAAGAACCTTTGACCCGTGAGGAATGGCTATCACTGCTTCGTAATGTTGTTCCGCTGCTGCGTGATGCGCCGATGGTGTGGAACGTGTCTGGATCGAGCATGATCTTTAACAACGAAACCGGCGAGCGGATCACAGGGATCAGGGGCCAGCGTCTTTATATCCTTGTGGCTGATGCGCGCGATATTCCCAGAGCCGGTAAGGTGCTTTGTGAACGCCTATGGCTTGCCGGGCATGGTCGATTCATCGTGAGTAAGTCAGGCCAGACCCTGCAACGCTCCCCGGTTGATGCCAGCGTCTGGCAGACCAATAGGCTCGACTTTGCAGCGCCTCCGGTATGTGTGCCCCCATTGGAAACGCGCCGTCCAGATCCAGAGGCGATAAACAATGATGCCCTACCCTTGTTAACGTCTGAAGCAGTGCCGGATCTGACTGCTGCTGAGCGCGAGCAGTTGGCTGCAATTATCGAGTCTGCGCGTGGTTGTGATGATCTACTGGCTGAAATCAATTTTGCCCGTGATGAGTGGATTGAAAAACGGCTGGCAGAGATGCCGACACTATCGGAGCCAGCGCAGGAGGAAGCCCGTCAACGGTTGCGTGATGCCGTAGAGAATCGCCGTCTGTTTGGTGACTTTGAGTTGGTTCATTCAACCGGGGACCGTGTGACCGTGGGGCAATTGCTCGACAACCCAGACCGCTGGCATGGTGAGCGTTTTCACGACCCACTAGAGCCGGACTATTCAAACTCGGATAAACGGATTGCATGGTGTAATCTAAAAAGCGGAGGTGTGCCATCCATCTACAGTCACGCGCATGGAGGCATGCGGTATCGACTATTGCGCCCGGTCCAGGTACTGCAATTGCAACAAGGTGAGCTCCCGCAAATATTGCCAAAGGTGCTGGAGCGTATGCGTCTGGATGGTGAAATTTTTGAGCGCGCCGGGCTGCTGGTGCGTCTGGCTGATGGTGTACTTGTCGCAGTGGAAAAGGCATGGCTGCAAACCTACCTTGAAAGCGCATTTCAGCTGATGATGTTTGATGGCCGGTCAGAGTCGTGGACGGTCAGAGATTGCCCGGACAAGTTGGCTCAGAGGCTGCTGGCTGGTCGTGGCGTTTGGAATCTGCCAAAGGTCGGAGCTGTTGTCAGTTTTCCCGTGATGCGCGCTGACGGGCGTGTGATCGACAAACCGGGCTTTGATGAGGAAACGCGTCTGCTTTATCTGGACCTTGCAAGCGATAGGCCAGTCCCAAAGCCAATGGACCGCAAGGCACTGACGGAAGCACTCATCCGGATCTGGCAGCCGTTTCAGCAATTCCCGTTTGATAGCGATATAAGCCGAGGCGTTTTTCTGGCAGCACTGCTGACAAGCGTTTGCCGCCCGGCATTGCCAACAGCCCCCGCCTTTTTGATTCGCGCCTATACGCCGGGAACAGGAAAGACACTGCTAAGTGAATGCCTGATGATCCTTGTCGGAGCTGGATTGTCTGCACTCCCCTTGCCTGAGAGCAATGCCGAGGAAATCGAAAAACGCCTGTTTGCAAAGCTGCTGACTGGTTGCCCCGGCTTGATTCTGGACAACCTGCAAGGCGTGGTCGATAGCGCTGCAATGTGCGCCTTTCTCACCAGTCCTGAACCAGAGGGGCGCATTTTAGGCCAGTCGGAAACGCGCAGTGTGCTGAACCGGGCATTGTGGTTGTTAAACGGTAACAACGTCACAGCCGGGGGAGATGCCTTCCGCCGCATTCTGCCAGTGACGCTTGATGCCAATTGCGAGTCACCAGAAACGCGCCGCTTTACCTTCAACCCCAAGGATCTGATACGCCAGCGCCTCGACGCATACCGAGCTGATCTTCTCAGTGTGCTACTGACTTATCAATGGGAGGAAGCGCCAACCGTCGAAAGCGGTTCGTTTGGTTCGTTTGAGGAATGGGAAGCCGTTGTAAGGCAATGCGTATGCTGGCTTATACGCGAAGGCGTGGCACCGGCTGCAATGGTTGACCCGCTCAAAGTTATGTCACTGAGCAAAGCTGAGGACCCGCATCACCAGCAACATGCTGCAATATTGGAGGCGTGGTTTGAGCTTTACGCTGACAACGTGGTTCAGGTGCGGGACATTGTGCGCCTTGTTACAGACCGTCAACAAGGACTGAGAGCGAACGAGAGCGTGTTTGTCCAAGCCGTTGCAGACATTAAGCCTGCGCGTGGTGACTTTGACGGACGTTACTTCTCAGGCTGGCTCAGGCGTCACAAGGGACGTGTGGTTAACGGTTACCGGCTGGACCCCGGCGATCAAAAACGAAAAGAATCGGGATGGCTTGTCAGCAAACAAACTTAAAGGGGGATATGTGGGATATGTGGGATAATTTCCAACCCCAAGGGGCAAACTGACAGTGACAGTTATACTAGTAGGGCTGGAAATTATCCCACATATGCCACATATCCCCGGCGGATTGACTAAAGTTCCGAAATTCCCCTTTATAAAAGAGCGCCTATGACCAGATCAGAGCAGAGCAGCATTGATCAACTGGTGCGCAATCACAGAAAATGCTATATAGATCATAAGGACTAGTCAGAAAAACTAAAAAGGTATTGTTT
>JBDNGQ010000114.1:0-2432 GCA_041689205.1 Pseudohongiellaceae bacterium | reverse complement strand
GGTAAGTAACAGGAGAAACTTTTGAAAACAATACTAATAAAGTCGCTGGGATTTCTGTCTTTAGTTGCGCTGGCCTATCTTCCATTTATGAGTACCGCAGCACAGGCGCAGGATGAGCGTGTGTTTGAACTCAGAACTTATAAGGCTACACCAGGCAATCTTGACGCACTGGTGGCCAGATTTCGGGACCATACCATGCGCATTTTTGAGAAACATGGCATGACTAATATTGCTTACTGGCTGCCAACTGACGAGCCCGATTCAGCGGATACGCTGGTTTATGTAATTTCACACGCCAGTCGCGAAGCTGCCAATAATTCATGGCGTGCATTCTCGCAGGATCCTGAATGGCAGAAGGTTAATGAAGAGTCAAATGTTAACGGACCCATTCTACTTAGCGTTGAACGACGTTATATGAAAGCGGTTGACTTCTCTCCGATGAAATAACAAAGCTCAAGTAATCGAACATAAAAAGCTCTGACGAAGACTCGTTCTTCGACCAGAGCTTTTTTATGCATTTGCGTCGGGCAGAATTAACCGTAGGCGAGTTCCAGCATCTCCAGCACGCCGTTGATCTGAAAAATCCAATAACCAAGCAGAATTGCTATTATCAGCAGTGAACTGCTACCCGCAATAATTTCTCTACGATCGAGTTTATGGGTCTGTGCTTCGTTGCTCATACTAATCTCTCCAGGCAAAACATCTTGCGCTTGCTATGAAAAACCAATCCACCGGCCGGTAGCGGCTACACTGAACCAGATGATAATTGAGGCTGCTGCCACTGACTTAAGGACCCAGGGAGCAATTTCATGATGAGGTCGTTTCAGTAAAGGGCGCTTAATGGCAAACACAAACAGTATTCCAACAGCCAGAGTAACCATCTTGGCAAAGAAGAAATCATTGTTATACATTCTGATCGCCACTGCCGCAGCCATGAAGATACCCGTGGCCAGCATTCCGGCAAGAGCAATTTTAAACCATTTATGAGCACCATCTGCAACGGCTTCAGACGGAACATCCGTCAGTACCAGCCCCAGTAAACGCAGGTCAGCAATCAGTACCGATCCACCCAGCAGTGCCAAGGAAAACAGATGTAAAGACTGTCCAATCGCATACACACCGCCCCAGGTCTTGCCGATTGTGCCCAGCAGCGACGTTTCTGCCCATTCAAAAAGAGGTAAAAGATCCATCGGGAACTCCTGCAATTTTTTATTGCTAACCTGATAGTCAGCGCTTCAATCTATTAAAAACCTGCCGCAAGTCTGTCTATTCAGCTACGCAGCCTGCAACCCAGTTTATAAAACCACTTTGCACACGGTAGCAATCGTACCAGTCATAAGCGATAAGCCTGCCGGTAGTAACCACTCCCGCCCATATCGCCAGCGACAGCCCGGCGCCTATGCGAATATTTCGAGGTGCTTTCGGCGCAGTATCCCAGCTTCCAATCGAATTGGTCATACGCTTATGGAACAACCAGGCATTCACGGCCGCGGCTATCAACAACACCACCTTCATTCGGAACCAGATGCTGGTGGTCGTCCTCGTCGGCACGGCATAAAACAACAACAAGCCGGTTATAATCATGATCGTAAAACCAACCATCATGGGCAGAAACAGACGATCTGCAATTTTTGATGCCGGTACGTTTGGCATCGCCCATCCAAGCATGCGCAGATCGATCATAAACAGCATGCCCAGAGAAATCATCAGAGCAACTACATGGGTAGATTCGATCCAGTTATAGACATAAAAGGATTCGTGAATACCTCTGCTCCATGGCTGGACATACAGCCATTCCGCAAACTGATACAGCACCTCGTTTATCACACCTAGACCTCCTGCAGTCCTGTAAAGCCGTCTTTGTGGCTGTCGAGCAGTATATAGCTCATATCATCCATAATCTTGCGTAGGATCAAAGATTACGTTCTGGCAGTGACACGAAGTTTTTCGGCACATACCCGATTGGGGCGAAAAGATAGCACACCTGGCATGAATCGGCACCGCCCTTCGATTCAAGTCATCGTGTTTTTCTATAACTTCATACCGTATTCAGACAGTCGACTCAATCCCATAAACGTGCCAGCGGCGCAACCACTGTGACACTCACCAGCAAAGTGAACATGAGGACACCCAGACTGGCCCGGAACGTATAGTTGTCGGAAAATAATCGCGGTGCACAACTTCGAACAGCCAGCGATACCACCGGGTATTTCTATCAGCGGCAAACTGGAGATCTTCCACCTGGCTGTTAAAAATCAAAGTTTGACAAATGAACCGTGAGAGAGGCAGATTAGCATTCTCAATGGTCATCACTTGTTGTACTGTGACTCTCAGCGTCTGATGCATGAAAAGCAAGTAAGTTACTGTTTTACAATTATTTTCATAACGTTAATACTACGTTAATGTCAGGCTGAAAAGAAGAATCAGGTATT
>JBDNGQ010000113.1:0-6045 GCA_041689205.1 Pseudohongiellaceae bacterium | reverse complement strand
GCCATCTTTGCTGCCACGCAGAAACTGCATCAGATTGCCGATAGCGTATTCGCCGTCACCGGTGCATATAAAGTCGATGTGGGGATTCTCAATTGTTTGCTCTTGAGAGAGCATTGCCTGATAGCCACCGATACAAATCGGTAAATCGGCATCACGGGCTTTAATTTCAGCGAAATACGGTTCCATTGGAAACCAGTGCGGGCTCATAACTGAAAAGGCGATAATGTCAGCATCCAGATCGATGATGCTTTGGGCATAATTTTCCGGGGAAAATTCCACTTCATCACGTAATATCAGAATCGGCTTGAGTATTATTTCCACCCAGGGAAAATCACGTTTCAGATAAGCTGACATGCTCGCCAGAGGCATCGCAATCTCATTACCATCCGGTGAATAGAAGCTGAGTATCAGCCGCAAAGATTTGCCGCTGGCTTTGCCGAACCATCTGGATTTAGTCTGAGGATACACTGGTCGTACCGAACTGACTGCAATTACATCGGCTATGGAACTCATATAATGCCTGTCCTGTATTTTCCCTGCTGAAGCTGCCTGGCCGGGCAATGCCTGCCCGGATTACTGCCATAAATGTCTGAGTGGGAAATATTACCACAAATCCCTCCACCTGACAGCACGGGTAAACTCGCAGCTATATTTCAATAACTGCGTTTTTGCTTTATTCTTCCTCTCACTTTATCGCTGCCGCACGGATTCAGCGCATCAGCGTAACATGAGATTATTACAAAAGGGTTAAGATGGATGCACTGACAGCTTTGCACTCTCGTGTGTCTGTATCGCGCCTGAGTGAGCCGGTTCCAGATCAGCAGGCCTTGCGCAATATCTATCGCGCCGCATTACGCGCCGCAGACCACGCGCTGTTGCATCCATGGCGATTTCTGATCATAGAAGGGACTTCGCTGCTGAGTCTGGGCAATCTATTTGTAACTGCCAGCCTCAGTGACGATCCTGAACTTCCTCTGGATAAGCAACAAAGTATCCGCAGCAAAGCCTTACGGGCTCCCCTGATAGTAATTGCTGTTACCTCACCCAAACCACACCCAAAGGTGCCAGTGATTGAGCAAGAGTACTCCACGGCTGCATCTATTCAGAATATGCTCAATGCCGCGCATGCTCAGGGAATTGGTGCTATCTGGAGAACCGGTCCCATGGCCGCACACCCGATGGTACTGGAAGGTCTAGGCTTGAGTGCTGAGGAAAAAATTACCGGTTTTCTGTATCTGGGACAAATCAGCGCCCCGCCGCGACCCGCTCAGGAACTGCCAATTGATGATTATTTTTCGCGATGGTGAGCTGCTGAACAATGCGTATGACAGTCTTTTCTACTCCTGTAGTAACTCCAATTCTGCGTGGGCTGGCGGCAATTATTCTCAAAATCATGGGCTGGAAAACTGTGGGCATACCTCTGGAGAACGCCCGCTTTGTGCTGATAGGCGCCCCACATACCAGTAACTGGGATTTTCCAGTAATGATTATGGTCGTGCTGAAACTGCGTCTGAAAGTTTATTGGATGGGAAAAGCCAGCTTATTTCCGTTTCCGTTTGGCGGCTTGATGAGATGGCTTGGCGGCATACCAATTGATCGCAGCCGCAGCAATAATATGGTTGACCATACCGTAAAGCAGTATCGGGAAAATAATGACATGGTGGTACTGGTTCCACCTGAAGGCACGCGCAGCAAAGTTAAGCAATGGAAGACCGGCTTTTACCATATTGCGGTGAACGCAAACGTCCCAGTGTTGCTGGGCTATCTCAATGTTCGCACCAAAGAAGCTGGTCTGGCCGATTTTTTTTATCCGACCGGTGATATAGATAACGATATGGCAGCGATAAGGATGTTCTACGCAGATAAACGCGGCTTTAATTCTGAAAATACTTAGGGAGCCTCTGAATAACGAGGCTCTCCAGAATAAGCCAGACTTAGCAGCGCTCGGTCAAAAACGAATTTTGTATAAGTATCAATCGAAGTCCCCTGCAATTGAAACTTCCAGCGCTTAAGATACCACTGCTGCAACATTGCAGTGATATGTGTGGCAAGTAAGGCAAGGTCATCACATTGAAATACACCGGCAGCCAAACCTGCGCGGAAAGTGTCTTTTAAGTGTTCATCAAACTTCAGTTCCAGTTTCATTGCTGCTTCACGTTGCTCGCGTGATAAGCCTTTGGCTTCCAGATAACAGAAGTAGTACCAGTGGTGCATGATATCGTTCATGTAGATATCACCGTATATAATTGCTTTCAGACGCGCTACCGGGCTTAAACTATGCCGAACCAGATCTGACATTACGTCATCTATACTCTGTCGCAACACCCCTTCAATTACCGAAGCCAGATCATCCTTACTGCCAATATAAGCATAAAGCCCGCCCATGCTGATGCCGGTTTCACGGCTTAAATCGCGCAGGCTCATGGCCTGAAAACCTTTTGAGTTAGCCAGTCGAAAAGTACAGCGGAAGATTTTTTCCAGATTAAGCAGTGAGGATTGGGCATTTTTTATCTGCATCTTGTCACGATGCATATCAAATACACGCCGCCAAAGAGGTTCACCCTCCAGCACCCAGGCCTGTCTGAAAGCTGACATGCTGATATTATGCGGCCAGACATTAAAATCAGACTGACATGCCATATCTGCAGTTGGTTTGGGGTGATCAGTCGATTCCAAAATCTGCTTTGGCTCCTGATGCAGCTTGCCCGCCTCCCGGAAAGCAGAGGCAGGCAATTTGTCTGCATTGTTGATCTTACTGACCTTTGATGCTCTTTTTGTGGAGCTTCAGTGGTTTTTTGTGCAGGGCTTTATTGAATAGTTGCCAGACGTCCTTTGGTTTCATCATTTGCCATATGAGTAAAACCAGCAACTATTGCAGCCAGGTCTTTCTCTGCACTTGTAGCAGAATCATCTGCAGCGATTTTCTCGAGCATGGCCTTGTGTTCTGCTGTAGCTGAGTGTTGCATGTCATGAACTGCCTGGGCGATAGTCTGGATTGCTGCACTGTTTGCTGAATTCTGACTAATTGCCTGTAGCGTGGCTTTTTGCTCAGCTGAAGGGAAATGATTTACTGTACCCACTATGCCTGCAATAGTCTTTGCTGCGTCTGCCTGAGCCAGTGCGAACTGTCCAAGTGTACCCAGCACCAATACCAGCAAAGCTTTTCTGATCATCATAATTTTCATCGCTTTCTCCAATTTTGGATGCATTAAATTGCACCGGATTCAGTGTAGCGCATCACCGCAGCAAACTATAGAGAGGCACTTAATATTTATACTTATTGGATAAGATAGTACAACACTGCAGCAATACCCGACACGGAACACAGCACCAGTGAACCACTGCGCATGGCCCGATGAGGCAGCATGTGCATTGTGCGCCGCGCCAGCAGATAACCAGCGAGGGTTGCCGGCAGCAGCGGCAGCGATATCAGTACATGCTGCCATCGAAAATATTCCGTGGGCAGCAGGACAATTAACGAAATCAGACAGCTGACCGCAAAAAAAGCCGCGAGATTGGCCCGAATCAACTTAATATCCTGATGCTGCCAGACCAGTGCCATTGGCGGACCGCCAATCGAGGAACTGGTCCCCATAAACCCTGACATGAAGCCTGCCAGCATCAACCTGCCGGCAGTCGGTTGCCAGCGCAAGGAGCTCAGACTTACAGCAACGGCAAGCAACACCGATGTGCCGATCCATAGAGTCAGCAGACTTTTGTCGAGCCACAGCAACAAAGCCGCGCCTGCCAGAGAACCCGGTACTCTGCCGATAATCGCGGATTTTAAACTACCCAGAGCCACGTCCTTTCGAAAGCTGAAGGCATTGAGTAAAGACAGTCCCAGAACGGCCAGGGTAATCGGAACTGGCACATAGGCCGGGTTTATAAAATACAACACAGGGGCGGCTATTACAGCCAGACCAAAGCCAATCGAAGTCTGCACAAATGCACCAAGAAACATAAAGAAGCAGGCCAGCAGAATATCCATCTTTTACAAACCGGAGGCAGGGGGAAACAGGCGCGGATAGTAGCAGAATCATTAACATTCTGCGCTGCAATTGTGCATGGAGTTTACCTGAATGAAACATCCTCTGCCCCACACAGGTTTGATCTTCACAAATGAACAGCCAGACTGTTGCAGCCCAGGCATATCCAGTACACTCCCGCATGTATTCTAATCCCGCTGGGCGATTGATGAATGTATCCACTGACTTATATTCTTGAACTCATCAAGCGCCACCTGCCACTCGCCCGGCGCATCAGTGCCTACTGTCTGCCCCGCAACTTAAAAAACAAGTCGGTAGCAGAACTGAAGGAACTGCGTCAGCTTGGGCTGAGCCTGCTCTATGTGGGCTGCGAGACCGGCGACGCGGTTTTCCGCAGTGATCACGCATCAAATTACCTGATACTAAAAGGTGTGCCTGGCAAAGACAAACTCAAACTGCTCGACACAGTCAGTAGTGCAATACAACGCAGGGGCATTATTCCACTGCGAGAGGAGAGATTCGCATGACGGAAAAAATTATCCTGCGCGGAGCCCGCCAGAACAATCTCAAAAATCTGAATCTGGAACTACCGACTAATAAATTGATTGTTATTACCGGCGTCAGCGGTTCTGGTAAATCCAGCCTGGCATTTGACACCATCTATGCAGAAGGTCAGCGACGCTATGTAGAAACTTTTTCTGCGTATGCGCGTCAGTTTCTGGATCGCATGGATAAAGCTGACATGGACAGCATCCAGGGCATTCCGCCAGCCATCGCTATAGATCAGACCAATCAGGTGCGTACTTCACGCTCCACCGTAGGCACGATGACGGAGCTGAATGATTATCTGAAGTTAATCTATGCACGGCTGGGAACACTCAATTGTCCGGGCTGCCAGCAGGCAGTAAAACGGGATTCAAGCCAGAGTATCATCAGCGATATATCAGCAAAATTACCGTCCGGCACCCGCCTGCATGTCTGTCTGGCCATGCCGGTACCTCCTGACTTCAGCGAACAGGAGATTGTTCGTCTGCTGGCACAACAGGGTTATACTCGAATTCAGCCTCGGTCCGGGCAACGCGCTGATGCTCACGTCCACGTGATCCAGGATCGCTTGCGTCTGCAGAGCAATAATCTGCAACGCCTCAGTGAAGCAATTGAAGCAGCATTGCGGCATTCAAATGGTCACGTGTTGATTTACCCGATCAGTGAAAACCCGGAAAGCGAACAACAGGCAGAGCCACTGCGTTACTCCAGCCATCTGCATTGTCCGGATTGTAATATTGAATTCACTGACGCCTCCCCCAGCCTGTTCTCTTTCAACTCACCGATTGGAGCCTGTGAGACCTGTCGCGGGTTCGGGCGCATTATCGATGTTGATTACAGCCTGGTGATTCCGGACGAGAAAAAAACGCTCAAACAAGGCGCTGTCAAACCCTGGCAGACACCCAGTTTCCGAGAGTGTCAGGTAGACCTTGAGCGATTCGCTAAAAAAATTCGCCTGCCGCTGGATACGCCCTGGCAGGACCTTACTGAACAACAACAGCAATGGGTTCTTGAAGGCGATGGTATCAGCGGCGATGGCAATTGGTATGGCGTGCGCGGCTTTTTTAAATGGCTGGAAAGTAAAGCCTACAAAATGCATATCCGGGTGCTGTTATCCAAATACCGTGCTTATACTGAATGCCAGTCCTGCCACGGCAGTCGGCTGAAACCTGAGGCATCCTGGTGGCGTCTTCAGCAAAGCGACAATGCAGGCACCGCCGCTCGCAGTTATACCATCAGCGAACTGATGCTGTTGTCACTCGAACAATGTTCCGGGTTCTTTCAGCAAGTGCAGTTACCTGCTCCCTTTGACGAAGCCGCCGACCTGCTGCTCGGTGAGATTCGTACGCGACTTAAATATCTGCTTGATGTTGGACTTGGATATCTGAGCCTGAATCGGCAGTCACGCACGCTCAGCGGCGGTGAAGTGCAACGCATCAATCTGACGACTGCATTAGGCACCTCACTGGTAAATACTTTATTTGTGCTTGATGAGCCCAGTATCGGACTGCAT
>JBDNGQ010000112.1:0-10604 GCA_041689205.1 Pseudohongiellaceae bacterium | reverse complement strand
TATTGCCAGCACAATCACCGCCAGCATCGCAACAGTCAATCTGCTCAGGGTATGCTGCCAGCCCAGTGAACTCACCAACATCCACAGCAGCCCGATATTGGCAAATAATACCAGCGCTGAAAAACTGCGGTGTATGTAGAAAAACCAAGGCAACGCAGCGACCCAGGCAGAACGCGCTTCACCTTGAACATGGTTCAGATAATCAACCATTTCACGCACCTGGGTACCCATTGCCACCTGCAGCACCGTTATCGCCAAAGCCACATAGAGCCATTTACGGAACCGCGGATCCAGCCCTGCAACTGACTGGGAGGCTGAAATACCACGCCTGGCCCGGGCCAGTGCAAACAGCAGGACGCCAACTATCGCCAGCGCCATCAGCATATGCACAGTGATCATGCCGGGCTGCAGATTTGAGGCGACTACCCGACTGCCAAGCCAGCCCTGAAAGCCCACCATTAAAAAAGCAGCCACAGATGCCCACATTATCAGCCGGTCGTGCCTGCGGCAGGGCCAGGAGATCAGCGCTGTAACCAGAATTAAAAATCCAATCACGACTCCCGTCAGTCGATTCAGATATTCAATCCAGGTTTTCACTGGATTAAAGCGCGTCTCTGCATAGCCTCGATCCGCGTAAATCTCCTGGTAGTTGGCCGGCAACTGCGCTTCACTGGTTGGCGGAATCCAGCTGCCGAAACAGGTCGGCCAGTCCGGACAACCCATCCCTGCTCCAGTAGCCCGCACTGAGGCACCGACCAGAATAAGAAAGTACACCGCTGCGATGGTAATTATGGCTATCCTGCGATAGCGTGCCAGTGCCTGTGCATCATGCATGTGAGAACCCTTACATCACTTAGTTGAACGTGTCCGGAAAATCGTTGGTGTAACGCCGTGCAATTCCTTGAATGCCTTGTTAAACGAGGATAAAGAAGCGTAACCGACATCCAGCGCAATACTGGAAATGGCGACACCATTCTCGGCCGGATCCTGGAAGCGGCGTGCCGCTTCTGCAATACGATACTGATTCAGATACTGATTAAATTGCGATAGTGCAGCTTCTGGTTAATCAGTCTGCGCAGACGGTATTCCTGCATGGAAACCCTTGCCGCCAGGTCACCGATGGTCAAGCCTGACTGGGCATACAGACGCTCACTTTCCATGGCTTTATTTACCCGATCCACCAGCGGACGATCCACATCTTTACTGCTTACCTTAATCGAAGGAGTCCCCAGCAGTTGACCAGAATCCACGATGAGCTGTGGTGAATCTTTATGAAGACGGAACGTCGTCAGATTTATGCTCAGAATAAATACGAAAATAATGAAGAAATAGATGCCATCCAGTAAGGAATTATTCAACAACAAAAAGCCCGATGCAACGATCACACCGACAATACTTCCCATACCAATCGCAAAGGGTACCCGCAGGCGCCGGCGCGGTTCAACGAGATCAACACCCAGACCTTTGAACGCGGTATAAACAACGTGACAGGCCAGACCCAGCATGATTAATTGTGGCAGATAAAACAACAGCGCATACCACAGCGGATGGAAACTGGTCAGAGGATCGTAAATCAACATGCCAACCGCACGTAGCGAGATGTAGCCCGCAATCAGCGCCCAGACACCACGGTGCACCTTCGGATCATCTTCAAAAAGATAATGAGCAATTACCCACAGAACGGCAGGCGCTGTTATAGCAAGCAAACTCAAGATAAAACCCGCTGCGGCCAATGAGTTTATATCCGGCATGCGTGAGAAAATATAGGCGATCAAACACAGATTGAACAGTGCGACCAGGCTGCCAAGCAGTTGCTGGCGATGATAAAGCAGGTAAAACAGACCCATAAACAGCAATTGCGATATGGCTAGAAAGCTGCTCGCATAGTGAAACCACAGCATAGGTATATGTTTGCCTGAGTAGAGAGCTTCAGAAGGATTCCGGACGGGAAGATAAGATAGATTGCCGGTTATTGCAAGCCAGCGGAAATTGAAAAGCCCCGGGGCAAGCGCCTTGAAAGACGATCGTACCGGGGCTTCTTCAAACTTAATCAGGGAGTTACATTCACGGTGACATATTCATCGTGATAGAGGCCACCATCATCAGCTCGCGCCCATAAAATATAGGTGCCAGGCTCATCAAAGGTCACGCTTACTTCGTAGATGCCATCTTCCGGTATCGGTGGAGGCACCCACAGTGGTCCCCAGGGAGAATTGGCCGATGCACGTGTATCTTCCCAGGGTTTGGACTGAGGGGGATCGAAGGTCACATTACCTTCACCGCGATAAACGTTCCAGGACAGAAACAGGCCATTAGTCTTACCCACAGTGATTCGTGCGGGTGGACGTAACATGCGCATGGTTTCTGATCTTGCAGTGCGGGTAGCCATCGCCATGCCGGATGGCTTTGGCAGACCGTCATCAATCACTTGCGCATTAATGACCAGTGGTTCACCAGCCCGAACGGTACGAACAACCTCACCTGCGATCCGATCGCCCTGCACGGTTACCACAGGAGATGTATTCGCTCGCGACTCAGGAGTACTGGTGCCAGCACCCAGCGATCCAGTTTCCGAGGCTATTACCACACTGTCTACAATGTAATCTTTTGCCAGTGTCGCGTAGGCCTTCCGAGTCACTCCATTCGAAGTGATTTCCCAGACCAGCTCCTTGTCACCAAAGTCAGCAGGAACCTCAACTTTAAAAGTGAAGCGATTGCGACGTGGCAGAAAATGCGTAGGTTGCCCTCTATCAGCCTCGCCTGGAGAGAAGAAATTATGCTCTCCAACTGGCAGATCGAGCTCTTCATACCAGTTTTCATTGTGGTAGCCGAACAGAAAACTGTACGTGCCATCCTCATTCCGCTCCCAACCTTCATAAGCCGGTTCTATGTGTTGCCCTTTCGTGTAAGTAGTCTGAGCCAGCGCCTGCTGCGAACCCAGCAGCAGGACACAGAAACTCAGCAACATTTTGACTACTGCAGCTGCACTGCGCTGCTTAATGTTGAAACCAGCCATCAATTTGTCTCCGACAGACTTACTGCCACTTCAGTACCGGTTTCTGCAGCGGGCACTGGTGCAACCAGTGGAGCCAGACACAACGGACATCCAATTACGTGATCATTAGGACCCAGATTCAGCACCTGGCGCCGATTTTCCATCTCTTCGAGGAACTGCTCTTCAGTCATGGATACTCTCATCCCCAGATCAATGAACATATTCGTCACAGAACGGTTACCTGATCCCTGCCAGTTTCTTGGATCCGGGACATTAGGATTGGTTTTGGTGTTGTTAAAGTAGCCTACGATGTGCAGCACTGTGCCTTTAGGAAGCAGAGGTGCAGCATTTTCCGCATAGGTATAACCACGCACCCAGTTATGGTCGTAGCCTACGCACGACAGGGTTTCAATGGTGTATCCCCAGATTGCTTCAAGGCACATACGTTCGCCTGGAGCATGCAAATGCGGCTCGAAAGTGATTACCTTGGTGTGCTGCTCAAGTACTGCATAAGCGTGCAGTTCCTGTGCATCTTCTTCACCGGTGATGCTGATGTCAACGCCATTACCCAGACCGATTAATGCGGATCGATACTTTGGCTCATAGCCAACCGGGTGAAAGCGGAATCCAATTTCCAGATGTCCTGTGGTATCCACTCCGGTGGAATGAAGATGTACTGAGTTAGACACCAGATAAGAGTTTGCTCGTAACAGACGACCACCATCTTGATCAAAGATATCGGGGTTACGGGCAATTTCATGCACCGGCCACGGTACCTGAATACCCTCAGAATTGCCTTCTTCATCAAATACCTGAGAGCTCCAGATCATGTGGTGAACTATATTTCGTCCGCCCACTGTACCTGCACTGCCACTGGTATCGACATCATTCATTTCGCGGATCTCCACAGAAGACACGTAACGATCTTCAGTCAGCCCGGTTGGAACGCTGGGAATATCTCCCCACCAGTCCGCAGCTCCGCCAAGAACAGTGATGTCCTGAGTACGGATAATTAAATCAGGTTCACCGGCACTCCAGAAACCTGTGGTCGCGAACTCCAGCGGTTCAGGCGCATCGGCCGGGTCGCCTTTCGGAACGCCGCCGCGAGCCCACACGGAAATGGCCGCTAGTTCAGCATCAGACAGTGAAGGATCATTTTTAAAATCCTGAATACCAATATCTTTCTCGGCATACCAGGGAGGCATCGCTCCGGCACGGTCGCGCAGAGCGGTCTTGTATTCAATCAGACCAGCATAAGGTGCCACCTCTTCATAAGTGACTAAAGACATCGGTGCCACGCCATCAGGATTATGGCAATTCTGACAACTGCGTTGCAGCACAGGTTCGATATCTTTATGGAATGTGATTTCCGACGCGGCGGGAGATTGGGCAGCAGCCAGACCCGGAAGCATAAACACAGCCAGCAGGGATGCCCTGCCAGTAAATTTCTTTAGCATCCTCACAGGACACCTCCTTTGGTTGTTATTCAGTTGATATTTGAGCATGTTAAATCCACTTCGTCTGCCGGAAGTCAAAATTATTACTGACGAATTTTGAAATAAGCTGAGTCCAATCCCCGCCAGTTGCGTCAATTCTGAATTGTGCGCTGATTTCGGTCACAGAATAATTCAGAATCCACCAAATCTATCCATAGCGCGTCGAAGCGAGTCGGAACTGATAAATACTCTTTCCACAGGCCTTCATTCTCATGCTATAAATCAGCTTTACATGTTATCGATTGCTCAGGTTTTAAGCTCTATGAGAGATCAAGTCAAACGTTTTACCCGCGTCAGATTCCTTTTCTTAGCCTTTATGATGCTGCTTGTGTTTCAGCAGAGCGCGTATGCGCAGCATTTTCATGGGCGGCGCAATACCGTCGAACTGTCGCATGAAACGGTTCCTCGGCATGATGAAGTTCTGGTTGATGCACCTGAAAACCTGATCCTGCGTTTCGGCGAGTATGTGCGACTGGTTAAACTGACTTTGAAGGCTGAAGACGTCGATACCGTTGATGTGCATTTTTCCTATCGACCGCAAGCCAACAGAGTCTTTATTCAGCAGATTCCGGAGCTTGCTCCGGCGACTTATTACACAGCAGAGTGGGCCGCCATCAATGCCGATAATATTATGGTTTATGGGTTCTTCTGTTTTTCTTTTGGTCCCGATGCGGTGGTTCCAACTACCGTAATTCCGGTTGATGATTCGCGCCACATCATGGTGCCGGATTATCGCCTACCGCAGGGCGACTTATAAGCATATTTGACAGCCGGAAATGTTCACAACAAGGGTATTTAAGCAGCTCAAACGCAACGGAGAAATGCCATGTCCAGATCAGCAATCCAAGCTGTTATAAGGCCCAAACTGCACTCCTTCCTACTGCTGTTTTTTATGTTTAGCGCCTCCAGTCACGTGCATGCCGATCTCTGGAATGAGGTTGAACATGGATTTGTTGACAGTGGCGGCGTGAAGATTCATTACGCCACTACCGGCACCGGCCCGCTGGTACTGATGGTCCATGGTTTCCCTGACTTCTGGTATACCTGGCATCATCAAATGGACGCCCTGAAGGACAACTTCAAAGTTGTAGCCATTGATCAACGTGGCTATAACCTCAGCGACAAACCGGCTGGCGATGAAAATTATGACATGCGTCTTCTTATCGCTGATCTCGCTGCAGTGATTCAACACTTCGGCGAGGAACAGGCCACGGTCGTTGGCCATGACTGGGGAGGCATGGTGTCATGGCAATTTGCGCTCCACTATCCACAGATGGTCGACAAGTTGATCATCCTGAATCTGCCGCACCCAAATGGCATGGCACGTGAAATGGCAATCAATCCTGAGCAGCGTGCGAACAGTGATTACGGCAGACGTTTTCGAGAAGGGTCTCCATCGGACCCTGATATATTTTTCGGCGCTCCCATGTCGCCCGAAATTATGTCCATGTGGGTAACTGACCCGGCTGTCAGACCCAGGTATGTCGAAGCGTTCCGCAACTCCGATTTCAATGCCATGCTGGCCTACTACAAACGTAATTATCCTGCCCTGCCCCCGGAAGGCAGCGCACCTCCCTCTCCTGATTTGACTCCGCGATTGCCAATGCCGGTATTAGTGTTCCATGGTTTGAAAGATACCGCGCTGCATTCAGATGGGTTGAACAATACCTGGGACTGGGTGGATGCGGACACCACAATAGTCTCGGCTCCTGAGGCTGGTCATTTTGTGCAACAGGATGCCGCGGAACTGGTCAGTTCTACAATGAAGTGGTGGCTGCTGGCTCGGCCCTGATAAGCACAAGCTGCTCAGCAGTCCGATAGTAATCCAGGCTTATGTGAACTACTATTGCGAGCACTAAAAGCTGATGGGAAAAATGCATGTCCGTGGTATTCACTAAGACTTTGCCGGATGCAGAGGTGCCCCTTGCTATTGGGGAATCAATGCGGCTTGAATTTGGTCAACTGCTGCTCGATATCTCGCACAATCCTTTTGAATGGATTTTACGCTATAGCTACCGGCACAAGCAGGCTGATGAGCATGAGGCGGAGCATGGACCTGAGACAGTACTGCGTTATGTGTTTGATAAATCGGAACAAGCAGTCGCAATTACGGCCATGCTTGCCGACCGTGCAGTGGTGTCCCGACCGCTCTCACCGATCAGTCTGATGGCCGACGCAAGCACCCAGGTCTTCATCAGCACGCCACTTTATCTTGCTGTTAATACAGGCAGCCACCGAATGATTGAGCTGCCGACGGCACGCCTGTCTGACACCTGGTTTGGAGATAAATCGGCCGGTGAACTCTGTTATTCCGATACCACCCGTGCCCGCCTTGATCCCTCGGCGGTGGAAAACCTTTATTTTAAAGCAGTCACTCCGGTTACGATCAAGAATCAAAGCCACCGGCAACTGCTGCTCGATCGGATAAACGTTCCAGTACCCATGCTGCAATTGTTCAGAATGCCCGCAGCGGATAAATCCTTTGTAACCACTTCTATCACCGTCACCCTGAGCGAAACTGTGGAAGAAACGCGAATTCAACTGGGATCTGCACAGGAACACCGTGACGCTGAACTGATCAGCCCGGCCCGAAAGCCACAGAAAAAACAATTTCTGTATCGGGCTATTGATCTGTTTTTAAGCTGAGGAAGCACCATGGAATTTGAGACCCTGTTAACGCCCGGCGCAAATGTCCTGGTCAATGTCGCACGAGCGGTGCTGCTGATGAGTGTGGGCTGGGTGGTCGCGCAATTGCTGAGTCGACTGAGCCGCCGAATAAAAGACAATGTCATCAGCCCCCACCATAAGATCCTTCTGGCCAAAGCCATTTTCTGGATCGTGCTGGTATTATTTTTAGTGACGGCGCTGCATCAGTTGGGGTTCAAACTCGGAGTGCTGCTTGGCACCGCGGGTGTGCTTACCGTGGCACTGGGATTTGCTGCGCAGACCTCAGCTTCAAACCTGATTTCCGGCCTGTTTGTACTCAGCGAAGAGAGCTTTAAGATCGGGGATATAATTTCTGTTGGCCCAACCACTGGTGAGGTGCTTTCGATTGACTTGTTGTCGGTAAAACTGCGGACATACGACAATATCTATGTCCGAATTCCCAACGAAACTATCATAAAGTCTGAAGTGAAAACCATAACGAAGTTTCCAATCCGGCGCTTTGATTTAGTAGTGGGCATCGCTTATCGAACCAATATCGAGCATGCACGACAAGTGCTGCTGGATGTTGCTCGGGATAATCCACTTTGTCTGGATGAACCGGAACCATTAATCATCCTGCAAGGTTTTAATGCCTCATCGATTGATATCATGTTTGCGATCTGGTCAACGCGTGAAAACTTTCTGGCCCTGCGCAACAGTATGCAGGAAGAAGTGAAAACGGCGTTTGACCGTGCGGGTATTGAAATTCCATTTCCACACATGACGTTCTATACAGGAGCGGACTGTGCCCCTCTGCCCATCAAACTGGTGGGTGACACAGAGCAAGCGCAGCAGCAGGACAAGCCAGTTGAGCGTAACGCAGGATTCAGTGAAGAGTAGCTAAATGCGGACGGGATGCTGTATCCGCAAAATCAGGATGCAGCAGGTCTGAGCGCTTAACCATCAGCAGATCGTGACGATTGAGTTGATCTGAATCGCCGAAAGACTCCGCATCAATATCGTCAAGCAATACACAGACGATATCATCTTCATCAATGTCGACTACAACGATCCGCTTGAAACCATCGACAGTATCGATTGATGCAAAACTGCCGGTCTCACATGAATGAGAAGGATAAATTGCTAAAGAGCGCCGCAGTATTCCAAACGAAGTAAATGCCATGCCAAAACCGGCAGCCGCGACTACATGCACTATTTCTATAATAGCCGGGTCGGCAAGATCAATTCGCACCGTGTCAGAAGCCTGCATGCGCCGCTCTTGCTGCTCATGAGTTACCAGCTTGAGAAACAGGCTGATATCATCCTGATTCCACTCCAGCATTTCTTCGCGCTCTGCTCGTGTGCTATCTGATGCAAGGCTTACGACGCTGGTTTCAATAGTCAGATCTTTGCGCTCGTCTGCCGTTTCTGACTCGAAAGGCACGACCATCGATACTAAACAAAGCCCCTCGCTGGACTCGGGACTCAATCTCCACAAGAAAGGAATATCACTAGTCAGTTCCACGGTTACCTCACCCCTATAACCATTAATAACGGACCAACGATAACATGAAAAAAGCTCAAAACAAAAATTAAAATAGGGTAATACCCTGAAACAAAGTAACGATTTGATCACGATTTTCTGGTTCTTCGTGTGATCATGCCCCAGCAATTATCAGGCCTGCGAATGGAATTGAGAATTTGTTAACGACAAGTCTTGATTGCAGTGTGGAATCTGGCAAAACTTTTCCACAGAATCTGTGGATAAGTCAGTTGATAAGTTGAAAATAAATGCTGTAAACACTGCAAATCTGGCACTTTAGCTTAGTTTGATCGTTTTTTATCCAATGAAATAAGTCTTTATATTTCATATAGTTATAATTTTTATTGCGAAAAAATTAACAAAACTGCTTGTTTTTACGCATTAAACATTACATTGCTGTCATTAATGTGCATAAAACTCACCTGCAAATCATAATCTTCGTTAAATGTAGGTCGATTCAGTGCTGTTTTCATTACACTTTTTGTCTTAAATATACCGTCCTTCAAGGGCAATAGAAGGGCTTTGAAGGCCATTCATATCGGGATTTGCACAGGATTTACTCAGCCACAACCCGCAATAACTGCTTGTAATCACTGTAGCCGGTCAGGATCTTCAGGATGCCGTCCTGCTTCAGGGTCCGCATACCATCTTTGAGGGCCTGTTGCCGCAACTCATCAAGACTGGCTTTGTTGTAAATCAGGCTGCGCAATGGTTGCGTCCCCACCAGTAACTCATGAATCCCGGTACGGCCTTTGTAACCTGTGCCACCACATTCATCGCAGCCGACAGGGCGCTTAAGCTGCACGCTGGCAAGATCTATCCCCAGCTCTCGAAATTGTTCTCGGCCATAGGTGACTACCAGATGATCCAATTCATCAGCTGTTGGTTTGTATGCCTCTTTACATTTGCTGCATAGTGTTCGCATCAAGCGCTGCGCCAGCACACCCAGAAGGGCATCGGAGAAATTGACCGGATCCAGGCCAAGATCCAGCAGACGGGTGATGGTTTCCGGCGCTGAATTGGTATGCAGCGTGGATAACACAAGGTGACCGGTTAATGATGCCTCTACTCCTATGCTGGCAGTCTCTTCGTCCCGCATCTCGCCAATCAGAATAACGTCCGGGTCAGCTCGCAGGAAAGCACGCATAGCAATGGCAAAAGTAAAATTGATTTTTGGCAGTACCTGCACTTGTTGCAAACCCGGCTGAGTAATCTCAACAGGGTCTTCCGCTGTCCAGATCTTGCGTTCGGGTTTATTGATATAGCCAAGGACGCCATGCAGTGTTGTGGTTTTTCCGGATCCGGTCGGACCAACCACCAGCAACAGCCCGTGTGGATGCGCGCACAGCTCAACAATTTTATTGAAGTTAGGTTCGGACAGGTTCAACTTTTCCAGCGGCATCGCGCTGCCTGCAGCCAGCAGGCGCAGCACAGCACTTTCACCATTGACAGTAGGTACGGTAGCCACACGCAATTCAAGTTTTTTGCCGCGCACCTTCAGTTTGCACTTGCCATCCTGAGGTAATCTTCGTTCGGCTATATTGAGGCGCGAAATTACCTTGATTCGAGCGATTAAGGCAGATGTGTGTTCACGTGGCACCTTTAACAGTTCCCGGCAAATACCATCGACCCGGATACGAACCATCCCGGGAGAGTTATCCCGCCCAGGTTCAACATGAATATCTGAGGCTCCCAGGCGATCAGCTTCAGTGATTATACGATTTACCAGCTGAATGATCGCCGAGCTGGCGGCCAGACTTTCGTCTTCCGACTCCTCGACTGATTCCAGTTCGATAGTGCCCTGCTCTTCCAGCCGTGAAAACACATCGTCAAAGCCTGCTTCGGTATCGTCTCCACTCTCCTCGCGAAGATACATCAGAATGTGCTCGGGTAAGCCCACGCGAAAGACATAATTGCGCGCATT
>JBDNGQ010000111.1:0-7615 GCA_041689205.1 Pseudohongiellaceae bacterium | reverse complement strand
CTGGGGACCTTGTTCGGCGTAATGAGCATGTTCCTGGCCATCTGTCTGCTGATACTGGCGCGCTGGTGGCAGTCGCTGCTCTACAATCCAGGCGGATTTGGAGAAGAGTTTCGGCAGCTGCGTTTGGACTACCGGATAGCGGCTGGCCTGATGTTTTTGTTTGTGCTGGCGAACTTCGGCGCGCCGCTGCTGCAGGGTTGGATGATGTACTTTATGCTGCCCTTGTTTTTCGCTGGGCTGGCACTGGTGCACGGGATTGCAGCTTTGAGGAAGATTTCCCGGCCTTGGGTGATTGTGTTTTATGTGGTCTTGATGAATCCGCTGACCGCACAGATTTTGACGATAGCTGCTCTGATAGACAGTTGGTATAACTTCAGAGGCAGAATAAAACCTGCGGTGTAAGTCAGCAGGTAAACGAATAAACTGCAGGAATCCAGGCTAAGCCGGGTTCGTAAAATGAGGAATGAAAAATGAACGTAATTCTCCTGGAAAAAATAGGCAGACTGGGCAATGTTGGTGATACCGCGTCTGTAAAAGCCGGCTATGCCCGTAACTTCCTGTTTCCGTTCGGCAAGGCTATCCCTGCCACTAAAACTAATCTGGTCGATTTCGAAGCTCGCAGAGCAGAGCTGATGGCAGCCCATAATGCGAAAGTTGCGGGTTCTCAGCAGCGCGCAGTGAAGCTGAAAAATCTGCGTATTGCTATCGCAGTGAATGCCGGTGAAGAAGGCAAACTGTTTGGTTCGGTTGGAACCCGCGACATTGCTGATGCAGTGACGGCTGCGGGTGCGGAAATCGACAAATCAGAAGTCCGTCTGCCCAATGGCGTTATCCGTGAAGTTGGTGAGTATTCAATCACCATCGACCTGGGACACGACGTTGAAGAAATGATTACAGTTGCGGTCGTACCCGCTTAATCAAGCGGCCTGACAAAAGTATCTGTAAGACCCCGTGCACAGGAGTTGTTGAATTCCTGGCATAGTGGGAGAATGAGGCACTGCTACTTTCTGGTAGCAGTGCTTTTTTTATGCCGGTATTTTTTAAGAACAACAAGAGACGGAAAGCACCCCTCATGTCCGAATTCACGGGAAAAGTCAGCGGAAAAATCACGGGAAAAGCCCGAAAGAGCCTTGATTCCGGTCTAAGCATGCTCAAAGTGCCGCCGCATTCCGTTGAAGCTGAGCAGGCAGTGCTGGGTGGTCTGATGCTGGACAACGCTGCCTGGGACCGGATTGCAGACAAACTGCTGGAAGAGGATTTCTACCGCCACGAGCATCAGCTGATTTACCGCGTTATGTTCAAGCATTCCGAAGCCGGCCGCCCGCTTGATGTGGTCACTCTGGTAGAAGCGCTGGACAGTCTCAATGAACTCGATAATGCCGGCGGCCTGGAATACCTGGGTGATCTCGCCAGCAATGCGCGCGGCACCGTCAATATCGAAGCCTACACCGATATCATCCGCGAGCGCGCTACGCTGCGTAAGCTGATCCGTGTTGCCAATGAAATAGCCGATGACTCCTTCAACCCAGTCGGGCGTGAAGCCGCGGATCTGGTCGATCTGGCCGAACAAAAAGTATTTCAGATTGCCGATGGCCGCTCCACCGATGACGGACCCCGTGCCATCAACCCGTTGCTTAAAGGCACCGTGGAGCGCATTGATGAACTGTTCAAAACTAAAGGCGCAATTACCGGGCTGAGCACGGGCTACAAGGATCTGGATGCCAAGACCTCAGGGCTGCAAAAATCCGATCTGATCATCGTCGCTGGCCGACCTTCAATGGGAAAAACCTCGTTCGCGATGAACCTGGTTGAGCATGCCGTGATGCACAGTGATCAGCCGGTGCTGGTATTCAGTCTGGAGATGCCAGCGGAGAGTCTGGTGTTTCGAATGATCAGCTCAATAGGGCGCATTGATCAGACCCGTTTGCGGGCTGGTCGATTGGAAGAAGATGATTGGCCGCGCCTGACCGCTGCAGTCGGCAAGCTTAAGGATCGTCCGCTGTTTGTGGATGATACGCCGGGTCTGAGCCCGATGGAGATGCGCTCTCGCTCGCGCCGCATCGCCCGTGAACACGGCGCGCTGGGACTGATCGTGGTGGATTATCTGCAGTTGATGCAGATTAAAGGTTATGGCGAAAACCGCGTGGGTGAAATATCTGAAATCTCGCGCTCTTTGAAAACCATAGCCCGTGAATTTAACTGCCCCGTGGTTGCTCTATCTCAGCTTAACCGGGGTCTGGAGCAGCGGCCGAATAAGCGCCCGTTGATGTCAGACCTGCGTGAATCCGGTGCTATTGAGCAGGATGCCGATATCATCGCCTTCGTGTATCGCGATGAAGTTTATAATCCGGATACCGCCGACAAAGGCATTGCCGAAATTATCATTGGCAAACAGCGTAATGGCCCGATCGGTACAATAAAGCTGGCGTTCCAGGGCCAGTACACCCGCTTTGATAATCTGTCTATTCCTGAATATGACGACAGCTATACGCAGTTCGGCTAATCGCCCGATGACAGCAGAGGATGCATCTACGTGAATGGATCAGCACAGTTTCGCGCCTGGGCAACAGTTGACCTGCAGGCTCTGCAACACAATTTCGCAGTAGCACAAACCCATAATCCCGGCAGTGCCATGGTGGCGGTGATCAAAGCCAATGCCTATGGGCATGGCATGCTCGCGGTGGCCAGTGCGCTGCACCAGGTGATGGGCGAGCGGGATTGTTTTGGCGTCGCTTCACTTGAGGAGGCGGTAGCTCTGCAGCGGCTTAACAGCGGCCGCGCAATACTGTTGCTCGAAGGCGTGTTGAATGCCGAGGAGCTGGCCTTTGCGATAGCGGCCGGATTTCATCTGCTGATTCACTCGGCGTATCAGTTGGAAGGGCTGGAGGCGTATGTCGCCAGACATCCAGATCTGCCGACAGGTTCTTTGACCGTCTGGCTCAAGCTCGACACCGGCATGCACCGGCTGGGTTTCAGCGGCGAGCATTTTGCCAGTGCGTATGCGTGGATCAAAAGACTGCCAGCGGTTGGGAAAGTGGTGCTGATGACGCATCTTGCCTGCGCTGATGATCTGGTCAGCCCTGCAACACAGCGCCAGCTCACCTTATTTAATAAAACGATAAACAAACTCAATATGTCGGCCGGTGACAGCTGCGAATTGAGTGTCGCCGCGTCGGCGGGCATCCTGGCTTGGCCGCAGACACATTTCCAGTGGGCAAGGCCTGGCATCATGTTGTACGGCGGCTCAGCGATACACAAGGAAAATGCTGTTGAGCGAGGCCTGAAGCCGGTGATGACACTGCGCTCACGATTGATTGCAATAAAAGACGTGGAAGCGGGGGGCGCTATCGGTTATGGCGCTACCTATATCTGCCCGGGCAAAAAACGCATGGGAGTCGTGTCGATTGGCTATGGGGATGGCTATCCGCGCGCTGCGCCCAACGGCACACCGGTACTGTTGAACTGCGCGGCAAGTATCATTGGCAAACCGCGCATGACACGCATCATCGGACGGGTGTCGATGGACATGATCACTATTGATTTGAGCGATATTAAAGAAGCCAGTATCGGTGATGAAGTAATTTTATGGGGCGAGGGTTTGCCCGCTGATGAAGTAGCGCGGCAATGCGATACCATTTCCTATGAATTGTTCTGCCGGATAACTGCGCGCGTGCATTTCGTTTACCAGTAATCCGGCACCTGAAAGTGCGCATTGAATGGGAGCATTGAATTGGCCAAAGTTAAAACCGCCTATGTCTGTACGGATTGCGGCACTGAACATGGTCAATGGCAGGGGCAGTGCGCCTCGTGCAAAGAGTGGAACACGCTGTCCCGGATAAGTCTTGGCAACAGTGTCGCGACCTCACCTGCGGTAAAAGCAGATTTCCGTAAACAGGGCTACGCCGGTCAGACCTCAGGCGTGCAGAATCTTTCCGATCTCGATCTGAATGCGCTGCCACGTTTCTCCACCACGATAGGCGAGCTTGACCGCGTGCTGGGGGGCGGTCTGGTGCCAGGCTCAGTGGTGCTGATAGGGGGTAATCCCGGCGCCGGCAAAAGCACCTTGCTGCTGCAGGTGATGTGTCTGCTGGCACAAACCATGGACGCGCTCTATGTTACCGGTGAGGAATCCCTGCAGCAGGTTGGCATGCGCGCTAAACGACTGGGATTGCCTGAGCAGAATCTGAAACTGTTTGCTGAAACCAATGTGGAAAAAATCTGCGAGGTTGCTGAACAGATTAAACCGCGGCTGCTGGTGGTGGATTCCATTCAGGTGATGCACAGCAATGATGTTCCGTCTGCCCCCGGCAGCGTGTCCCAGGTGCGCGAATGTGCCGCTTATCTTATTCAATATGCCAAGCAGACCGGCACCGTTTTGTTTCTGGTGGGACATGTCACCAAAGACGGCAACTTGGCTGGCCCCAAAGTGCTGGAGCATATGATTGATTGCTTCATTATGCTCGAAGGGGGCAGTGATACCAGATACCGGATTCTGCGCGGGCAGAAGAACCGCTTTGGCGCAGTCAATGAGCTAGGCGTGTTTGCAATGACTGAAAAAGGCTTGAAGGAAGTAAAGAATCCTTCGGCTATTTTCCTGGCCCGCGCTGAAGAAGAAAGCGCTGGTTCGCTGGTGATGGTGCTATGGGAAGGCACCCGACCCTTATTGGTGGAAATACAGGCGCTGGTGGATGGCAGCCAAATGGGCAATCCGCGCCGGCTGGCGGTGGGTCTGGACCAGAACCGTCTGGGCATGCTGCTGGCGGTGCTGCACCGTCATGGCGGTGTGTTCATGGCGGATCAGGATGTGTATGTGAATGTGGTCGGCGGTGTGAAGGTGACTGAAACCAGTGCCGACCTGGCGGTGATTCTGGCCATCGTGTCCAGTTTCCGCGATAAAGCGCTGCCTCATGACCTGGTGGTGTTTGGAGAAGTCGGGCTCGCGGGTGAAATACGGCCTGTGCCGGGCGGTCAGGAGCGGCTCAGTGAAGCCGCCAAGCATGGCTTCAAACGTGCGATTGTGCCCAAGGCCAATATGCCCAAACATCGCATTGAGGGTTTGGAAATCATTGCTGTGAGCAAAATTTCACAGGCACTTGATGCCTTGTAATGCGTGGAATTGCGCCTTGTGTTTCAGTGTGGCGCTGCTTCATAATCAATTGATTCAATCCTGCAGCAGACCTACGCGACCCTCTTATGGAATCAGTAGTATCGATTAAAAATCTGTCCAAAACCTACGCCGGTGGTTTCAAAGCCCTCAATAATATAAATCTTGAAATCCGTCGCGGTGAGATCATCGCGCTGCTGGGTCCTAATGGTGCAGGCAAAACCACACTCATTTCGGCCATCTGCGGCATCGTCAATCCCAGCTCGGGTAGCGTACATGTCGATGGCAAGGACATCGTTAAAGATTTTCGCGCCACCCGCGCATTAATCGGGCTGGTACCCCAGGAACTAACCACTGACTCCTTCGAGACGGTCTGGTCCACAGTCAGCTTCAGCCGCGGATTATTCGGTAAAGCCAAAGACCCCGCCTATATTGAAAAGGTGCTGAAAAGCGTTTCGCTGTGGGAGAAAAAGGACAACAAAATTATTACGCTTTCCGGGGGCATGAAGCGACGGCTGTTGATTGCAAAGGCTTTGTCACATGAACCGAGTATTCTGTTCCTGGATGAGCCGACCGCGGGCGTGGATGTTGAGCTGCGCAAGGATATGTGGAAGCTGGTGGCGTCCTTGCGCGAGTCAGGCGTGACCATTATCTTGACGACTCACTACATTGAGGAAGCTGAAGAGATAGCTGATCGCATTGGTATTATCAACAATGGCGAGCTGGTGCTGGTGGAAGACAAGTCAGTATTGATGCACAAACTTGGCAAGAAACAGCTGGTTCTCGAGCTCCAGCGGCCGCTGGAAGTGCTGCCGGAAAGTCTGTCTGCCTTCCTTCTGGTGCTGAGCGAGGAAGGTTCGCGATTGACTTATACCTACGACGCCCAGGGCGACCGCACCGGTATTGCACAGCTGTTGAACGATCTGCGCGAGGCTGGTATCGAGTTCAAAGATCTGGTGACTACGCAAAGTTCACTGGAAGATATTTTCGTTAAGCTGGTGAAGGAGTCACAATGAATATTCATGGCGTTCGAGCCATTTACGGCTTCGAAATGGCTCGCACCAAACGCACGCTGGTTCAGAGTATTGTTGCGCCGGTGATTTCAACCTCGTTGTATTTTGTGGTGTTTGGTGCGGCTATCGGCAGTCGTATTCAACAGGTAGATGGTGTGGCCTATGGCGCGTTTATTGTGCCCGGCCTGATTATGCTGTCACTGCTTACGCACAGTATTTCCAACGCGTCTTTTGGGATTTATTTTCCCAAGTTCAGCGGTACTATTTACGAACTGCTGTCTGCGCCGATTACCATGTGGGAGATTGTGCTGGCCTATGCGGGTGCAGCGGCAACCAAGTCGCTGTTGCTGGGCATCATCATTCTGGCTACCGCCGGGCTGTTTGTGCCGCTACAGATAGCACACCCGTTTTTGATGCTGTTGTTTTTGATCCTGACGGCCGTCTCCTTCAGTCTGTTCGGTTTTATCATCGGCATCTGGGCGGATAATTTTGAAAAACTGCAGCTGATTCCCTTGCTGGTGGTTACGCCTTTGGTGTTTCTGGGCGGCAGTTTTTATTCAGTGAGCATGCTGCCACCGGTCTGGCAGACAGTGACCATGTTTAACCCGGTGCTGTATCTGATCAGCGGTTTTCGCTGGAGCTTTTACGAGATTGCAGATGTCAGCGTGCTGGTCAGCCTGGGTATGATCTTCCTGTTTCTGGCGGCCTGTCTGACAGTTATCTGGTTGATTTTCAAAACCGGCTATCACATCAGAAACTGATCAGGGATCTTCACATGTCAGCAACAATGTTTTGGGAGTACCTGCTGCAGAACAAGATTAATATGTTCGCTTTGCTGTGGTTTTTGGTCTGTTTCCAGGGCTATATCCGCTACACCGCCTCCAGAAGCGTAAAGGTGCTAACGCTGGCACGGGCCATGCATTTATTTCGCAAGCAGTGGATCCGCACAGCTCTGCGGCGTGAGAACCGGATAACCGATACCAATATCATCGCGAATCTTGAGCGCAGCGTATCGTTCTTTGCATCGACATCAATCCTGATTCTGGCGGGTTTGATGACGGTGTTGGGATCTTCCGATGCGGTGATCATGATGCTGTCGGATATTCCCTTTTCGGATCAGAACACGCGCGGTGAGTGGGAGATTAAGATTCTGCTGCTGATCTGTCTGTTTGTGTATGCCTTCTTTAAGTTCACCTGGAGTCTGCGGCAGTTTGGACTGGTGTCCGTGATGATAGGAGGAGCACCAGAGCTTGCCGACAATGCCAGTGCCGAAGAGACTAACCGCCATGTTGATTCGATTTCAAAAATGGCTTCTAAAGCGGCGGGCAATTTTAATATTGGCTTGCGCACCTACTATTTCAGCATGGCTGTACTGGGCTGGTTCGTGAACGCGTGGATATTTATGGCGCTTTGCCTGTTGGTGATTGCGGTGCTTTACCGCAGAGAATTCAAATCCGACACGCTGGGGATTCTGCTGGATGATCTGCCCGCGGATCAG
>JBDNGQ010000110.1:0-1433 GCA_041689205.1 Pseudohongiellaceae bacterium | reverse complement strand
TGAAGGGAGCCACGATGCTGGCAACATTGCAGGCACTGGGCGTGATGCCCTCGTTCAGCCGTCCGTCGGTGAGCAATGACAATCCCTATTCGGAATCATTGTTCAAGACCTTGAAGTATCGACCAGCCTATCCGCTCAAACCATTCGAGAGTCTGCTTGATGCCAGGCAATGGGTCAGCACGTTTGTCGACTGGTACAACAATGAGCATCGTCACAGCGCGGTCGGCTTTGTGACGCCTGCGCAGCGCCATGAGGGGCTGGATGCTGCTTTGCTACAGAAGCGTGTCGCAGTCTATGAGGCGGCGAAACAGGCGCGTCCTGAGCGCTGGAGCGGTGATACGCGCAACTGGCAGCACGTCAGCGTGGTTCACCTGAATCCGGATCAAAAAATCATCAAAGTAGCTGAACAAAAAGAGAAGGATGAGGGACTAGAAATGGCAGCATAATTCACGCGTTGAGGCGACAACTAGCTTGACAGCCACCGTTAACTGATTTCCCACCCCATTGAAGAATCGGCATGATGCTCGCCAGCGCGTAGGCGCTGCCTTCAGGCATATAATTTAAATCCAGATCCATATACTTCTCTGATAGTTCAGGCGCTGACATGAACAGACTGTTTAGATCCTGAGGCGAATTTATATTGAAGTCTCTTACCATTCGGCTTACGCGGCCGCTTTCATCAAGTTCACCAAAAATGTAGTAATCCCCCATCACCAGTAACACGGGGATGTCGTCATCCAATACTGCGCTCCACATCTCATGCCGCGCAACCTTTGCCAGTGGGGACTCAACAGGTGGCGATCTGCTAAGCAGGTAGATTAAATTAGCTGCCAGCAGCACAAGCACAGTCGCCAGCAATCCGGTCTGCCAGTTCAATAGATCTTGAATGCCGCGCGTTGTGGAGCCTGTTTCTGCGTAGCCTGATAATGGCACAGCCGCAATGGTGTATTGACCTTTTGGAATGATGATCCGGTATGCCGCGGCACTGTCATGGTTCAAGTAGTAGTCATCGAGTCGCTTACGAAGTTGATGAATATAAACTCTGACCACTGAATCTCTGGAGACATCAAAGTTTGAATTCCTTCCCAGAACATCCAGCGCAATTTCAATTTCTTTAGGAGATTTCCCTGCAGCTGCGGCGTTCAACAGGTATCCCAGCAGGGCGGCATAAACTTTCGATCGTCCTAATGCCCCGCTTGCTTCTATCTTCTTAGCCAGATTCTGCAATTCGACAGGTGAAAATACTTCTGACGGTGATGTTGGAAAAGCTGTAGTAGGCGTGTTCTTCATCAAATACCTGATTCTTCTTTTCAGCCTGACATTAACGTAGTATTAACGTTATGAAAATAATTGTAAAACAGTAACTTACTTGCTTTTCATGCATCAGACGCTGAGAGTCACAGTACAACAAGTGATGACCATTGAGAATGCTA
>JBDNGQ010000109.1:0-13012 GCA_041689205.1 Pseudohongiellaceae bacterium | reverse complement strand
GGCAGCGGCATCTGTTGACGCAGCCGATCTGAGTCAGATGCCCGCCCAGTTCCGTGAGCGCATGGAGCAAATGATAGCGGAGAATGGTGGCGAGATTCCTCCGGAAATTCTGCAACGCATGCGAAGTGGCGGTGGTGGCAGACCGGACGGGGCCGCTCGTAACGGTGGTTTTCAAGCGGCTAGCAACCAGGACACCGTTGCAGATACTGTGGAGCCACAACAGCGGGACGATTTTCAAGCCGCTGGTGATACTGCCGAGCCTGAACAACTGGCCGAAGTTGAGTTGGCGGAAATTGACTTCACGCCAGAGATGCCGACTATGTTGATGGATGCCAGTTATCTGGCAATACGGGCAACCCTCGATTTCAGAATCTATGCGGACGAGTCCAGGCTTGAAGATGGCGAAGCCAAACAGCGTTTGCGCACCCTGCAGGAAAATGTGCGGGTCGCTGAAGAAAACTATCTGCAGGCGCTGGCGCGTCTGGAAGGTCAGCGCAGACTGGCGGCACGTGAGTTCATTACCCCTAATGACCTGGAAGTGGAAGAGTCACGGCTGCTGCAGGCGGAGTCCAAACTCGATCAGACCCGCACTGAAATGGCCCTCTATACGCAGTACACCTTTCCAAAAGATGCCGAGCAGCAACTGGCTAATTATGAAGATGCGATCATGAGCTTCCAGCGCACCAAAGCGGAAGGCGACTCTGAACTGGCGCAGGCGGAGGCTCGTTTTAAATCCGCCGAACGCAAACTGAATCTGGAAGCTGAACGCCTGGCTGATATCAACGAGCAGCTGGTATTGACCGTCATTCGGGCGCAACGTCCTGGCCTGGTGGTGTACGGATCAGCCGATCAATCGGGTTCGCCATTTCGTGGCGGCAGCAATCAGGAACCCATTGCTGAAGGCGCGACAGTACGTGAGCGGCAGCCGATACTGACGATTCCTGACATGACCGAAATGGCAGTCCGGGTCAATATTCATGAGAGCGCGGTGCAGAGAGTGGGTGAGGGCCAGAAGGTAACTGTGCGTATTGATGCGTTTCCGAATGTTCTGCTCACCGGTGTAGTCACCAAAGTCGCAGTAGTTGCGGATTCGGGCAATGCCTTTATGAACCCTGATATGAAAGTTTATCCCACCATGGTGAAGATCGACGGCATTCATGACTGGTTGCGCCCTGGTATGAGTGCTGAGGTGGAGATTCTGGTGGATTCTTTAAGTAACGCCGTCTACGTGCCGCTGCAGGCAGTTACCTATATCGATGACAAGCAGGTGGTTTACGTTGCACAGGGTGGTCGTGGTGTGGCCCGGGAAGTAGA
Source organism: Pseudohongiellaceae bacterium (assembly GCA_041689205.1). GTDB lineage: Bacteria > Pseudomonadota > Gammaproteobacteria > Pseudomonadales > Pseudohongiellaceae > JAVVEG01. The sequence goes on along the minus strand of JBDNGQ010000109.1, from coordinate 11,698 downwards.
AGTGGGTACCTTCTCTGAGCAGTTCATTGAAATAGTTTCGGGGCTCAGGCAGGGTGAACAGGTTATGTTACTGCCGCCCAGACAGCTTTCTTCCGGCAGTTGAACCGCTGCATGAGCGTTAAGAGACCAGCAATGATGAGCAGTTCGTGAATAGCGCAGGGACAGCGCCGGTCCAGCATGGGCCAGCCGTCATCGGCAGCCCCTCTATAAGCGGCCCGTCTCTCGGCCGAAACATCGTTGCCCGATTGGAGGACATTAAGAAGACCTATTATATGGGTGCCTTGTCCGAGCAGGTTTTGCATGGCATCTCGATAAATTTTTACCGCGGTGACTACATCAGCATCATGGGCCCATCGGGCTGCGGGAAGTCGACGCTGATGAATATCCTTGGCTGCCTGGACCAGCCTACCTCGGGGAAATACTTCCTTGGTGAAGAAGATACGTCAAAAATGGCGGATGATGAGCTGTCTACCATTCGCGGGGCCAGACTGGGTTTTATTTTCCAATCCTATAATCTGATTCAGCAACTGACCGTGGTTGAGAACATCGAACTGCCTTTGTTCTATCAAGGGCATCCGGAAGAAGAGAGTCGTCAGATCGCCATTGACCTGGCGCGCCGGGTTGGCCTCGATACCCGCATGGATCATAGACCTTTTGAGCTCTCCGGCGGCCAGCAGCAGCGGGTCGCCATTGCCCGGGCACTGTCCAATGATCCGCTGATTATTCTTGCTGATGAACCGACCGGTAATCTGGATTCCAGATCTGGCGCGGAAATTCTGGAATTGTTCGATGAACTGCATCAGCAGGGCAAAACGCTGATTATGGTCACCCACTCAGATGAGCTGGCTGAACGCTCAGAACGGCAGATTCGACTGCGTGACGGTCTGGTGGAAAGCGATGAACGAAGCCCTTAGGAAATCAGGAATTCTCAAAATTGCCGAGGCTGTGAAGCAGCGCTTCGCTATTCCAAGGGGTATGGCGGCAAACTGGACGCGGCTGAAAAAAACCGCAGCCGTGGGTTTAAAGAGTATCTACGCCCACGGTCTGCGCTCTTTGTTGACGGTGCTGGGTATCGTGATTGGTGTGGCAGCGGTAATTTCGATGCTGGCAGTCAGCGAGGGGCGCAGTTTTGAAGCCCAGCAGCAGTTTCGCGCCCTGGGCAGCAATAACATTATCGTGAAAAGTGTCAAACCTGTGGAAGTGCAGGGCGGCGGTGGCGGTTTCCGTCCGCAGGCAGTGGTCTACGGGCTGACTTATGAAGACATTGCAACGATAGAAATGACGATTCCAGGAATCACCAATGTAATTCCTTCACGCATCGTTAAGAAGAACGTCCGTTATCTCGACAATACCATGAGTACTGATGTGGTCGGCACCACGGTTGATTATCCGATATCGCGCAACTACAACCTCAGAGAGGGCCGGTTTTTTACTCAGGACGAAGTGGATGGTCAGAGGAATGTGGTCGTGCTCAGTCAGGAAGTCGCGACCGCCTTATTTCCGCTCACCAATCCGATCGGCGACAGCATTCGCATAGATGGCTATTACTATAATGTTATCGGCATTATGGAATCGGAAGGATTTTCCAATTTAGGCAGAAGCCAGGCAGGCAGTTCCAACGCCGCACCGACCCGTATTTTCATTCCCATGTCCGCGGCGCGCTACCGCTTCGGCGAAACTCTGGTGCGACAGACTTCCGGCGGTATTGAATCAGAAACGGTGCAGTTGCATGAGGCGATCATCCAGCTTGAGGATCAGGATAGTGTTGAGGAAGTCGGCCAGATTATTGAGCAGATACTGGCCCGCCGTCATCGCAAAGTCGATTATGCGGTAGAGGTGCCCCTGGCGCTTATACGTCAGGCAGAACAGAGCGCATTGCGTGATCAGCTTCAGGCTGCGGCAATTGCGGGCATCTCCCTGCTGGTTGGTGGTATCGGAATTATGAATATCATGCTGGCCAGTGTTACTGAACGGACGCGTGAAATTGGTATTCGCCGCGCTCTGGGAGCAAAAAAGAAAGACATCGTCATGCAGTTTTTGATTGAGGCAGTGATTCTGTCGGGGGTCGGCGGATTGATTGGTGTAATACTCGGTATTACGGTGCCGCTGCTGCTATCGCTGTTCTGGGGCATGACCACTATCGTTACGTTTGGCGCGCCCCTGCTGGCCTTTTCCATCTCAGCTGTGATTGGCGTGGCATTCGGGATTTATCCCTCCATGCGCGCAGCCGATATGGATCCTGTGGAAGCACTGCGACATGAATAAGGCCTACCAATAGGCTTCAAAAGTAATCTGACCGGAGCAGTTGTTTCGGTTTTCGGTGAATCCTCTGAGTTTTAACGCCGCATTGGCATCCTGCACCATGCCTGGATTACCGCACAGCATAATCTGTGATGTTTCCGGATGCAGCTGGCGCTTTGCAAACGTCTCCAATTCGCCGCTCTTTATTGCCAGGGGTATATGACCGTGAATGGTATTGACGCAGACTTCACGGCTGACGAATGGCGCGTAACTGAATTGCTGCGGATTACTCTTCTGCAGTTCCTCAATCAGACTTGTGTAGCAGATATCGGCCATGGTGCGGACCGCATAAGCCAGAACCACATGTTTATAACGCTGCCATATTTCTGGCGTCTGCAGCATGGAAAAAAATGGCGCGACTCCGGTACCGGTGGCAAGCAGCCAAAGATCATTTGCCGGCGCAACCTGCTCAAGCGTGAACAGACCTTCTGGCTTACTCTGTATCCACAGCTCATCTCCGCTCTTCAGTCGGGCCAGTTCAGTAGATAATTCACCATCAAGATTGGTATAGAAAAAAAACTCGCAGGGACGGCGCAAAGGACTGCTCAGAATAGAATAAGGTTGTGCCTTACCATCGTCAGCTGAAACCAGCCTGAGACTGGTATATTGGCCAGCAACAAAGTGTTGCAGATCGGCATCAATCTGCAGTGAAAACAAATTTTCAGTCCAGTGGGTATTAGCAGCAACTACACCCTTAATCCATTCATTCATCAAGTCGGCTCCTGGTCAAAGTGGGCGCATTATGCCACATCCTTTTAAACTGTGGCGCGGGCAGAGGAATTTCGATAGGCTGTTGCACAGTTTATCTGCAGATGGCACCGAAGTTGATGGGAGTCAGCGCAGCTGGATACTTATCGAGATTGCAGGAGTGAGGCGGGTATGGTTGGCAGCATGGTGCGCACCTGGTTTGATATACCACTTTGGAAACGAATACTTCTGGCGCTGGTGCTCGGCGTTATTGTCGGTGCACTCTGGGGAGAAGGGGCGGTATCCATTAAATGGATTGGCGACCTGTTCGTCCGGCTGATCCGCATGGTGGTGGTGCCGTTGGTATTTGTGACGATTATCTCCGGAATAGCTGCAATGGGTGATCCCACGAAACTGGGATCGCTGGGCAGCAAGACCATAGGGCTTTATCTTCTGACGACGGCTCTCGCCATTCTGATTGGCCTGGTTCTGGCGGTCATTACCCAGCCCGGAATTGGTGTGGATTTTTCCAACACTACGCCGGGCGAGCTGCAGGCCGCTATTCCATTAACTGAACGTTTGATGAGTATCGTCCCCGATAATCCGGTGGCAGCGCTGGCCGAAGCCAATATTCTGGCGGTGATTTTCTTCGCGGTCCTGTTCGGAATAGCTGTGCTGACCGCCGGTGAAAAGGCTAAGCCAGTCGCTGAAGTGATGCATTCAACCGCTGCGGTTATGTTGAAAATTACGCACTGGGTAATGGAAGTTGCGCCGTTTGGAGTGTTCGCACTGATCGCATGGGTTGCCGGCACTCAGGGCGTTAGAGCCTTGTTTGATGTTATTAACCTGGCACTTACGGTATTGGTAGCCTGTATTCTGCATGTTGTTCTCACCCACGGCGGCCTGGTCAAGTTCATGCTGGGTCTGTCGCCGCTGCGATTTTTCCGCAATGCCAAAGAAGCCATGCTGGTCGCATTTTCTACATCCTCCAGTTCGGCGACGCTACCGGTGAGCATGTCAGTTGCGGAGACCCGACTGGGGGTGAATCCAGTCGTGGCATCGACCGTTTTACCCCTGGGTGCAACCATTAATATGGACGGTACTGCTTTGTATGTGGGCATCGTTTCGGTATTCGCGGCCCAGGCATTCGGTGTTGAACTGGGGCTCACTGATTACCTGCTGATTGCGGCAAGTACCACCCTGGTTTCGGTCGGCACTGCTGCTGTTCCTGGCGCATCAATATTTTTGATGGCTGCGGTGATGGGTACTATTGGTTTGAGTCCTGAGCAGATTGCCATGGTGATTGGCTTCATTCTGCCTTTTGACCGGCCCTTGGATATGCTGCGCACCAGTGTGAACGTGACCGGTGATCTGGCGGTGGCCACTGCGGTTGCGGTCTGGGATGATGAGTTCGATCGAGAAATGTTTGATAACTCAACAGATCTCGCTCCGGTCACACGAAGCCCTGATGCATCATTTACTGAAAATCAAAAGGAATAAGACACAGTAGCGCCCAGTCTCACATCCTGGTCAAGGAACTGCAGCGGTGAGTCTTTGCTGGCGCGGGTCGCAATCAACTGGGTCATCACCGCCCAGTTATCGTTGAGATTATAATTGGCTGCCAGACTGAGCAGCTGGCTCGCCCCATCCAATGCGCTCTGAGCCGTGACCATGAGTAATAAATTATTATTGCTCATGCTGTTGCTGTAACGCAGCAGAATATTGCCTGTGACATCATCATTGAGCAGTATCTCATTGACTGCCAGCCCTTCGTCAGCATTCAGCAAACGCTGTGCAAGTACACCAATACTGATGTTCTGCTCATTGCTGATGGCATATTCAAAACCGAATGAAGTACCCAACTGACTCTTTTTGCGGGTTGAGATACGTGGCAGCTGGGCTTCCGGCAGTACTCCCTGCTGAAAAACTGCAGTATCCGCCAGCAGATCATGGTTATACGCAATATCAAATTTCAGCAACAATTTCCCGATGGCACGGTTTGCGCTGAAGCCGAGCAGCCAGAAGCCATTATTTTCCGCCAGCGCATCGCCCACGCCATCTGCAGGCGCGGAATAACGCAGCTGATTTTCATAAAGATAAGCGCCCATCAGCGCGATATCACTGCCGGTAAAGGAACGGCTCCAGCGAGTTCCGGCTTCAAACAGCGGCTGGTCGCGGCGATAGTCGCTCAGATTGAACTGCGGTTCAAAAAAGAAGGGGCTGCCACGCACCGGGGCGGGATTGAATTCGGGATAAAGGTTCAGGAAGGTAGACCAGTTGCCCTTGCTCTGGGCATCGCTGCGGTTACCGTCGCTGGCATCACCAAAATAATCCCATACCAGCAGCCACTGATTACGCCGCGCATCTTCAATATTGATGATGGTCAGATCGCGGAACTCGCTGGTGTTGATAATATCCAGCACCGAATTGCCTTCTGTCTCTCCCCACACGATTGTCTGTCTGCCGAAGCTGATGCTGTGGCGCTCACTGCTACGCTGTACAAACAGTTCATTGATGCGCAGCTCGGTATCGATGGATTCGCCATTGGCTTCATATTCATAGTCGCCTGACCAGTAGCCTTTAGCCTGAGCACTGCCTTGCAGCAACCAGCCCTGAGCAAAGGGATTTTGATATTTGACCAGCAGTCCGGTGCGGTTTATTTCGGTGCCGCGGCTCTGGTTGTCCGGCTGGCTACTGATATCAAAACCGCCGTGTTTGTTGATATGCCCGTAAGTCTGCTGGCTGAGTTTAAACGTGAACAAACGAGGGCTGCGCACCGTGGCATCGAACAGACTGCTGTCATCAAAAATACTGCTGTCGAAATTAAAATCGACGCTGTCCTGGGCATGCGCCATTGCGGGCAGGAGCAGGACTGTAAGCAAGGTTCGGGTCAGAGCTGACATCAGTCGATCTGCGCCCGCAGTTTCTCCAGCTCAGCTTCGCGAAAGGCAACGTCGGTGAGCGTGCGCTGGGTCAGGAAGTTTTCTGGCACGTCGATGCCGGTGTTGATCTCCAGAATCGCCATATTTGATAAGCGGTTGGTTACCAGATTCATCATGGTCAGGGAACGAGCTACCCAGACCCCATTGATCTGTTCCACACGCGAAGCCATAAGTCGTTTTACTTCCCGGTCATGGCGATCATACATATCGACACGCAGCGCCACGTAGCGCTCTTTATCAATGTATTGGACAGTGCGGCCGTAACGGGTTTTTCGAGCCCTTTCGGCATTAGGAACGGTCTGAATTTTCCAGACTTCGCGACCGCTTTCGGTGGCTTCTTCCAGCATCGTAATTTCATACTCTTCCAGTTTGCCGGTATCCTGGTCCTCGGTGGTAAATTCAGAACCGAACACGGATGCCGGCTCAGTATCGTCATCGGAGTTTCCGCTGGCAATACGTTTTACTGTGCCGAGAGCGGACAGATAAAGCCAGGTTTCGTTATCAAGCTGCGCATCATCATAGGAGAAATTCAGCATACCAATGCCGCGTTCTGAGGCTGGTTCCAGTACGATGGTAACTGCCTTGGTGTCGCGCTTATCATCGCCCAGATTGATTGCTACTGATTCCAGAGCCTTAACACGAGGTCTTTCTGCGCAGGTGATCTGATTGTCCTGCAGGCCGAATCGGCAGCTTGATAATTGAATGCGATTGAACGCAGAGTCCGAGATGACGCGCTGATAATCTTCAACCGTGCTCATGATCTCGCGGGCGCTCCGGGATTCGGCACTTTCGGCAATCTGCGTGCTCTGGGCAGTAGTGGGGCTGGCTGCGAATACCATGCTGCTGATAGACAGAAAAAATACCAACATCAATTTCATCGTGCGTCTCCCGGTGCAGCAAATTCAGTGTCGACTTCTTTCATACCGAAGCGCGGTTTGAAAATTATGATCATCGCTGGCAGTAGAAACAGATCGCAAATCAGCGCTACAAATATTGCCAGTGATCCGAAGAAACCAATCTTAGCCATGCCCAGATAATCTGAGAAACTCAGGATGGCGAAGCCAAGACCAAGAATCATGGTAGTGAACATTACCGCTTTACCTACGTCATTAACAGTGCTGCGCAACGCCCGGTTGGCATCACCGGTTCTAATAAGTTCCAGGCGGTAGTGCGTCATGAAATGGATGGTGTCATCCACTGCAATCCCGATAATCACCGGAGCGACCAGCAGCGTGTCTGTGTCCAGCGGAATATTGAGCAAGCCCAGCAGTCCGAACACCAGTAGCGGGGGAATCAGATTAGGCACTATCGAGATGAGACCGGCCTGCACCGAGCCAAGAGTCACAATCATAATGATGCTGATCACCGCCAGTGCCAGCAGGAAACTGCTGTACTGCGAGCGGGCAATTTCATCAGTGGCGCGCATCATCAGCGGAATAGAACCAGTGACACGGACCTCAAGCTCCGGGAAAGTAGTGCGCAGCGGTCCGAAGGTATCATCGATGTCCACACTTAACTCATCAAAGAATTGCTGGTACTGATAAGAACCGGCGTTATAGGCATTGATGGTGATGTGCGAGCGACTGTAATCATCGGACACCAGACTTCTGCGGTCCTCCGGATTGGCGCTGTTGAACAGGTACAGCAGTTGCGACACCATGACTTCTGAGTCCGGGATGCGGTAGAACGCCGGATCGTCATTGTTCATGATGCGGTTGGTATTCTTGACGACGTTCACCAGCGAGTAGGTTCTGGAGACCTGATGCGGGTAACGCTCTATGATGCGCTCCTGCAGACGGCTGACAGCATGCAGCAGTTCCGGTTTTAGCAAACCATCGGCAACACCGGTGTTGATCATGATCTCAAGATTCTGAGCGCCGGCCATGTTCTCATCCACTACGCTGTATGCGACCCGCAGACTGCTGCCTTCACGGGTCAGCTCGGACAGATTACTGTCGATGCGCACCAGGCTGGTTCCATACAGGCAACCGGCAAAAATTACGGCAAATACTGCCAGCACGGTATAGGGACTGCGGTTCACTATTGCCGGCACATTTTCGAGTATTTTTTCCTGCCAGTTCACCACTATATAGGTTAGTACTGATACCGCCCAGGCATAGACTCCAACTGTTGCGCCCAGCAACAGATACAACAACACAAACCATATCGCAAAGAGTAAGACCTGCTGCCGGGCTGAGAGCGACTGCCATCTGGCGAGCAGCGCAACGGAAAACCGGCTGCGCGATTCCGAACCATCCGGATGCCAGAGACTGAGCAGGATTGGCAGCAAAAAGATGGTAAATATAAACGCCATCAATACACCAAGAGCAGACATCACCCCGAATATTTTGATTGGAATCAGGTCGGAGTAGGTTAACGCTGCAACGCCAGCCATGGTGGTCAGCGTAGTGACAAATAGCGCCAGCCCGGTTTTGCCGTAGGCATGGCTAAGAGCCTGCTCATGTGTTTCTGCCTTGCTGCGACTATCGAAGTAGGCGCTGAGCACATGCACACAATCGGCAATGCCAACCGAGAAAATTAACAGACAGGTCAAGGAGATCATCGTGGATAAAGGGGCGCCAAGCCAGACCGTCAGTCCCCAGGTCCAGATCACACTCAGCGCGATAGTCAGTATTGGCCAGACCACAGCGCTGAACGAGCGGAATAAAATCCACAGCAACAGCACAAAAATTGCGATCATGCCCACCGCTAAGCCGAGCATTTGCTGCAGAGCCCGATATATAAAGTCCATCATGGAAGGATTGCCTACCGGATAGAATTCGAGCCTGTCTTCGTGGACTGAATACACCGATCGCATCGCATTAAAAAAGCTGCTGTAGCTGAACATGCCAACAGTCTGATAAGGCGTCTCTTCAATGACAGCCGATTCATCAAAAGCGAGATCGAAGTTATCATCAAGGGCGAAGTCACCGAAGCTATCGCTCAATGACACCGCATCACTGTTAATAGCAGGAACAAAGTCATCGACTGGCTGGGCGCCGAAGTAGGTTTGTATCATCAGCGCGCCATACTGGCCATCGGCGGAATAGAAGGCCAGCTTAAAGTCATCTTCGGCCATAGCACGCGCACGTATCGCGGCAAGCTCAGCAGGATCATCAGGGATAATGAGTGGCACCAGGCGCTCAGAACGCAGGGTATCGCCTTCACTGCTCTGCACCCGCAGATTAGCGAGCGACTGGACACGACGGATATTAGTCAGTTCCTGGAAATCAACCGGCATGCCGTCAATCTGAGCAGGGAACAGGGAGGGATCGAGATCGCGCCAATTTTGATACTGTTCGGTCAGTCTCTGCACGGCGCGCAGAGACTGTGCGGAGAACACATCACCGTCTTTGGCGCGGTACACCATGAATACTGAGTCATCGCTGCCGAACTGATTGCGGAACTCGTTCAGTGCCGCTATCGCAGGATCTTCCTGATCGATAAAGCTATCGATAGTCATATCAAGGCTGGTGCGGCTAAGCATGCCTTGAATCATGAATAGTGTGCCAATAATCAAGCTGGCGAGGATATGCCATTTAAAGCGTAAAACTTTTTCCGGCAAGCAGGCAAAAAAGTGACTGACTGCCACAAGCTTATTTTCCATGGATTTACTCCAGCGAGTCCTGGTTTCGCTAATTCAGGTTTGTTATTGATATACCCTGTTGATTTTTCCTGTGGTGCTTTACGAGCGCGGAATTCCCTGATGCGCTCGCTTAACGGTCTTGCGCCCTTGTCATTAACAGCAAAAACGTTGCTTAACAGCGAAAAACGCCAAAGGTCTGACGCCCTTCCGCAATTACAGATTCTGCAACTACGCGATTGCCACCCATATCTGCGGCCTCATTGCGGGCCAGCGTAACAAGTTCTTCCTGCAATTTCTGAGAGCCACGTTGCAAAAATGCAACTTTGTCCAGCGCGTTTGCTGTGCTGGTACCGATGCGCGTGCAGCTACTGACCTGGGCTGGTAAAGCCAGACTTACCTGCCGGGCCGGCGCGGTCAACTGAACCCAGTTACTGGCGCCACAGCCCAGCATGAGTGCGGAAAGAGCGGAAATGCTGACGAGCCTGGGAAATGACTTAACGGGTAATTTAAACATAGTAAACCTCTGGATGACGATGCCAGCTATTATCACCGAATGACAGCAACAATCAACCGTCAGCTTGCTGATTGATTTATGTCGGGCACGGGACACAGCAGGGGATTGTGCTAATATCTCCGCCTGAATTTAAGTGCCAGAAGTTCATCACCAAAGGGTGATCAACGGCATGACCGGGCTGGTCTCTGCGGTAGCACCACAGACATCGAATAGACAGGCATCGACTAAATAAAAATGGAGTAACTATGAGCAAGCAGGAATCTGCACTGGCCGGAAAAAATATCGTGATCATCGGAGGAACCTCCGGGATTGGTCTGGCAACGGCAATTGCGGCCAGTGATCTGGGCGCCAACGTCTGGGCGGCAGGACGTTCAGCGGAACATATTGAGAAAGCCCGCGCCGCGACAGCGGGAAAAGTAACACTCGTTACTGTGGATACGCATGACGAGGAAGGCCTGAAGACCTTGTTCAGTAACATAGGTCGGATTGATCATCTGGTCTCGGCGGCGACCGGGGCCAACCGCACCCTGAAGCCCTTCGTGCAGCAGACTGGCGAGCAGTTTAAAGAAGCCTTCGGCAAATTATGGGGTTATGCATCAGTGGTTCGCATCGGCGCTCCATTCATGGCCACGGACGGATCAATCACCCTGGTCAGCGGCGCTCCGGCACGCAAGATCAAACCGAATACATCAGCACTCAGTTGTGTTGGTGGCGCCGTGGAGAACCTGGTGCGTGCACTGGCAGTGGAAATGGCGCCGATACGAGTCAATGTGGTTGCCCCTGGTATGATTGACACCGCCTTGTTCGACTGGATGGGTCCCGAGAAAGCGGAGCGTGTTGCTGCAATGACTAAAGGTCAGCTGGTGGAGCGCATTGGAAAGCCCCAGGAAGTGGCCAGCGCACTTATTTATCTGATGCAAAACCGGTACGCTACTGGCACCACCGTCGATGTGGATGGCGGCCAGCTGTTGCGTTAAGCGATTTTCAATATTTTGATATGTGCTAAGAGCAGGGAGATTCAGATACGTGACCCAACAGCATTCGGAAATGACTTTGGTAGAGGCGATCAAGCAACGAAGATCAGTGCGCGGTTTTTTAGATAAGCCAGTGCCCGAGGACATCCTTCGCCAGGTGTTTGAAATGGCGCAGCTGGCACCCTCTAATTGCAATATTCAGCCCTGGAAGGCCTATGTTGCCACCGGTGCGCTGTGTGACAGTCTGCGTGCGCAAATGGTCAGTATGGTCAAGGCCGGGGTTCAACCAAATTCGGACTATGATTATCCGGGCAATTTTGTAGATGAGTATCGAAAGCGCCAGATCGATTGCGCAGTCGCATTGTATTCAGAAATGGGCATCGAGCGCGGAGACAAAGACGGTCGCATGTGGGCACTGTTGAGAAACTTTGAGTTTTTTGATGCGCCCTGTATTGTATTCCTCGGCATGGACCCAAAGTTTGGAACCACGGTAGCGCTTGATGTCGGCATGTATGCTGAGAACCTGATGCTGGCACTGGTCGCCTATGGGCTGCACAGCTGCCCGATGGGAAGTATGCGCAATTACCCGGATCTGATCCGCAACGCATTTGATGTGCAGGATGGTACTAAAATATTATTCGGCATTGCTGTCGGCTATGAAGATACATCAGTCCCCGCCAACCGCACCCGCATT
>JBDNGQ010000108.1:0-5445 GCA_041689205.1 Pseudohongiellaceae bacterium | reverse complement strand
GGCAAACTGCGTGATATAGCGCCGAAAGGTCGCTTCTAGGCGTATTTCAAGTGCCTCCAGCTCCCTTTCATAGCTAGCGGTCTTGCGAATCGCAGAAGCCTCGCGCAGCTTGATGGAGCCTCCGGAGCCCAGCATGGCTTTAACAGCAATACTTGCATCTTGCGCCAGGCCTTTGGCATCGGCAAAATCGCTCATGTTATCGGTGCCAGCAGAGAGCATCATTGATATCGCGGCAGGGTCGCTGATAAGTGCTTCATTGAGAGTGCTCTCGTCCAGTTCAGCAGTGCCATCTAGTTTGAAATTGAGCCCCAGGCTGCGCAGAGAATTGAAGTCCCCGCTGGAGGTGGACGAGGTTTGACCGAATAAGTCCCGAATCTGACGTTTTAATGTGAATATCAGCTGCCGGTCTTTGTTTAGGGAACCTGTATTGGGATCCCCCTCTTTCTTAGGGCTGGCAACCAGCTCGTCCATCACAACATTGAACTGGTTATAATTTTTTACCAGCTGGTCAAGAGCCGTTTTTAGCGGCTCAAAGCTCTGTTCTACAGTAATACGTACCGGATTTTCAGTTACAGCGCGGATGTCTAGAGATAGGCCAAGTATAACATCGCTGAATACATTATTGCTACGACTTATAGCCGCTAAGCCATCAACTGAGATGATGGCGTTCTGTGCAATGCTTAGAATGTTGTCGTCGCTTGCAAAACCAAGATCATTAAGACTGTCTGTACTGACACTGAATGTGTTTGACTCTCCGCTCTGGCCCTTCAGCACCACGTACCAGTCATCACCCGATGCACTTCTGTTAATTAGACTTGCCGTGACTCCTAGTCCGGCCGCGTTGATGGTGCTGACGATGCCTTCTGGCGTATCTTGATCTACCGTAAGAGCGTGCGAGGCAGCAGAGCCAATGGTCAAATTGATCGTAAACGCGCCGCCGCTATTGAGGGAGACATCTTGTGCGGCAAAACTGCTTGAACCAATGGCCTTTGAACTCGCCAGCTGCTGCACTGTCACGTTGTATTGTCCGGGCTCCGATGCGCCGGTCAGCGATGCGGCAATCTCGGTGGTGGCGGAGGAGCTGGCAGACAGCCTAATCAGGCTGCTGGCATTCTTAAGAGAATCGAATCCATCCGCAATGTCGCTGAGAAACAAAGAGGCGATAGCGTATCCGGAAATACTGTTCTCAACAGATTCTTTTCGCGCGGTGACAGCTTTGATTTGCGTATTGTTCTCGGCTTCCGCCAACCCTCTAGCTAGGGCCTGAATATCGACGCCTGAGCCCATATTGAGGGACTTTACCAGTTGGGATGACTGATTTGAGGTTTGCTCTATGGCTGCCATGGTTGGTATATGGGCTCTTTATGTTGAAAGGAGAATCAGCAAAACAAGTTCCCCTATCGACACTTCAACGTAAATAATTAAACAGAGTGAGCTGGGAAATTTTTGCCATCGTGCTCTGAGCAGCTTCCAGGGCAAGCATTCTGGAGGATAGTTCAGTAATCGCTTTGGTGTAGTCCAGATCTCGCTCACGTGAGAGCATGGATTGAAGTGTTATCTGACGCTCCACATGAATCTCTTTTTTCAGATCAATCATATTGCGGCGTAAACCCAGCTTAGAAGTAGCTGTCTCCATGCTGACACGCACAGAGTCAAGTCGGTTCAGACTTACATTAATCTCGGCCATATCCGAGTTTTCTAAGGCGTTAACAAAGTTATCAAAAACCGCAAAACCGCCAGTTGCATCCAGCGGGCTGTTACGTGTGCCACTGCCGCCGGAGAACAGTTCATATCCTGTGGTATTGATTTCAAGACGCTGTCCTGCGTCCATCTCAATATACAAACGAGTGGCATCTCCGGTATAGCTGACGCTGTCGTCTGCGCCAGGCACGAAAGGCGGGCTGCCAGTGCGAGCTCCGGAAAACAGGTAAGCGCCATTATCATCCCGGTTATTAGCCAGTGACAGCATTTCATTACGATAACCACGTACTTCGATGGCCATGGCTTTGCGATCACTTTCAGTAAAAGTCGCGTTGCTGCCCATCACAGCGAGTTCCTGCATGCGTGTCACCATGTTGCGCATGGTGCTGATGATCGCCTCTTCCTGGTTGAGCCGGTCGTCGAGCCGCAGGAAATTACCCATCTGGGTATCCTGCTCCGCCATTATCGATTTCAATGATAGGCCCTTCACAGCCGCACTAGGATCGTCGCTGGGGGAAATAAATTTGCCGCCGGTGGCCAGCTTTGCCTGTAGTTTAGCAATCTGCCCTTGCTGGTCAGTCAGATGACGAGTTAATTCAGTGAAATACTGGTTTGTTGAGACTTTCATGAGAAATCCGCTGCTTTACCGTGAGGTGTTGAGAAGGGTATCGAACATTTTGATTGAGGCCTGGATAATCTGCGCTGCCGCTTGATAAGCCTGCTGGAATCGGATCAGATCGGCAGCCTCCTGGTCCAGATTAACACCGGAGATCATCGATTTTTTTGTTTTAGCCTGCTCGTAGATAACTTCCGATGCCTCTAGGTTCATCTCCGAGATTTTAAGCACATGGGCGACGTTGTTGATTTTTTGTATATAGAAATCGTTAATGTTCTGACCGCGCAGTAGTGGCTCTGAACGTATCGCAAGCATGCCCTGCAGGTTGCGGTTATCACCAGCTGATTCGGTGTTAGCGTTCAAGTCGAAGCGATCTCCAGCACTTGGTATTTTGTCAAAATCCACCTGAATGCCATTGTGCAAAATGCCTTTGTTCAGATCGAAGGTCCGCTGCGCTATCAGGTTGCCACCCGCATCATCCCAGATCTGGTAGTCTCCATCTTCAGTGAAGCGGATACTGAAAGGTGAATCCAGTTTATTGACTGAAGGCGCAGCAATCAGGTTGCCAGCCTGCACTTGCAGCTCAATTTGATACTTGTCGCTGCCGGTGACATAAACCAGCAGGTCTTCGCGGGTTGTCTTACTTGAATAAATTCCGGAGGCGAGCCCTATACGGGATAAATCAGCAGCTTTACCGCCATCAGTCCCAAAACTGAATGTGACAGTGGAGCCGGTATACATTACGCGGCCATCACGCACACTGGCACTAACGCCGGTGTCTGGGGTACTGGTATTAATCCATGCAGCGATATCTTCGGCAGTCAGGGTTGCATTCTTCTCTAAGGTTAACGCAGGCAGTGCTTTGTCATTTAATATCAGATTGCCTGCGGCGATCAGCGTTTGCGAAGCGTCGCTGGAGTTTTTCTGTTCCGGAATTCGCATAGACAAAGAGAATTCAGTTGCTTTATGGCCATAGAAGTAATCATTCTGACGATACTTCTGCTCGCCGGATAGATTTAAATTGCTATCCAGATAACGACTCTCAGAGTCAAATATACCGGATCCGGCCATTTCGAACAGCGTGACATCATCAATTTGGGTACCCAGAAGGTGATTAAACTCCCTAGTGATTAGCTGCAAGGTCTGGTCGCTGTCGACCGGAGGCATGAAGCTGACCAGAAAATTGTTTATGCCTGCGGGTACCTGTAAGGCAGGCGTGCTAGCACTGGGGTATATCGCTACAGGTACATTCCGGTTAAGCAGAGCATTCAATGAAACTGCATTGTTATAGGAACGCACAGTACCTAGCTCCGCATAACTTACAGCAATTTCAAAAAACTTTGTGTTTGATTCTGGCTGGGAGAGCCTCATGCGGTTCGCTGCAGCAATTGCTGCAGGATCAGTCAACGCTACGGCAATTCCCTGAGATGCCTTGCGGGTAGAGCGCAGGCTCAACGCCGTACCAGTATCCGGCAATTTGCTGAAGGTCATCTGCAGTCCATCAAACGTAACCACATGCCCTTCTGGTGTGTTAGTTCCCGTTATGTTGAACTGCTGATTACTGGCTCTATCTCTAACCAGCCAACTGTTATTGCCCATCCACGCCAGCTCAATATTGCGCTCTGCTGCTGCCGGGTGCGTTTCTAAAAGCTGCACACCTTTAATTTGTGCTTGGCTGGTGTCGACTAGGGTAAATTGTCGTTTAACGGTAAACAGATCGCCGCCGCGCTCGTTGTCCAGGTTGATTCCCTGACGATGAGCCAAGTTTATATTAGCCACAAACTCATTGCTTAAGTAATCAAGCTCATCCATCAAGGGCACCAGAACATCACTTCTGAAACTTGCGATGCCTCCCAGTTTACCGCTGGATATGCCTGCGAGGTTCAGAGGGTCGCCATACTTGTCCAAGGTAAATACCTGTTCGCCTGGCCGCTCGGCGATAAAGTCGATGGAAAGCTTTTTTTGTTCAGCGCGGTTTAACAATGTTCCTGCTCTGCCAGCGTCGCTGATGGCAACACTGACGACTCCGTTGGGCTCTTCGGTAATATCAATAGCAACAATGCTCGACAGGGAGTTTAACAATTGATCACGCTGATCAAGCAATGCCGCAGGTTGTCGCGCTAACGATGTCTGACTGCCCAGCTGCTGATTAATGCGTGCCAGCTGTGCCGTTAGACTGTTCGCGGTCTCGACAACTTTCCGCAATTCCCGACCGGACTCCACATCCAGATCGGATAGATTTTTTGCCAGATATTTTATTCTGCTGGCCAGAAAGTCACCGGCCGATAGCAGCTCATTGCGCAGCGCCAGTCCGTCCGGTTGAAGGGTGAGTTTTTCGGTAACATTAAAGAAACGATCAAAGGCCGAAGTCAGCGAATTTGTGTCGGAAGCAAAGGCATCGAAGATTCGGGACGTATAGTCAACCAGAGGCGTGAACGTAGAAAAATCCGTCAGTGTGCTTCTGAGATTGGTTTCGACAAACTCATCATAGTTGCGTTTTATGGCCTGCAGGCCGGCACCTGAGCCCAAGAAATGTATGCCGTATTGTGAGGGGTTATTCTCCACGCTCACGGCTTCTTGCCGCGTGTAGCCATCGGTATTCAGATTGGCAACGTTATTACTGACCGTCGCAAGCGTTTTTTGATAGAGCTGGATAGCGGAAGCGCCTATTGAAAGTATATCGGTCATTTATCTGCAGTGCCCCCGGTAAGTTTTATTTCACTTGTTGTGCGTCAAGAGACGCGTCAATCCATTTACCCAGACCCATGGACTGGCGTGTCGCAATATAGTGGGCCATTTCATTAATGAACATATCTTCAAAATAGTCGGTCGATTCATTAGCAAATAAATCGCTTTTCAATGGCTCGGAGGCCTGCTTCATGGATTGGAGCATCATTTGTACAAATGCTGTTTCAAATTCGCTAGCCGCTTGCGCGGCTGCGGCACGCATATCAGTTTTGCCGGTTGCCGAGCTACTGCTTAGTTGGCGCAGCCCAGAAAAATCATAAAAACTGCCAGCTCCTGTTACGGTTTCGCCCATTAGATCACCACCAGTTCTGCTTGCAGACTGCCTGAACGTTTGAGCGCTTCAAGAATTGCAATCAATGCAGATGGTGTTGACCTTACCT
>JBDNGQ010000107.1:0-2221 GCA_041689205.1 Pseudohongiellaceae bacterium | reverse complement strand
GCTGGCTGGGCCGGATACTAAAGTAATACCAGGCCACGGCACCGGGGTCAGCGACCGCGAGGGCATGAAAGAAGTGCTGGAACTGCTGTATGACATCCGCGCAAGCGTCGGTGCTCTGGTCGCTCAGGGATTGAGTCTGGACAAACCATGGCGGCGGCACCTTCTGCAGCGCACGATGCGCGCTGGGGCCAGGTGCCCTCATGGACTGCTGCGGATTTTATTCCTATCGTTTATGAAGAGCTGCGCGCTCTGAACTGATCGTTAACAGCTGAGGATCCTGCCAAACGTGTATTTCAGCAGACCCGCCTGAGCGTGGGCAAGCTCGGCGGCATGTTGCCTCCCTATGCCAAGGCAACTGTGCAAAACATCAATAGGCAGTCAAAAAAACTCAGTAAGGGATAACAAATGCACAGGATTCTGCTGTTTGCAGTGCTCGGGGTAATTGTGGCGATCGCGCTACTGGCGCTGCGGCCCGATCGAATCAAAGCGGTGTTTCTGACTCATTTTCATTCAGACCATATCGCGGATCTGGGTAATCTGGCTCTGCAACGTTGGGTTAACGGTGCGCATGAAAGCCCGATGTCCGTTTACGGTCCCGCCGGCGGTGGCTTATCGATATGAATATGCAGGCCGTTCGGTGGTATTCAGTGGCGACTTGATTATGTCGCGCTCGCCTGGCTTTGCGGGCTTTGCACAAGGCGCTGATCTGCTGGTGATTGAAGGTCTGCAACCTGAACTGTTAAGCGTTCTTGAACAAAATATTATCGCTCGCGACGACCCCAATCTGGGCGCAATCATGCAGGATGTGCTTGATTATCCCACCACGCCAGCAGAAGCCGCCGACGTTGCCCAGCTTGCCATGGCCTCTGCACTGATACTCAATCACGTGGTCCCACCGCTGCCCAGCCGGTTTCTGGAGCCGGCCTTCCTGCGCGATGCGCCCTCACGTTTTGATGGTGAGATCCACGTAGCGCGCGACGGCATGTCCGTATTTAAGCCAACTGACAGCGCTGAGCTTGAATTCAGCGATTGGTTTTGAGGCGGTCCAGTCGCTATCCCACGGCAACGGGGCGGTTGATCACCTACAACAGGTTCACAGCAAACAGGACAACAATCTGCTTTTGGCACGCGACGCGGTAAACCGTATTACCCGCATCACCGTTGTAGTTCATGTCATCGCAGGTAGCATTCAACGCGATCGCATTCTTCGCTCACCTGTCTGGTCAGCATGGCCCCGACCCGATCCTGTCTGGCCAGGGGGGTGGCCGGCGCCATGCCGGCAAAGTCACTGAAGCTGGGCTCCTAGCTGAGAAGCGGAATTTCGACATTGAACGGGCTTTCTGCCGCATGCCTCCCCTGGAAAAGCAGGGATGCATATCCGATCAGAACAGCAAGCAGGTAAAATCGACAGGGATTCATCGGATGTCTCCATTATCATAATTTTTGCCGGGGGTCGAACGGGCCGACATCCCACTGCGGCGCGCGGCGCGAAATTGTCACGAATTTTCATCCGAATCCCGCAATTAAATAGCGAGAATCGTGACGAATTGTAATCATGCTGTTTACCTGAATGCTCCTCAGGAAACATTCACTATTACGAAACGACTCAAAACAACTTGAGAAGTATTTCTTAGGTGATTATTTTTGTTGTAAAACCGAATGCGCGCTCGGGAAATAGAATTGGACTACTCAGAGGCTGAAGCATTACTATGCACACCAAGAGCCGTAACATCCTGTTGCAGCCAACCGCTGCGAGGAAACTGTAAAAAGCAAATAATATAAAGCCGGACAAGTCTCGAAATAGAAGTGCAGTGGTAAATGAATAAAAAAAATAACCATCACATGTCTGGAGAGTAAAAATGTCCCATCTTTCAAAGAAAGGGAAATTGCGTTTCCTGATTCAAGGCTGTCTTCTCACTTCCATCTCCCTACCCCCACTGATCCATGCTCAGCAGGCCGAACCGGCGATTGAAGAACTGGTTGTGACCGGCTCTTATATCCGCAACAGCAAATTCACCGGCGCCTCACCGGTAGACACTATCAGCCAGGATGTGTAGGCGCCGGCCATGGCGGCACCCTTGGTGTTCGCGCTGGGTTTAAATTGACCATCTGTGCTGGTTTAAAATTGACCAGGCGTTATAGCAGTGTAACGTACTACACAGCTGTGGATAAGTCGACCAGACTGCAGTTGGTTTTGAACTCCTGTTCAGGTTAAGTGATT
>JBDNGQ010000106.1:0-2422 GCA_041689205.1 Pseudohongiellaceae bacterium | reverse complement strand
GTGTGATATGGATTTGGCAGATCGTTAGTTGGCGCCATGTCCGGCTGTGCAAAGGCCAGCATTGGAGCAACAGCTACCGCTGCAGTTAACTTGATCAGCGCTGAGCGCATGGTTTTATTGTTCGACATTTTCAGAGAACTCTCCCCTTGTATGAATGGTTACAGCAAATTCGCGTTGTCCGTCAGTAAGAAATAATCCATAGATTTTAATTCACAACTTTCAGACATAAAACGTTGTCGAGCCTATCACATCCAGCTTTGAAATCAACAAAGACGGCATCTCTGCCAGCATGCATCGTGCTATCATTGCCCGCTAGTGGAGGGATATACTATGATTACAGAGACCAGCATTAACTGCCCCTACTGCGGAGAAACTTTCTCCACCCTTATTGATTATTCTGCAGGAAGCCAGCGATACATCGAGGACTGCCAGATTTGCTGCCAGCCCATCGAATTTCTTGTCGACGTGGATATCAGCGGTGACTTCACCAGCGTCACCGTTTTCCGCGACGATGATTAACATATCATCTTATTGAATAGAGTCATGACTTTATATGAAAACCCCTCAACGCCGCACCAAAATTGTCTGCACCATCGGACCCAGTTCAAATACCCCAGAAAAACTTGAGCAACTTATCCTGAGCGGAATGGATGTTGCCCGCCTGAACTTTTCTCATGGCTCTCACAAAGATCATAAGCTGGCCTTCGATCGCATTCGTGCCGTGTCCAATAAACTGGGCTACCAGATACCTGTCCTGATGGATCTGCAAGGGCCAAAGATACGGGTTGGCTGCATGGCGGGCGGCAAACAGTTTATACCCACAGACAGCTATGTGACGCTGACGCCTGATGATGTGGAAGGAACAGAGTCGCTGATTCCAATAGATTATGAATTTCTTGCCAAGGATGTTCGCGTTGGGAACACCATCCTGATGGATGATGGTCTGCTGGAATTTCTTATTGTGAAGATCACTCAGGGACATATTTCTGCGCGTGCGGTGGTCGGCGGCATGCTCAAATCGCGCAAAGGTGTCAATCTGCCGGACGTAAAGACCTCAGTATCGGCGATTACCGAAAAAGATATGGCGGATCTGGTTTTTGGAATAGCGCTTGGTGTGGACTTTGTTGCGATGTCTTTCGTCCGCCATGCTGATGATGTGCGCAAACTGATCGACAGCATCAACAAACTTGGCGGCACTGCGGCGGTAATCGCAAAAATAGAAAAGCCTGAAGCGCTGCAAGAAATCGACGAGATTATAGCAGTATCCGACGCCATCATGGTGGCACGGGGTGATCTCGGCATTGAGATTGCCAGTGAGCGCGTTCCGCTTATACAGAAAGATATTATTGATAAATGCAAACGCGCAGGGAAACCGGTAATTACCGCCACGCAGATGCTTGAGTCGATGATTGAACATCCCAGACCGACCCGCGCCGAAAGTTCTGATGTCGCCAATGCGGTGCTTGATGGTACTGATGCCATTATGCTGTCAGGAGAGTCGGCAATCGGCAGGTATCCCTTCGAGGCAGTTAAGGTTATGGATAGAATCTGTCGCAGTGTTGAGACTAAAACCGACAAGATCTATTATGGAATGCGCTACATTAAACTAGGGGCAAGCGAGAAACAGGTGATCGAATCACTCAGCTATTCCTGCGTTACTATTGCTCATGATGTCGAAGCTCAGGTAATTGCGACTATTACCCATTCTGGAAAAACCGCCAAAAGGATCGCCAAGTATCGTCCGCAGATACCGATCATTGCCTTTACTGAAAGCGATGAAGTGCTTAGACAATTGAATCTGGTATGGGGCGTCACTTCGATAAAAATTGAACAGCTTTTCGACACCGACAGAAGTGTGAAAGTGATGGAGGATTATCTTAAAGAGCACGGTTTTGTTTCGCCCGGTGACCGGGTTGTGCTGGCTACAGGAATACCGATAGCGCAGCGCGGCCGAACTAATATGGTGACGATCAATACAATCAGTTGATCGTCACCACGTCTGCTTATTCCTCGTTATGCTGGATGTCTGAGTTGCGGCCCTGGTTGCGCTGAGGTTCTCGGTCGCGCTGTGGCTGTCTGACCATCGCCTGCTCTCTGGCTTGTGGTGGCTGCATAGCAACGGCTGACTCTCTGGCCCGTTCCGGTTGCTGTCTCACATCTCTGGACTGCTGCGTGCCAATCGCCTGTTCTCTGGCGCGCTGTGGCTGCTGCCTCACAATCGCCTGTTCTGTGGCACGCTGTGGCTGCTGCGTGCGAAGCGCCTGTTCTGTGGCGCGCTGTGGCTGCTGCGTGCGAAGCGCCTGCTCTCTGGCACGTTGCGGTTGCTCCCTGACAACGACCTGCTCCCTGACGAAGGCCTGCTCTCTGGCACGCTGCGGCTGCTCCCTGACGACGGCCTGCTCTCTGGCACGCTGCGGCTGCT
>JBDNGQ010000105.1:0-9907 GCA_041689205.1 Pseudohongiellaceae bacterium | reverse complement strand
CTATACCGATCAGTTTTTCGATTTTCCAGTCCGATAGGGCGGTACAGATACCCGCAATCCATCGTTTCAGCAAGTTCACCGTTGGATAATGTCATCGGTATGGTGACTATTCTCGATCCAATTGATGCACTGCGCTACGAATAGCAGGCCTCAGCTCGCAATTTGAGCACGAGTTGGACAACACTCCTTTTCTTATATACCTTTTGTTCTACTTTTATGCTTGTCCTGCGATACACCATTTACCAGGGGCGCATCACGAACCAGGCCTGGACTATTGAGGGTTTGTCGTCTATTTTTTTGCGCTTATCTTTCCCTGCTCAGGAGCGTGATATTTGAATGCTAAAGACCTCTACTATCGTCGCGCTGGCGCCGCGCTTCGTAATCTTTTTGTGGCTGATGCGCTGGCGATGCCGGTTCATTGGTATTACAAAATCAGCGACATTGAAAAGGCTTTCCCCGGTGGTATTCGACAGCTCGAGGCGGCACCGGACTTCCATCCATCGTCCATCATGTCGCTGCACTCCACCACAGGCGGCGGGCGCCGCTTCAGCAATCTCACCAGGCCCGGGCAGGAGATTGTGGGTGATGTGATATTAAAGGGCAGGCGGCACTATTGGGGACAGGCAAACGTTCACTACCATCAGGGAATGAAAGCCGGCGAAAACACGCTGAATGCCCACTGCGCACGAGTGCTGATGAGATGCCTGATAGCGAGTCGCGGTGACTATGAGCCCTCTGCTTTTTTGACCGAATACATCCGCTTTATGACGTCTGACACCCCATTCCATAATGACAGCTATGCCGAGTCTTACCACCGTGGCTTCTTCGCCAATCTGCAACAAGGTCTGCCGCCAGAGAAATGCGCAGCAATCACCCACGACACACCGTCTATCGGCGGACTGGTGAGTATTGCAGCTCTGGTATTGTCAGGAAGACTCCAGGACATACCCCTGCAAACTGTCAAAGTTGATGCCCGGACCCACCTTGGATTAACCCATCCCGATGCCTTCCTTGCGCGCATCTGTGACGAATACGTGCAGTTAATTGACAAGCTTCTGTTTTGTGAAGACAACACGGCAGTCATGGCGATTATTGCCGATGCCGCCAAAAGCAGTACAGGACTTGATCTGCCAGCATTGATTCGCAAAAAACGCGATGATCGTGAGGTGATCGGCCAGCTGTTTTCCCCTGCCTGCTATATTGATGGGGCCTGGCCGGGTATTTTGTATCTGCTCTACAAGTACTGGGATCAGCCTGAGACCGCACTGCTGGCGAACACAAATCTTGGCGGCGACAATGTTCATCGCGGGGCAGTGCTGGGTGTCTTGCTTGGTCTGGTTCACGCTCAGACCATAGAACCCTGGTTCAGCGCACTGGTTGATCGGGAGCAGATTGAGCAGGAAATTCAACTGGTTCTGGATTATCAGCCAGGGCGTCCCGTCAATAAGCTGGAGCATTCATAACAGGCGCCTTTCAAGTACTCGTGGCAGCGCGAGTCGTTCCTCAACAGAAACAAACCTGCGGTGGTTGGCATATCAGCAGTATCCAGGGAGCCTCTGAGGACGACTGGAATCCCATGCATGGGTGATCTACGACCTTTTTCGAGGCGCTCAGCATTCAGGGCTCGAGCCTGTGCCATCGCATTCGGATTCAGTAGCAGCACCGCGTTAATTGCAGGCTCTTTTTTGTCGTAAGCATTTATCCTGTCTAAATACAGCTCTACCAATTTTTCTGAGTTCAGAGTGCCGGCATCGAAAGCAGCATTGATTTCAAGGATGGTAGCTGATGTTAAGTCGATTTCCGGATAATTGTCCCTGACCCCAATTCCCACCAATTCCCCCAATTCCCCAACGACTAAACTATCTTCCGGTTTAACCAGGAGACGATGACCCGATTTACCTCTTCTGGCTGCTCCTGCTGAGTCCAATGGCCGCTGTCCATTACCGTGTATTTTTCAAGGTCAGTAATAAAATCTTCCATACCGTTAGAGCTTGAAGGTGGCAAAATCACATCATTCTCAGCACCAATGTACAAACAGGGCACTTCTATGCGAGGGGCTGCTGCGGCCATAATTGGCCCCATCCTGCCGACTGCTCTGTACCAGTTTAACCCTCCGGTAAAACCAGTAGCCGTGTATGTTTCGGTAAAGTAGCTCATCACAGCCTCGGACATGAATGGCTCACCGGGCGGGTCTTCGCGTTGCAGCATAGTGAGCAAATCCATCTGCCGCTCTGCACTGGTTTCGGGTAGTTGAGCAAAAGACTCGCGATCCCAGATGCCACCGCGGCTCAAAATAAAATCAAAGGTCTTTCTGACATCCGCCTCCAGCACAGCTTCGGCGCGACCGGGCTGTTGAAAAGTAGCCACATAATAGTTGGGCCCCAGAACAAGAAGTGACGGTTCAGA
This sequence comes from Pseudohongiellaceae bacterium, assembly GCA_041689205.1. GTDB lineage: Bacteria > Pseudomonadota > Gammaproteobacteria > Pseudomonadales > Pseudohongiellaceae > JAVVEG01. Next base: position 7,501 of record JBDNGQ010000105.1, on the reverse strand, counting down.
ATTTTCTACCGGTGGTAAACCGGTCGGTCGGCTGGCGCTGGTATTTAAACCAATAATGCCAGAGCACCGATCAGGGTAAAGTCTGGCCATCGCCCAGACTACCGCGCCGCCCCAGTCATGACCTACAAATGTCGCCTTCTCGATACCCTTCGCATCAAGCATGCCGATTAAATCATCACAAAAAATCTGCATGTCATATTGCAAAGGGTCTGCAGGTCCGCCAGTGAGACCAAACCCTCGCTGATCGGGTGCCAGTCCATGAAATCCCGCCGCAGCAACAGCATCCAACTGACTGCGCCAACTGAACGCCAGCTCAGGCCAGCCATGACAAAACACCACAGCAGGCCCCTGTCCTTTTTCGTAGACTGCCATGTTGATGCCATTGCTTGCGACAAAGTTCGGCGCCGGCATCATTGGTGCAGGCTTCACCCCTGGCGTCTGTGCGAAGCTGAATGGTGCGAATGATCCGGCGAGTACTGAGGCAACCCCAAGTGTTGCCGTTTGACCTATGAATTTTCTGCGGCTGAATACCATACAAGATCCACTCTCTTTGCTTTAATCCGAAGACTCAGGCTAATAGACTAATCCACTTAGAGCAAGGCTTAAAGGGCCATTTGATTGATTGACGGCACGGTACCCGCCAAGGTGGAATTGGTGAACGGTTCGGGCTAAGATTCCGATTGCGTGAATTTGTGCAAAACACCATATAACTGCGCGCAACAATAACAATGTAATGGGACGCCGCCATGTTGACTATCAAAGCCGAGCAAGCCACCAAAGACTACGACGTCATTATTGTGGGTTCCGGCGCCGGAGGTGGGCAGATGGCGTTCACGCTCACGCTGGCTGGCATCAAGTGCCTGATGCTGGAGGCGGGTCGCGCCTATGATCCGGTTGCTGAAACGCCGATGTTCCAGCGCAAGGATCAAGCTCCTTTACTTGGTACTTCCACCCCGGACAAACAATTTTTCGGCTTCCACGATGCCACCATCGACGGCGGTTGGGAGATGGAGGCTGAGCCGTACACGCAGGCAAGCGACAAGCCGGAGGAACAGTTCTGGTGGTGGCGAGCGCGCATGCTAGGCGGCCGCACCAACCACTGGGGGCGTATCTCGCTACGCAATGGACCCTACGATTTCAAACCAAAGTCACGCGACGGCTTCGGTCTCGATTGGCCGATCGATTACGATGAGATTGAAGCGTATTACACCAAGGTGGAGCAACTCATCGGTGTATACGGGTCCAACGAAGGCCTGGAAAATACACCAAACTCACCCGATGGCGTCTTGCAGCCGCCACCCAAAGGTCGCGCCGGTGAACTGTTGGCGCAGAAACACGGCAAGACGCTGGGCATTCCCATCATTCCCATACACCGGGCTGTGCTGACGCAGAAACTCGATGCTGACAGACTCCCGGCAAAACTTTTTCCCGGCAACACCTGGGCACAGAAGATTGTGGGTGACGCGATGCGCGCTCGAGCTGCCTGTTTCTGGGCGACGCCTTGCGGTCGCGGTTGTTCCACCGGGGCTAACTACCAGAGCACAACGGTACACCTGCCACCCGCGTTGGCGACCGGTAACCTTGATATTGTTGCCAACGCGCATGTGCGTGAAGTATTGCTGGGGCCGGATGGCAAAGCCAGCGGCGTGCTGTTTATTGATAAAACTACTGGTAAGGATGTGCAGGTGAATGCCAGGGCGGTCGTGCTGGCTGCCAGCAGCGGTGAAACCGTGCGCATCATGCTCAACTCCAAAAGCACTTTGTTTCCCGACGGTATTGCCAATGGCTCCGGCCTGGTGGGCAAGTACATCATGGATACGGTTGGCACCAGCCTGCAGGGCCAGATTCCGGCGCTGGAGAATCTGCCCCCTTATAACGAAGACGGGGCAGGTGGCTCACATTTTTACGCCCCCTGGTGGCTGTACAAGGAAGCGGGAAAACTGGGCTTCCCGCGTGGTTACCACATCGAGATGGGTGCCACCCGTGGCATGCCTGGTGGTGGTAATCCATTACCAGACGATCTCGGGGCCGGTGCCTATGGTGCCAGGTATAAACAGGAAGCGCGGCGCTACTATGGCTCGTTCATGGGTTTTGCCTGCCGCGGCGAGATGATTCCCAACGACAATTGTTTCGCTGAACTCGATGACACAGTGAAGGACAAATGGGGCGTACCCGTGCTGAAGTGGCACTGGAAATGGGCAGAACACGAACAGCGCATGTGCGACCACGCCGAACAGACTTTCAAACAACTTATTGAAACCATGGGCGGCACGGTTCGCACAGTGACCACCGGTCGCAACCACATCGACCCGGGTGGCAAAATTATCCATGAGGTGGGCGGCGCAATCATGGGCAGCCACAGAAACACATCGGTGTGCAACGGATACAATCAGACCTGGGACGTGAAGAATCTGTTTCTGGTGGATGGCACGCCGTTCCCATCGAACGCAGACAAGAATCCGACACTCACCATCATGGCGTTGGCGTGGCGCGCTGGTGATTATCTGGTCGACCAATCGAAGAAAGGGCTACTGTAATGTCGCATCACTTTCAAGAACCAGAATCTCTCAGTGCAATTCCCCTCATCGTTAGCGAGGCTCCACGTTTGCCGCGCCGCACCGTGTTCAAATGGTTCGTCGCTGTTGCCGCCACGCTGCAATTGGGCGATGCCCTGGTGTTCGGCGCTGAACCGGTGCCAGGTGTCCCGCCAGTGTCAGCCACAGGCTATGGCAGCGATCCACTGCTCAACCATACCTACAAGCCGGGTGACAACTGGTCATTAACCCTGAGCCGAACACAGCGTGCTGCCGCCATCGCACTGGCAGACGTTATCCTCCCTGCGGACAATCTTGGTCCCGCCGCCAGCGAGCTGCGCGTTATCGACTTCGTTGATGAATGGGTTAGCGCGCCATATCCCGCACAGTTGCTTGATCGCGATATCGTGCTGCCCGGACTCGATTGGTTGGACGCGGAAGCTTCCAGGCGATTTGGTCGCGTGTTCGCGGCACTGGCGCTGGAACAGCAGCGGGCTATCTGCGATGACATCTGTTTCGCGCAACGTGCCACAGACGCATTCAGATCTGGCGCAAGGTTCTTCAGCAGGTTTCGCTCACTCACCGCGGCCGCCTACTACGCAACGCCGGAAGGTTGGGAGGCAATCGGCTACGTGGGGAACCAGCCGTCATTAAATTATGAGGGGCCGCCCGAAGAGGTATTGACCAGATTGGGGGTGGAGCAGACGGTCAGGTGATAGGAAATTTTGTGGATGGGAATAGTTAACTTGTCCCTCAAACCCGCCTGTACACAAAAAAGGCGACAACCTGAATTGCTGGTTGTCGCCTTTCTTTATTTCAGCATAATCCTCTCGGCAGCACCGCTAGCGGAAGGTCTGCTATCGAGATGATTGGTTCGACTCAGCGATTGTCCGGATCACTTTGTGGCCGATCGGAGGTTGTCTGATTCTGGCGCGCTCCCCGATCACTGGCAGGGGCTTGCGGATCCGCAGGACTGCGGTCCTGCCCGGGCTGTGCGCCAGCGCGTCCAGCACCTGCAGCCTCCTGCTGACCTGGTCTGCCTGACTGAGCGGCGGCAACATCAGAGAAACTCGCAGCCGCAGGAGCCATTGATTCAAAAGCCAGACTCTTCATGATTTCAGGAGTATTGCCTGCCATCATCTGTTGGACCGCTTGTGCATACTCCTGTCTCGCCTGCTCGACACTCTTGTCATTCATGATGATGTCATGCGCCAGGTTCAGCGCCAGGATGTTGGCGCCCTCCTTGTCGCAGCGTGCCGCCAATCGCCCCTCGGTGCGATAGACAATGATACTTCCATCGAACGCCGCCAGTTCATCCATTTTGTCAGCGGGGACGTTGTGGTAGACCGCCTGCTCCAGGTAGTCTTTATGAGCCACGGGGAAATCATGATCAACCTTGTTCCGGAAGATGATGATCTCTTCGAACTCACCCTCAGGATTAGTCCAGACAATGCGGCTATCGGTTTCACCGTCCGGTTCTCCATACTTGGTGGTCATTTCCTGGATGAGCGTTTTCTGGGCGTCGTCCCAGTCCGTTGCGGTGTTCTGAGCCGTGGCGAATGTAATCGGCATAAACAACAGCGCGCAAAACAATGCTTCTTTTTTCATGGGGATCTACTCCTGGTTGAGAATAATGATTCTTGAAAATACGGCACCGTCTTGTTCTTTTATGTTCGCTCTCCAACTGAATACCCGAATCGTTACATAAAACGTCAGGGTGCTTTGCGCGGTTGCGGCATCTCACTGAGTTTGAGCAACGCGGCATCTCACTGGATTGGCGTAATGCGCCAGACCGTGTTGGAGAGATCGTCGGCGACAATGAGCGCTCCGCGCGGATCCACCGTCACTCCGACCGGGCGACCTCGAGTCATGCCATCTTCTCCGCGGAAGCCGGAGACAAAGTCAACAGGCTCTCCTGCGGGTCGACCATTGCGGAATGGCACAAAGACCACTCTGTAGCCGACGGGCTCCGGGCGATTCCAGCTGCCATGCTCACCGACAAACATGCCATCGGCAAATTCAGTCCCCATTGCGGGCGTGGAAAAATCAATGCCCAGCGCCCCAACATGAGATCCGAGCGCGTAGTCCGGCATGATGGCCGCTGCGACTTTTTGCGGATTCTGCGGTTTTACACGCGTGTCCACATTCTGCCCCCAGTAACTCCAGGGCCAACCGTAAAACGCGCCATCTTGAACGGCCGTAATATAATCAGGAACAAGATTCGGGCCGATCTCGTCACGCTCGTTAACGACCACCCATAATTGATCCGTTCCCGGCTGGATGGTGAGCGCAGTGGGATTGCGCAAACCAGTGGCGTAAGGGCGATGCGCCCCTGTTTCTGCATCGATCTCCCACACCATCGCCCGGTCAACTTCGGCTATCATTCCCCGCTCGGTAATGTTGCTGTTGGAGCCGATGCCAACATACAGAAAGCGCCCATCAGCGCTGGCCGTCAGCGCCTTGGTCCAGTGGTGATTGATGTCCGAAGGCAGGTCCGTGATCTTGACGGGTGGGCCGCTGGTCTGAGATTGGCCGTCACTGTAATCGAAACGCACCAGGGAGTCCTGATTGGCGACGTAGAGCGAGTTATCCACCAGCGCGAGCCCGTAAGGGGCATTGAGGTTGTCGGCGAAGATAGTCTGCATTTCATAGCGGCCATCACCGTCGGCATCGCGCAACAAGGTCACACGGTCGCCGCTCTCCACCGAGCTTGTACCTTTGGATTTGATATAGCCAGCAATGACATCCTTTGGTTTCAGGGTGGGCGCGTTGCCCCCCTTTCCTTCGGCCACCAGGATGTCGCCATTGGGCAGAACCAGCGTCTGACGCGGGATCTGGAGGTCGATCGCTATGGCCGCAATTGTGTAGCCTTGAGGCACTGTTGGCTTCTGATCGCCCCAGGGTGCCGGTTCCGCAATCGTCATATTCGGCAGTAAGCCGCGTCTGGGTTCCGGAAGTAGCGGATCGGGACCATATTGTGAAGAGATCGGCATGTTGTCGCCGCACGCAGTCAATAGCAGCGTCAGAGCACTCATTGCGAGAACGTTCGGGTGTCTCATCTAACACCTCCCTGGCGATAGCCCTGAAAACCGAACCCGTAGCCAGCAGGGCCAGGACGGCAATGATCACAGAGAGGATGAGCGCGGCGGGCATTATGGCCCAGGCGTCTTTGGCATGGACGAGCGCATTGATAAAACCCAGTACCCAGGTTGCCAGAAGTAGAAGAGTATAAATAAAGGAACGCCGTTCACGATGATCGGAGCGAAACAAACCGATAATGGCAAACAGCAGCGCGAAGCCGGCAAAAATAAGACCGCCGACAATCAACCAGGAAGCAAAGCTGCTCCACTGAATCTCGTAGCTTGACCAGTAAGCGATGTCGCTCAATAGCGCCCCCAGGAACAAGGGAATGGTACCGGCCAACAATACCGCGTGAATCGGGTGCAGTCTGTTTTGATACATTGGGTCGCCAGTGACAGCCATGGACACTTCCTCCTGGGCGCGAATAGTTACCTTTCACAGTTGCTACAGTCTTCATCAACAATACACGGTATCTGTCGTGCGTCAGTGCGGCGAACCACTTCCGGAGGCAGGTGAGGGCGGGCGAACGTGAGAAATGTTCGTAGCTTATTCAGAGGCTCCCTGGTTTTCAAAGCTCAGTAAGAGTTTCATCATTTCCTCTGCAGAGATCACAGACAGCTGATTGATCGTTGTGCGCGGTGTTTCATCGCCATATTCAAATGTGATGGCTGGCACGCCGAAGACTTTACTGATCCAGTTTTTTGCTACGCTTGATTTGGCATTATAGCCAGGCACGACCTCTACTTCGTAATTCGGATAGGACTCCCGCATGCGTTCCTGTACCTGTTTAAGCCAGAGGTCGGTGAAGTCCGGCATAACTTGCGTCATTTCTCGTGTCTGGGTATAAAACACATCGCGATTGGTGGAGTGAAAATCCAGAAAGAGGCTAAGTTGAGGTATCCCTGGTTGAAGGAACCGGTTCAGTTGGTCACGCATCAGTTGCGTTTCAGGTTGCGTAAACGGGCCCCAGTCGCGGTTTAAATCGACACCGCCCATATTGTGCCGCCAAAAGCCATACTCAACCCCGTCAGGGCTCATGTTGGGAACCATAAGAACGCCATATTTTTCTCGAAAGGCATTGGCTAAAGGCTCGTCACGGACGATCCGCTCTATAAAATATTTCATGCCGAGCGCGCCGCTTATCTCCGGGGGGTGTTGCCTGCCAATCAATACTATATAGCGGTCTGCCGAGGTAGTTGTTTCCACCATGTAGATCGGGCGCCCGCCTGCACTCAATCCCAGTACCTGACGTTCAAGAAAATCAAGATCAGCCAGTTCACGGGTGTAATTATCGTAGAACTCGTTATCAATGATTTCCTGGGCGGCTACCCAAAGTGCCTCGGGTCCGACGCGGAGGCGCAATTTGACGGCTTTGCCATCGAACAGGAGTTCTATATTGTCCTGATCAATGGGTTGCCAGGTGCGGCCGTCGTTGCTGATTTTAGGCAGATAGCGGTGGCTATATAAGGGGTAATGCAAGTAGAGGGTGATGTTCTGCGTGCTTTCCGAGTACACCTTAAAGGCATACCAGGGGCTTGGATTTATGGGTACGTTTTCAGGTGCGGTAGAAACGCTGAAAACGCGCTTGTCCGTTTGTTTGCAGCTGTTAAGACGAGCGCTTGAAAAAGACACGTCAATCACCACGTCACCAAAGTCGCAACTGAGCAGTGGTTGATTGATTTCGGGAGTTGCTGCCGTGCCGGTTGCAGTGGCTGCCACCAGTAATATTGCCAGCCACACACGCAGTAATCGCTGAGTTACCGGTCCATGGGTTTGTATCTTATTTGTATTTGCACTGGCCATACTGTTTTTCTAAACCTCGCTTGGGTCCAATTAATAACTGATTTAAGTGCAACCCGCTCCCATCTAACATTCGCCTTTTTCCG
>JBDNGQ010000104.1:0-9670 GCA_041689205.1 Pseudohongiellaceae bacterium | reverse complement strand
TTCAGCATGGCTGTACTGGGCTGGTTCGTGAACGCGTGGATATTTATGGCGCTTTGCCTGTTGGTGATTGCGGTGCTTTACCGCAGAGAATTCAAATCCGACACGCTGGGGATTCTGCTGGATGATCTGCCCGCGGATCAGAAAGCCTGAACCTTTAGTCTGAAGCCCTGAAAACCGTTCCACCAAAACAGCAGGTGACAAAGATGGAAGAGAAAACCTTCAGCGTTAAACTGAAATTGCTTGAAAAATATCTTTTTGAGATTGATTTCGGTGAATTCGGTAAGTTCATGACCGATGAACCGCCCCCGCTGGGCGACGGTGAAGGGCCGGGTCCCTCCGCGTTGCTGGCAGCTTCTGTGGCTAACTGTCTGGCCGCCAGTCTGCTGTTTGCTATTCGTAAGCATAAAGAGGATGCCGGTGACGTGCATGCCACTGTGACTGGCACTGTCAGCCGGGTAGAGAAATTCTGGCGGGTTACTAAACTGAATGTGCAACTGCATCTTGGCGTGCCGCAAACGCAGTTACAGAAGCTGTCCAGCGTGCTGGCTCAGTTTGAAGATTTTTGTGTGGTCACGCAGAGTGTGCGCAGTGGTATCGAGGTCGAAGTTGATGTGATGGACAGCGACGGTGTGATGGTCGCCTCAGGGTTGTGAGCGGGGTGTAGCTGGCCATGCTCCTCAGAACATGGCCATCAAAGCATCAAACGAAATAAGACTTCAAAGGCGGAAAGCCGTTAAATTCAATCGCGCTGTAGCTGGTGGTATAGGCGCCGGTTGAGAACCAGTACATGCGATCACCTATGGCCAGATTCAGAGGCAGGCCATATTTGTACTGTTCGTACATGATATCGGCGCTGTCACAGGTCGGCCCTGCAATCACCACTTCTTCCAGTTCACCGGTTTTTTCTACATAAATAGGATACTTGATGCTTTCATCCAGGGTTTCAATCAGGCCGGAGAATTTACCCACGTCCGTGTAGATCCAGCGGTGCAGAGCGGTATGTGATTTACGCGCAATCAGCACCACTTCCGATACCAGAATGCCGGCGTTAGAGATTAATGAGCGGCCGGGTTCCAGAATAATCTGCGGAAAATCATCGCCGAAATCTTCCTGAATAAACCGGGTGATCTCTTCAGCATACACTTCCAGCGTATTGGTCCGGGTGATGTAATTGGCCGGAAAACCGCCACCCAGATTGATCATCTGCAGAGTGATATTATCCTCTTCACGCAGACGCTCGAAGATAACCTTTACTTTCGCAATAGCCGCATCCCAGCAACCGATATCGCGCTGCTGGGAACCGACATGGAAAGAAATTCCGAACGGATCAAGACCCAGTTCGCGGGCGAGAATCAGCAGGTCGATTGCCATGTCAGTCTGGCAGCCAAATTTTCTTGATAAAGGCCAATCGGCAGTGTGGCTTCCTTCCGTCAGGATGCGCACATAAATCCGTGAACCCGGTGCTGCTTTGGCAATATTTCGCAGATCCGCTTCTGAGTCAGTGGCGAACATGCGCACACCCTTCTCATAGAAGTAGCGGATATCCCTGCTTTTCTTGATGGTATTGCCGTAACTGCAACGCTCAGCCGCAATATCCAGCGCCAGCACTTTATCAAGTTCGTAAATAGAGGCCACGTCGAAATTTGCGCCTCTGTCTCGCAGCAGGGTGAGGATTTCGATAGCAGGATTGGCTTTTATCGCATAATAAACACTGGCATACGGGAAGTGACCTACCAGGGTGTCGTAGGCTTTACCGATAGTTTTTAGATCAATAACAACAAAAGGCGTTTCCTTGGTGTCGGCAAGCGCCTTCAAGCGATCGAAGGTTTCCCGGGTATAAAAGTGTTCCACTTCAATGGTTTCAGTGTTCATTGGCGAATTAGTCTCCTCCGCGCGAGGTCGTATTCAGGCAGGTCTCTAAGAAGTCTGGCGCCGTGCGACGGTGCCAGGATGATCGGGCGCCATTGTAGCAAACGCACACGGATGGACAAACATTGTTTTTAGATATGAACTCAATGGTAACGATTAAGCAGATAGTGCTGATCTGCGCAGCGGAATCAGCGATAATCCCCGCCCCGGATTTTATCAACCGGTAATTTGATGGTCTCTCTTGCGGGCATGGAATGAAGATATTTCTGGATCTGGGCTGGTACTTTAAAGCCCAATGGCGCCGATACACCGGAGCAGTGCTGATGCTGCTCAGTGTCGACGTGCTCGAAATAATAATTCCCTGGCTGACCGGCCGACTGATTGATCAGATCATTGAGCAGACTCTGGTGCGCGAACTGTTGCTGCGCTATGTCGCCATCATCGTTGCACTTGCACTGGTCATTTACGTGCTGCGGTTTTTCTGGCGCTATTTCCTGTTCAGCTCCTCGTTTCAGCTGGCCGAGTTGATGCGGCAGCGAATTTACCGCCACCTGACCATGATGTCGCCGGAGTTTTTTCAACGGCATCGCACCGGCGATCTGATGGCGCGGGCCACTAATGATATTTCTGCGGTCGAGATGACCGCAGGCGAGGGCGTGCTGTCGGGCGTCGATGGCCTGGTCACCGGCGTACTGGTAGTGGCTGTGATGATGCTGGCAATCAACTGGCAGCTGACCCTGGTGGCGCTGTTGCCATTCCCAGTGATGGCCTGGTTCTTTTTTATCATTGGCGATCGACTGCATGACGGGTTTATTTCAGCTCAGGAGCGTTTCTCAGATCTTAATGACCGGGTGCAGGAGAGCATATCCGGTATTCGGATGATCCGCGCGTTCGGCCGCGAGCAGCATGAAGACAGCGATTTTCTGAAAATTGCGGATGAGGCTGCTGAGGCCAATATGGTCGTGGCGGCGACTGACTCCCTCTATGATCCAGCCATTCTGCTGACTGTTGGTGCCTCCTTTCTACTGTCCATGAGCATGGGTGCCTGGCTGGTTCAGCAGGGCGATCTGACGCTGGGGCAGTTGACCAGTTTCACCATGTACCTGGGCTTTCTGGTCTGGCCAATGTTTGCCTATGGCTGGCTGTTGAACATAGTTGAGCGAGGAAAAGCTGCGTATGCACGCATCAATCAGCTGCTGCAAACTCCCTCGCCTGTGGTCGACTCCGGCCTGCAGACTGAGTGCCTGAACTACGATGTTGAACTGCATGTCGGCAATTTTACCTACCCTGACGCTGGCAGCAGCACGGCGCTGCAGCAAGGCAATACGCCGGTGATTAACAGCGCTGCTGCGGTACTAACAGGCGCTGCTGCGGTACTAAAAGATGTACATATAGTTCTGCCAGCCGGAGAGATGCTTGGCATCGTGGGCGCCACGGGTGCGGGTAAAAGCACCCTGGCGAATCTGTTGCTGCGTTATTACGATCATCCGTCCTGCGATGTGAAGATTGGTGGCACACCGGTGCAGGACTTCACGCTGGAATTTTTGCGCTCACTGGTTGCCGTGGTCCCTCAGGATCCCTTTCTGTTTACCGCGACCATTGCTGAAAATATTGCGATGGGCAGACCTGATGCAAGTTTTGATCAAATCCAGGCAGTGGCACGTCTGGCCGCAGTGGATCATGACATCCTGCGCTTTCCCGATGGCTACGATACCCTGGTGGGTGAGCGGGGCATTACTCTGTCCGGCGGGCAGAAACAGCGCATCGCTATCGCCCGTGCGCTGCTGATTGATGCGCCGATACTTATTCTGGACGATGCGCTGTCCGCAGTTGATGCCAATACTGAAAAAAATATTCTCAGCCATCTCAATGCCGTGCGTGCCGGTAAAACCACCCTGGTGCTCTGTCATCGCCTGTCTGCTGTCGAGGATGCCAACCAGATTATCGTGCTCAGCCATGGTGAATTGATTGAACAGGGTACGCATCAGCAGTTGCTTGACCTGCAGGGCTGGTATACGCGCATGATTGATTATCAGAAGCTGGAGCAGGCCGTTGAATCCGGACGATAACATTTTCCCGAAATCACGAAGTGGTTCGCTGCGGCGCCTGCTGCGCTACACCCTGGCCTATCCCAGGTTGCTGTGGCAGGCGGCTGGTTTGCTGCTGATTGCAACACTCGGCCAGGTGCTCAGCCCGATCGTGATCAAGGTGTTTATCGATAATCATGTGGTGCCTGGCTATTATCCCGCTGACACTCTGATGCTGCTGGGCGCCACGTTCGTGCTGCTGTATCTGAGTTCGGCCTGGGCCGGTTATCTGCAGGCGATGCGGCTTAATCGGGTGGCCTTTTCTGTGGTGCGCTCGATCCGCACCCAGGTATTTGCCTCAGTCATCCGCAAACCGCTGGCATGGTTCGATCATCGCCCGACCGGCAAGCTGGTTTCCGGTATTACCAATGATACCGAAGCGATCAAAGACCTGTATGTGCAGGTGCTGTCTGCCTTCGTGCAGAATATCACCCTGATCATCGCTATCTTTATTGCGATGGCGGTGCTGGATATCAGGCTGATGCTGGTCTGCAGCTTCATTCTGCCCACGGTCATCATTGTGATGTTGGTTTATCAGCGTCTCAGTGCCCCACGCTATCACCGCGCCCGCAGTATTCTCAGCCAGATCAATGCCTCGTTGAGCGAAGCGGTCAGCGGCATGCGTGTTATTCAGATTATGAATCAGCAGCGGCGCTTCGCAGGCCGCTTCACGGAAACCAGCCAGGGCTACTTCAGGGCGCGAATGAGCAATCTGAAGCTGGATGCCATGATGCTGCGGCCGATGCCCGATTTGCTGCGTATGCTTACCCTGGCGGGCCTGCTGCTGTACTTCGGTGTGCTGTCAATGGATTCACCGCTGGAAGTGGGGGTGATGTATGCATTCATCAGTTACCTGTCGCGGATTACTCAGCCAATAACAGAAATGACCCAGCGGCTGAGCATGTTGCAGCAGGCGCTGGTGGCAGGTGAACGCGTATTCAATTTGATTGACGCAGATGAGGATCTGCAAGTTAAATCTGACCAGTTGATCAGCCGCGGTAAAGTGAGGTTTGATCGGATCAACTTCAGTTATGACCAGCGCACACCGGTGCTGAAGGACATCAGTTTCAATGTCGAAGCCGGGCAGTTCTTTGCGGTTGTCGGGCATACCGGCAGTGGCAAAAGCACTTTGATGAGCCTGCTGCTGCGCTTTTACAGCGCGCAGCAGGGCCAGATTCTGCTCGATGACAAGCCGCTGGAAAGTATCGACCGGGAAAACCTGCGTAATCGTGTCGGGGTGGTGTTGCAGGATGCCTTCATCACCGTAGGCTCGGTGCGGGATAATATTACGCTGGGTCGGGAGATGGCCGAGGCAACCGTGATAGCGGCCGCGAAACAGGCCCAGTTGCACGATTTTGTGATGAGTCTGCCGCAGGGCTATGACACGCAACTGGGTGAGCGTGGTGGCAATTTCTCCACCGGTCAGCGACAGCTTTTATCATTGGCGCGCACCCTGGCGCACGAACCGGCCATTCTGATTCTTGATGAAGCCACTGCCAGCGTGGACAGCCATACCGAGGCGATTATTCAACAGGCATTAATAGCATTGCACGGGCGCACCACGATTATCGCTATCGCGCATCGGCTCAGCACCATCACCCGGGCGGATCAGATAATTGTGCTGCATCAGGGCGAGATAATGCAGCAGGGCAGTCATCAGCAATTGATGCAGAAGGATGGTTTGTACCGCCACATGTACGAGCTGCAGCAGAAAAAGCTGGCGGACCCTGAATTTGCAGAAGCCTGCCCTGCAAATGAACTGCAGGGCTAGCTTCTGCGTCAGACCTGTAATCAGTCCGTACTGCCAGCCTTATCAGCAGATTTTACTTCTGATCCCGCAGTGCGGCCTGTGCTGCCGCCAGCCGCGCAATGGGCACGCGTGGTGGTGAGCAGCTGACATACTGCAATCCGAGCTTGTGGCAAAAATCGATCGAGTCAGGATCGCCGGCATGCTCGCCGCAAATGCCCAGCTTCAAATCTTTGCGGGTCTTTTTGCCATTTTCCACAGCAAACTGCATCAGTTTACCAACACCGGATTTATCCAGGCTGGCAAAGGGATTTTTGTTGTAGATCTCTTTGCTCTGATAGACATCGTAGAACGAACCCATATCATCGCGGCTCAGCCCCAGGGTGGTCTGGGTAAGATCGTTGGTGCCAAAACTGAAGAACTCGGCCAGTTCTGCAATCTCATCTGCAGTAATAGCGGCACGTGGCACTTCAATCATGGTGCCGACCAGGTATTTGATGGTGATCTGGCGCTTTGCCATTACTTCAGCGGCTACCCGGTGCACAATATCGAGCTGGTCCGCCAACTCAGCTTTAAAGCCCACCAGCGGAATCATGATTTCCGGATTCACTTCGATGGCATCTTTGCCGGTCATCAACTGCGCCGCTGCTTCAAAAATTGCGCGCACCTGCATCTCAGTAATCTCCGGGTAGAGAATACCAAGTCGGCAGCCGCGGCAGCCAAGCATCGGGTTTTCTTCATGCAGGGCTTTGATTCGGTCGATCACAAAGTCCAGCGGCAGCCCGAGTTTGTCAGCCAGTTGGCGACGCACCGCGTCATCCTGAGGCAGGAATTCATGCAAGGGGGGATCGAGCAGACGGATAGTTACCGGACGGCCGGCCATGGCCTTGAACAGGCCGACGAAATCTTTGCGTTGGAAGGGCAGCAGTTTCTTCAAGGCTTCGCGACGCTGCACGCTGTCGACAGCCAGGATCATCTGACGCATATCATCAATGCGGTTGCCTTCAAAGAACATGTGCTCAGTGCGGCATAAGCCGATTCCTTCAGCGCCATAGGCAACAGCCTGCTGTGCCATTGCCGGGGTGTCGGCATTGGTGCGAATGCGCAGCTTGCGGTATTTATCTGACCATTCCATCACGGTATTGAACAATTCGTAGGTGTAGCTTTTTTCCGGCTTAAGAGTGCCTTCAAGAACGCGTTTAACTTCTGAGTCGGCACTTTCGATCAGGCCGGCATAGACGATGCCGGTGCTGCCATTGATGGAGATGTAATCGCCTTCGCGCAGCACAATGCCGTTCGCTGTCAGGGTCTTTCGTTCATAGTTAATGGATATATCGCCGGCACCACAGATACAGACTTTGCCCAGTTGGCGGGCTACCAGTGCCGCATGCGAGGAAACGCCGCCGCGGGTGGTAAGAATGCCCTGGGAATAGAGCATCCCTTTAAGATCGTCTGGCGAGGTTTCCGAACGGCACAGGATTACCTTGTTACCTTTGCGCGATTCTACTTCTGCCTGAGCGGCGGTGAACGCAATGCGTCCAGTGGCAGCGCCGGGTCCGGCTGGCAGACCCTTGCAGATTACTTTGGCTTCTTTCTGTGCGCGCACATCGAACACCGGGACCAGCAGGCTGTCTACGGATTCCGCAGGGATTTTTAACAGGGCCGTGCGCTGGTCCATGATTTTTTCACGGTTCATTTCCACCGCGATGCGGATTGCCGCTAGCCCGGTGCGCTTGCCATTGCGAGTCTGCAGAATAAACAGTCGACCGTTTTCGATGGTAAATTCGAAATCCTGCATATCTTTGAAGTGCCGTTCCAGTTTGCTGCGGACTTTTTCCAGATCCTCGAAGCTGGCAGGCATCTCTTTGCTCATTGCCGCAATTGGTTTGGGAGTGCGCAGACCGGCAACCACATCTTCGCCCTGAGCATTAACCAGGTATTCACCATAAAAGGCTTTCTCGCCGGTCGCCGGGTCGCGGGTAAATGCCACCCCGGTTGCGCTGTCATCACCGGCGTTGCCGAACACCATGGCCTGCACGGTGACTGCTGTGCCCCACTCGGCAGGAATACCATACTGCTGGCGGTAAAGAATGGCCCGCGAGTTTTTCCACGACCCAAACACCGCCCCCGTGGCGCCCCACAGCTGCTCGTAAACGTCCTGCGGGAAGTTCTTGCCAGTGTGCTTGTTGATCAGCAGCTTGTAGCGGCCAACCAGTTGTTGCAGTTCGTCGGCAGTCAGTTCATTGTCATAAATCTTGCCCAGGCTGCGCTTCAGGTCATCCAGCAGTGCATGGAATGGATCTTCCGATTCGTCGTCAACCGCCTGAACGCCCATGACCACGTCGCCATACATCTGAATAAAACGGCGGTAGCAGTCCCAGGCAAAGCGCGGGTTGCCGGAAATCAGAGCCAGTCCTTCCACAGTCTGGTCATTCAGGCCCAGGTTGAGAATCGTGTCCATCATGCCAGGCATTGAATCGCGGGCGCCGGAGCGAACCGACACCAGCAGGGGATTGTGACGTCCGCCGAACTGTTTGTTGAGCTGGCCTTCCAAGTTGGCGATTGCATCTTTCACATTAGCAGCCAGTGCTTTTGGGTACTGGCGATTATTGGCATAGAACCAGGTGCAGACTTCTGTGCTGATAGTGAACCCCGGCGGCACTGGCAGGCCAATGGCTGCCATCTCTGCCAGATTGGCGCCTTTGCCGCCCAGCAGTTCGCGCATGCTTGCGTTGCCATCGGTTTTACGACCAAAGTTGAACACAAATTGCGAAGCTGTAGATGCGTTAGGCGTAGCTGGAATGTTTTTAGTTTTTTTCATGTTCCCTGATTCTTTATCGGTACTTGATAGTGGCGGAGCATCCTTTAGGAGCGCATCCTGGAGAGGGGCGGAAGGATAAAACATGTGGTCTTCAAAATCCAGAGTGGAGGAGGTGCGCATGATATTTCCTTGTTATGTAAGGCGAGCTGTCGTTATGCTGAACGTCCCGATCTCGTGTATGGATCCATCAGCTTAGTGATAGAACCTGTAGCAAAAAATCAAGCCGTTCCCGTATGCCATATATTCTGCAAGGTTATTGATAACTATGGGGATATTGGCGTTTGCTGGCGGCTGGCCCGGCAGCTGTACGCGGAACACGCAGTTGATGTAACCCTCTGGCTGGATGATTTGACCGCCTTGCAGACCTTGTTGTCTGCGGGTTCAGGCACACAAAGTGTGGACTTCAGTGGAATTACCGACAGACGCATCGCCGGAGTGCTGCTCAGGTCCTGGCCGCAGGAGGTCTTATCAGAGCTCTCACAACAGGTCTTACCGGAGTTGGCACTTGATAGGAAGCTGGCAGCAGCAGAGAAGTCGATCGATATACTGATTGAGGCCTTTGCCTGTGAGTTGCCCGAGGCGTTTCAGCGGCGCTTATTGCAGCAGGAAAAGCCGCCCTTGTGGTTTAACCTGGAATACCTGAGCGCCGAGGAGTGGGTGGGGGAATGTCATGGTCTGGTGTCGATAAATCCGCTCAACGGAATGCGAAAAATCTTCTTTTTTCCGGGCTTTGTCGAGGGAACCGGAGGCCTGCTGCGCGAGCACGATCTGCTGCATCAGCATGATCTCTGGCAGAGCAATGAGCAGCAGGAGCGGCAGCAGTTGCTGGCGTCTATCGGAGTGGCCAATGCCGATGTGGCCAGGCTGTCGCAGCCAGGCAGCCTGCTGATATCCATTTTTACTTATGAAACCGACGCACTGGCAAGCTGGCTTAGTGCATTGCAGCATCGTCATGCCCCGGTACTGTGCCTTGTCCCGCAAGGACGGGTGCTCAACAGCCTGGCGCGTAACACGGCGGCAGGAGGTCTGTTCAACTGGTCGAGTAAAAACGCCCTTGCGCCTTCAGAGCATCCGCAGCCTGGCGACCGGGCAATGCTGGGCAATCTGGTGCTGCAGGTGATTCCGTTTCAGAGCCAGCATGAATAC
>JBDNGQ010000103.1:0-11880 GCA_041689205.1 Pseudohongiellaceae bacterium | reverse complement strand
GCTGCATTTCCCAGCGGCTACCGTTGATGACGGCCTCAAGCACGGAAACTGCGCGACCATCGCCGTATCCGTTGCCGGTTTGGAACGGGCACTGCTGGTCGTATTCAGTGCCGAAGATGGAAAGTGCGTACCCAGTCGCCCAACCAACCTTGCGCATCGGCTCCGGAACGTGCGAGATGTCGCCGGAGAACATGCGGACGAAGTCGGCTGACTGCGCCATGCTGTCGGCGAAGCCAAGTTCGCGGAAAAAACTTTTGCTGTGCACGACGTACTCGGGGTCTTTGATTGGCGTGGGATTGACGGGGACATAGTGGCCCGTAAAGACTTCTCGCGGCGCGTGGTCGGCTCCGTTTGCTGTCGCGTCAGGGTCGCAGTTGAGCGTGTCCATGAGCGAGTAGTTTGCCAACTTGGCAAGATCGTCGAGCGTTGCGACAGTTGGGGAGGTTTCTAGGGCTAGTCGGTTTGTCATAGGTCTACTCATTGCGCGGTTCGTTTTACCGCCTATCATTCGGCGGAGCGTGTTCAATTCAGCTTCGAAGCAGCGCTATCAAACCCGCCTGTTCAAAGTGCCGATCGTGAGCTAAAGCCTCCGAGATTCCTCGCGCCTTCATAAGTTCAAATGACCCGCAGTCTGTGAGACTCCATTCCTTATCTGCCATCCGTTTATACAATTCGAAAGCTTCCCGGAACTGGATGGAAGTTTACGGTACGACCTCCACATTCGGGTTCGCGCGAATAGCTTCAACACCGCGGGTAACAAGCGCTCGCACAGGCAACTGGGAAAGTGCTGCCATGAGCTCGTCCAACACCATCTCCGTTGTCAAATGCCGGAATTTCCCAAGCCCCTTTGAAGTAGCGATAGCCTTCCCATGTAGCGGGTCGTTCGGGTTGAGTAGCGCCACCCAGTAGCCGGTGTCTGCGAACACGACTTTCACTTGGCCCCCGAATCAGAGCGATAGACAATGTCATCAATGCGCTTCGACAGGTCTGTCGGAACAGAATCCCATGCACCTAGAGGCGCCGATTCACCGATTGCAGCCAGTTGCTCCCAGATTGGAACCGCCATTTCATCGAATTCCTGATCCGACAGCACCGCAGTCTCCACTTTATCCACCCGTGAAAACCGCTTGATCTGCCGGTCGCTTGTTGCGAATTCTGCCGTTCCTTGCACGCGCAAACGCACAGCCCGGTGATTGCGGAGCGCATCAAGAACTTCCGCTTCCTGTTCCGGGCTGAAGCGTCCGCCCACCAAGGTCTCCGCTTTCTCAAGCTGGAGCGTGAAATTTCCAGGCCCCACGTTGGCCATGCGAACCTCTCCAATTACATCCACTACATCCTCGTAAGTCTCCCCGACCCATTCGGCCAGCCGTTTACGGGCTTTTGCGGTGTAGGCTGCATCCTTGGAGCCGTGGCGCGAACGGGTAAACAACACTTCATCGGCGCGCAACGATTTACCAAAATCACGAAATAACGGGATCACATTGGAGGGTAGCGCGTCCGGCAACAACTGATCCTCGTTCGCGGCGGTGATCGCCGCGTCTATCAAGTCGGCTGCTTCGTCGAACTCATCCAAATTGCCAAAGTCCAGTTCAGACTGGTCAGCCACGCGAACTCGTTGCAGCGGAACGACCGCAGAACCCGGATCAAGTCTGTTGAACTGCAACCGGAAACCTTCCTCGAAGCCTTTGGGAAGCCGCACACGACCTTGATTCTTGCGCCGCCACAACTCCTTGGCGCACTCAAGAATCAAAGTACGGTAAGCGATCAGTTCTTGCGTGCACTCCACGTCAAGCGCGTGGCCTTCGAACCGCTTGCCATCGAAACGCAGCGAAGCAAGTTCAAACGTGATGTCGGCAGCCATAATTTATACCTCCTGTTCCTATTGTCCCGCATCTTGGGAGTATTTTGATTATTTACATGCGGCGCAATGCCCTGCGGTTATTGCGCCCGCAGGCTGCCGCTCACTGCGCTTCTCGCAGCAATCGACGTAGAAGTGCTTCAGCGTTATCCGACTGCAAGCGATCTGTCCTTTCCGCCAAGCGCTCCTCAAGTTGACCTCGGCGAAGCAGTATTGCGTTCTGGGCTGCCTGCCACCGCTCATCTGTCAGAGCAGCCGGCTTGGTATTTAGAGCCTGATCTACTACCTGAGTAATCGCCGCATTGTTCCTAGCGACCAGAACCATTCGGATACCCCACAAATGGGCAAACATGTCACCGATGGCGTAATAATCTGGCGGTTGAGCAATTTCGCAATAGGAATCCAAGATGGACCGAATGTTCGAAATGCTTGCGCGGAGTACCTCTGGGTGGCCTCGTGCGAAAAATAGTAGGCCGATAAATACTAGAGAATCGCCGCAGTCGTCAGCCCGACGCTTGCTAATGCTCTTCTTGCCCTTGAACGCCACCCAGTAAAACGCCAGTATCCAAAGAAACTTATCGATCAATGCGCTCTCGTCGCCGTGGTCCGTCCGAAGAGGCTGATCAATTAACCTTTCAATCGTGATCGCAATATGCTTGATGAGGTTGTCGATTTCCCAAATCAGGAAGCTTTCACCGAACTCATTGTTTTCGGCGATCTTACGCAGATGGTCCGCAATAATGTCTGAGATGTCGATCAGATCATGGTAAGGATTGATCCATTCGCGATCAGCCTCTACTTTCGGCAAGGTGGCAGCAGCCTGATCAAAGATGTAGCCGAGCGAAGTCTGATTGATCAGTCCGTATGCCTTCCCTAGTGGCTGCACCATGCTCAAGCGACCTGCCATTGCTTCGTTGAGAATTGCGAGCGGCGCTAGAACCTCAATCTTTTCCAACACGTGGCGCAGCGTGTCCTTGAAGTAGTAGTCCTCCCGCTGAAGCATATGGGCAAGAATGGTGAAGTGATGACCATTGACCTCCTCTGCAAGCGCATGGCTGCGCTTCCCATACAGGTACATCGCGATGTCGAAGAGCCCATCGATTACCGGTATATGAATATCGGTCTCCGCAACATCCTTAGGTGCCGCGCGTGGAATTCTGGATAGGATGGCCGCTGTCTGGAACGCCACCTCGTCAAGCCCTTTGGCCTGTGCATATTTGACGCAAGCCAAAGCGTAGTAGATCGGAGCAAACGTTAGCGGCGCAGTATGCTCGCGAAAAGCGCGGGCCTCTAGCTTAGCTGCATGAATGGCGATTGCCTGATACGCCTCCGACACACGGATAGCCGTAGA
The DNA here is from genome assembly GCA_041689205.1 of Pseudohongiellaceae bacterium. Taxonomy (GTDB): domain Bacteria; phylum Pseudomonadota; class Gammaproteobacteria; order Pseudomonadales; family Pseudohongiellaceae; genus JAVVEG01. Next base: position 8,671 of record JBDNGQ010000103.1, on the reverse strand, counting down.
TTCATCACTCTGTACCGCCGCCGTGCGGCTTACTTCCTGCAACGCTTCGTAAGCATGATCTGTGACGATGCTCACATCCGATGTCATTACCAAAAACATTGCTTCTGGCGCTTGCGTTAGCGTCAAATTGTGCTTTCGAGAGGACAGGTAATGGATGGTCAGGTCGGCAATGGCGAATATCGCGGTTTTGGCTAGTAGCTTTTCGCCACGGGCTACCGCTTTAATTGTTATCTCTGCTAGATCGTTAATCCATGAATTGATGGAGTTTGGATATCCGCGAATGAGAGGATAGATAGTAGCTTCGATGTCCTCGGCGGAACATTGGCTTTGTTGCGCTGAACTGAGCACCTGATGCTGAAGCCGGGCAACCCGCGTAACAAGCGTTTTTTCTTCATCTATAACTTGCCTCACATGCTTCAGAGCCAATCCCACCGCATAAGTCGGATCCAATAGTTGGCATACATGCCCGTGATACCACCGAAGCAGGTCAAGACTGATACCTAGAATTGCCAAAGAGAATGCAAGCACGATGCTGACCGGCAACCCTGCAAGTCCGCGCACCGCGAGCAAGAAACTCACTACACAAAAAATGCCAAGCAACACGAACGTAACGTATGTAACTGGGTCTCGACGGTAGAAGCGAATGATCGACGGTGACCATACCTCGCCAGCCCGTTGTATTGGAATAATTGAAAGCGTCAGAACGAGCGCGAGAATTGTTCCATACGTCGCCCCGAGCTGTGAAAGAATTGCTTCCAAGGGCTGAAATTCGTCTGCGGCACTACGAATTTGGGGAATAAAGAGCACACTAGCGGCGATTGAGCATCCAAAGAGGCTGACGACAGCACCAGCTATCCAAGCACAAAGTCGGTTAGTGAAAATTGCGACAAGAAGCCGCCATTGAATCAATCTAGGAGCCCAATAGTTCGAAGTGCGCTTCCTTATCTGAGTTAGTCGAGTATTCACATTCACCCCACACTCACCGGCACCAGCGTCATGGTGTCATTGCCGAAAATGTCTATCACCTTCACGGCCACGGTGTAGCGGCCTGCCTTGGTGTAGGTGTGCGACGCGGAGGTGAGTTCCAGCTCGCGGTTCTTGCGGGTGCGGAAGCTCTGCCATTCGTTTTCGAAGATGAAGCCGCCGGTCCAGCGTTCTTCGAACTCCAGTTCACCATCCCCGCTACCGTCGCTCCCGCCCCCGATCGAAGTCAAGGGCAGGCTCCGGCGGGAGTCCAGAGTTTTGCCGGCGTTCTGGATTCCCGCTTCCGTGGGAATGACGTCGTTAACTCCGGCATCCTTCGCCACCTTGATGATTTCCTTGCGGCTCATGTAGTCGAAGTCCACCGCCCAGTAGTCCACCCAGTCGGTCCAGAGGCCGGTCAGTTTGTTGCGGGTGAGTACGCCCTGTTTGTCCTTGGCGATTTTGTAGAGTTGTCCGGCCTCGCACACCACCTGGCTCTTGCCTTCCTTCAGGTTGGCGATTGCGGCTTCCATCGCGCCTTGGGTGTAGTACACGGAAAAATCGGTCAGCTCGATGGCGAGAGTGAATTTATCTTTCTTGTTGTAGCGCGGCGTGGCTTCGATGAAGCTGATGTCGAAAAACACTACCTGGCCTTTTTCGACTGCGCGTTTGTCGAACACCTCGGGGGGAATCTGCTTCGGCACCAGGTCGATGCCTTTGCTCTTCGCCTCTTCGAGTACGGCGGGGAACAGGCCCATCTCGAATTCGAAGGCGAGCATGTCCACGCGCGAGGCGCCGCGCTTGCGGCATTCGGTGATGACCTCCTCCACGAACAGCCGCCCTACGGGCAGGTTGATCGGGCCGATCACCACCAGCCGTCCGGCGTTCTTGCCGTGAAAGAAACTCTCGCCTTCCAGCGGCTGGGCCTTGTAGGCGCGCAGGATGAGATCGCGGAACTCGCGCTCCTTTTGCGCCAACGCTTGTTCTTTCTGTTTGCCGCTGAGCCGACCGCCGACGTTGAGATAAGCCTGCCGCTCGTAGCGGCCAAGGTTCAGCACCTCGAAGGCGCGGAACGACTTGCCGGAATCCTTAGCCTCGCGCTGCACGCCGATCAGTCGCTTGCGCGTGGTGTGGATGGCGAACTTGCCGAGGTCGGTGCAAATCCACTTGCGCCCGAGCTTTTCCGCCACCGCCGCCGTGGTGCCGGAGCCGCAGAAAAAATCGGCGACGAGATCGCCTTCGTTGCTGCTGGCTTTGATGATGCGTTCGAGCAGGGCTTCGGGTTTTTGTGTTGGGTAATCGAGACGTTCAGCACCGCTCTTAGTCATCCGAATGTCAGTCCATATGTTTTGAATAGGCCGACCCTCTTGCTCGTCAAGATAACTCTTCTGATAGGGAGTCCCATTGCTTGTGTAATACAGTCGGTTTTGTCTTTCAAGCTCATCTATACCTTCTTGCGTTTGTGCCCAATGTCGCCCTTTCGGCGGATCTAGTAGCTCGCCTCTAAATTTACGCGCTGGGCCAGCACCTGCACCAGTAAAGGTGTGAGGGTAAAAACGTCGCCCAGTTTCAGTTTCAGCAATAAAACGCTCTCCGATATATTCATCCGTCAATGGGATGCGTGGTGGTGAAAAGAAATAGCCATCGGACTTTGAATAAAACCAAATAGTTTCGGTCACATTCCCGTATCTACCTGCGTCATTGTGTGCACCGAATCGCTGCCAAGTTATCTGATTCAGGAAGTAGTGACGTCCGAATACTTCATCAAGCGCCAACTTCACGAAATCCGAAACCTGATAACCAACATGTACATATATGCACCCATCCTCCGCCAGCAAATCCCGCATCAGAATCAGCCGCTCGTAAATCATCGAAATAAATGAATCCGCCCCGCGCCCCCAGGTGTCGCGGTAGGCGATCTGTTCCAGCAGGTTCGGCTCCTTGTGGAAGGTCTCGCCGCCGATTTCGATGTCCATGGAGAAATCGGCGCCGACGTCGAAGGGCGGGTCGATGTAGATGAGCTTGAGGCCGCCCGCGTCCTCGATCTGCCGGCGCAGTGCGCCGCTCTTGAGCGAGGAGAGAATCAGTTTGTTGTCGCCCCAGATGAGCTTGTTGGTCCAGCCCTTGAGCTGGGGCCACGCGTGTCGAACATGTCTATCGTGCCGAGTTCCGGCGCTTCCTTGCGCGGTTCGTCCACGTGCTCCAGCGACTGGAACGGCAGCACGGTGGTGCACACGTCGCGGCTCTTGCCGTTCCACACCAGCTCCACCTCGCGCTTGTCCTCGAACAGGATGAAGCGGTATTTCTCCGGCAATGGTTTGCCCTGCTGGATGAGCTGGGTGAGGTCGCGCTTCTCGGCGTCCGTCAGGTCGTAGGCTTCTTTGGGTGGTTTGGCCATAGTCAGGTCTTCTTCGGGTTTTTCAACTTGGATGGCAGTTTGGGCTTGGGTTTGTCGATCAGGTAATTTTCTGAGGTGATGACTTTCCGGCCAGACTTGGCTTCAAGCTGGCGACGGGCGCTGCCCGCGACGGAGCCGCCCGCCCTTGCTGCCCGCTTGTTCTTCACGAAGCCTTGTGCGTCTTTGTTGCGGGCGATTTCGGTGGTGGCGGCTTCGCCGAGCATGGTGAAGATGAGTTCCAGATCGTTCATGTGGTCACGCAGGTTTTCGCGCTGCAAGCCCTTGAGATTTTTGTATTGCGCTGGCGTAACGCCGAAGGTGGCTAGCGAGATTTCAGCGGTGAGGATGGCGAAGTCTTGCTGGTCCGCAATGCCGCGTTTCTGCCATTCACTGGTCAGCTCGTCACGCACGGCGATGCCGCGAACACGTTTTTCGATCCAATCGTCCGGGTAGCCTTTTTCTTTATAGAGTTCCTTCATCCGCTGCTGGGCGAGTTCTGGATTTTCGATTTCCTGGACGCGCTGATAGCCGACCTCGGCCAACCAGCGTTTGAACGGTTCAGCCTTGGGGCTGGGGATGGATTGGATGATGCGGAAGGCGGCTTCGGTGTTGACGCCATCGGATTGGTAAGTTTTTCCATCTGCGCCGGTCAAGGCCACCTTTCTACAAAATGTAGAAAGGTCAACGCCAGCGCCCGCTTTCTCTCGCCGCTTCATGGCGTCCCAATACTTTGGCGGACTGGCACTGTCGGTCAAAGCACCAACGATGTCGATCACCGAGAAGTACCACTGCTCATCAACCCAAGCACGGCGAATCTGGCTTGCACCGAAAACAATGATCTTGCCCTGTGAATCTGCCGGGAGTGCTTCGCTCATGGTGTTGTCCCTCTCTTAAGGCTGGCGTTGCAGTGGTCTATTTTACGGACGCCCGGCTGAGAGATGTCGTGATCCGTCATCGCGTCAGTCTTTCTGAAAATCTGTAAAGCTCGCGGCGAGCCCGGCGAAGTTCTTAGGCGGGTTGCGTTCGTAGCCTTGCTGATCGACGTATACAAATCGGTATTCCGGCCCGCCCTCTGCCTTGCTCGCCTGCGTCGCGTCCGCGCACCACTGGCGCAGGCGTGTCATCTTTTGCGGCAGATCAAGTTCAACCCGACCCTTGGTTTCCACGATCCAGACCGTGCCGTCGGTGGTTTTAACGAAAAAGTCGGTGACATAGTTCGAGAGATCGCCATCGGCCTTGACGTAGTCTATCTTGAAGCCGACGGCGAGGTAGTTCTTGGCGAACGCGGCAACATCGGGCGCGGCATCGAGAAAACCGGCGAAGGTCAGCTCGAATCCACCGGCGTGCGGCTCACCGACAATTTTGCTGAACAGCGATTTCTTCGGGGCGAGATAGGGGCGGTTCTCGGTGCGGAAGGGGCGCGTGTCGCGCAGGCGGATGTAGTCTTCAATGCGCACCGAGCCGGTGTCCTGGATGGTGAGCGCGTTGATGGCGGTTTTGAACGAGTCGAACAAAATCTTCCCGGCCTCTGGCTCGGAGAGATTGCGCAGCACTACGGGGTCTTCGAGATTGACTGGCGATGCAGCAAAAAGATGCCCACCCATGAACGCCTTCACCTTGGGGTAAAGAATGTCGTAGCCACCGACGAGTCGCAACTCCTTTAATAATTGACGCGCAAAAAAACCGACCACGGAGCGGTAGTCGGCAGGCCCTGCACCATCAAGCTGGATGGTGTGATGCACTTCGGCGTCGAGCATGGTCTTGAACACGATCTCGCGCGTTTGCTCGGGCGTGAAGTGCTTGAGCAGAAGTTTGGCATTGCCGAATTTTGCGGGGTCAAGTGCATCGAGGTCTTTGAACTCGCGATTGAAGCGCCGAGTAAGTCTCGGTAGTTCGATGTCCAGCGCGTCAATGTCCTTGTCGGCGTCCTGCGTGTCCACCTCAACGATAAGCGAATCCTTGCGGCCGGAGTCATGGCCCATCGGCACTCGCTCGAAAGTGACGCCCTCGCTCTGGATAGACTCGACGAATTCCATGAAGGCGAGCGTGCCGATGACCGATACGGTCTCCGGCATGTCCGAGCCGAAATACATGCAGCGCAGGCCGCGACCCAGCGTTTGTTCGGGAAGGATGTTGCTCTTGGCCACATAGGCGCGCAGACCCACGATGGTGGTGACGTTGCGCACGTCCCAGCCCTCCTTGAGCATCAATACCGAGACGATGGCTTTGTGCGGCGACTTCCATGTGTCAATGTCGTTAGCTTCCTTGCGGAGTCTTTCGAGCTCCTCCTTGTTCTTGCCCGAGGCCGCCTCAGAGATTTCGCCGTTATTTTTGGTGTGGATGACGAGCACCGCGCCTTCAAGTTCTGGGCAAATTTTCTCAAGATGCGCGCCGACCTCGTCGCAATTGCGGGTGTCGTCCACCATCACGAACAGCACGGCTTTCTTACCCAGAGCCTCATGCTCGGCGTAGCTCTTGCGCCACTCTTCGACGCCGAGTTGCAGGTAGTCTTCGTAGCGTTCGGTGAAGATCGCGCTCTTATTCTCCTGTAGCCGGCTGCGGCTGGCGGCATCCGGCAGCACCGGGTGCTTGACGACATTCTGATAAATGGCCTCGACCAGGGGGTAATCCGAGACGGTCTGTACAAAGATCGCGCCATTGTCGTGACGGGGAGTAGCGGTCACATCCACTTGCAGGGCAAGGCGGCCATCTTTCTGCAACATGCGGTGATGAATGTCCTGGATGCTTTTGAACCAGGCCATCTTTGGGTCGTGGATGTGATGCGCCTCATCGTTGAATACCGCCAGCTCGTCAATTTCGCGCACGATCTCGCCGAGATCGGTCTTGCTGTCGGTGGTCTTGCCCATCGGCTTGGAGCCGAATGGATCAAGGAAGTAGTCGCGCAGGTCGTCATCATCCAGCGAAGGCTCGCGCACGTCGCCGAGATACACACGGTGGATATTGGTGAGAAAGAGGTTACCGGTATCACGCACCACGCGCACCTTGTCCTGGATATGCAGCGTGAGCTGGAAATCGTCGCGCCAGTTGCGTCCCTGGTGGCCGTTGTCCGGAAGAATGGGGTCGTTGAAGAAAATGCGCAGTCCGTCAAAGTCGGCGCGCAGCCGGTCGAGGACGATGATGTTTGGTGCGATCAGGAGAAAATTGCGCGCGAGCGTCGAGCCGGTTTCATAAAGCTTGTGAAAGAAGCTCCAGGCAATGAGCAGCGACAGGACTTTGGTCTTGCCTGCGCCGGTCGCCATCTTTACAACGTAGCGCGGCCAGTCCTCGTCGAACATATTTGTAGAAACCGCACCCGAGGCGTCGAAACGCAGTAAATCGAATTTGTCCCGCACCTTGCGCACATCGTGTAGCCAGATCACCGTCTCCACCGCTTCGCGCTGCGCGAAGTAATAACGGAACGACGACAGCGTGCCATCGGCTTGCTCGACCATGTGCTCGGTCTCGAACCACCAGCTCAGCAGCGCGCGTGATGTGTCGGAAGCGCCCGCATAGCCTGAGTCCCGCCACGCCGTGACCTCGCTGCGAATCTTGGCGACCAGCGGCGGCAGCAACTTCTCATAGGCGGTACTGCGAAGCTCTTCCGCCGCCGGAAACCAGCGCTGCTCCGGCAGCAGTTCGGCATAGGGCGATTTCGGAAATTCAGGATGTAGCGCCATGAGTCACCAATTAATGGCCTTGGCCACTTTTATGACAATTGGCGATATTGCCACTAGCTTATTTTGTGTCACCACCACTTGACTCTCCCGCCGCTTAATATCGCGGATTACCCAAATACTATAAGCTTACAGCACTACGCGCCAGCAGAAGCTGTATGGTTGAAGTGAATAAAGAGCAGTGCCGTTAATATCGCGGTGTCTACGATCAACGCCGCATTCACTATGAAAGCGCGTCCCGATCTTCTCAAAATCTTCGTTGAAGGAACCCACCTTGCCTTGGCGGATGGTGTCTGCATATTGGCTCCGAAGCCACGCCTGGAAAAACTTCTGATCCTCCTCCTTACTGTAGCGATGAAGCGTTTGGTTGGAATCCTTCCAGAATATATTCGCCTTTTCACGATCCTTCGGTTCCTTGAATCTCGACAGAATGTAGCCCTTGAGCATCTCAGTTGAGGTCAGGTTCAGCCCCAGGTCATTCATCGACTCGAAGATCGTGTAGGCGTTGTCGTCCGAATAGGCGGTAATTTCTACAAGAATCACGTTGTATTTCAGCCAGTCGAGAAAGTATGGGAATGCCTTGTCTTTGAGTTCTTCCGGAAAGGCTTCCCCGATGTCGGCGTAACACCTCGCCATGTTTATGGTCGATTCGTCGTCATCGGGTTGAATTTCGTAGCAGCCTTCAAGAAACAGCTTCTCCAGACAAACTTTGCGCTCCTCCACTTGGATATTGAAAGACTTTCGTCCGTATTTCTCTGAAAACACCAGTGGCTCAATGGATTCCTTACCACCAAGTTCCTTTTGCAGGTTGTTGAGAAAGACGAGAAACAGCGTAAGCGAAGTCAGACGTTGTTGGCCGTCGATAATGCTCTTCATGCCGTCCTTGCTGCAGACGACAAATGGCCCAAGGTAGTAATTTTTAACGCCCGGAGTCCCGCTCGCCTGTTCGCCTGTTCGCCTGTTCGCCTGTTCGTAGGCACTTTACTCCATCTGAGCAGGTAGAGTGTGACGCCTGCACTTGTTGCGCCGGAGGGCTAACATTCGCTTGCGAATGTTAAGTCCCAGCGGGACGACCAGAACCAAACATGCGCTCTACGGAAAATATCGGGGTCTTGCGTTTTGCCTTTGCTCTCCCTGCACCATCACCACAGGTGCATCCTGCGCCGCAACATCGGCGAGATTCAACCGATTTTCATTCATCAGCATCTTTTGCTGCTCGAGCCACGCTTTCCACGCTTCCTTGGAGACGTTTTCAAAAATACGCTTGCCGAGTTCTCCCGGATACGGCGGAAAATCGAGCCCCTCGGCTTGACGCCCGAGCTTTATACACTGCACTGTTCTAGGCATAGTTATTTCAACGCTCCTCTCAAGAAAATCTAGGACCCAACGGGTTGCGCATCGACATGAGTGAGATGTTGCATACCGGCCAAATCATTGCGCTGCCGCCGGAAGGTGCGGGCTCTGCCTCGAAATCCAGACGGATATTCCGGTGAATCAGGCGAATTCTTCCATGTAAACCCGGCTACTCCGCCGGTGTGCACAGGTCGGGATAATTCTCTTTCACTTCGTGACGGTTGCCTTCCGCGTCGTACCAGCAAAGCTTATCGGGCTCTTCAGTCTTTGCGGTGGTTTTGTG
>JBDNGQ010000102.1:0-1899 GCA_041689205.1 Pseudohongiellaceae bacterium | reverse complement strand
TGTGTAGTGGTCTAATAAAACCGGACACCATTTAAGGTGGTAACATTACCACATTGAAAGAGGTGTTCAATGGCAAGGCAACGACGTTCGTTTACAACAGAATTCAAACTGGAAGCGGCACAGCTGGTCACCCAACAAGGGTACTCGATTATTGAAGCAAGCCGCTCGTTAGGTATTGGTGAGACAGCATTGCGCCGCTGGGTCACGCAGTTGCAACAAGAAAGTGTTGGCATCACGCCCAAGAGCAAAGCGCTGACACCTGAGCAACAACGGATCAAGGAGCTTGAAGATCGAATCGATCGGCTTGAGCGAGAGAAAACAATACTAAAAAAGGCTACAGCTCTCTTAATGTCAGAACAGATGCAACATACGCGCTGATCGATAAATTGAGAGAGCAGGACCGGATTGAACTGATTTGCGCGGCGTTTGATGTGCCGGCCAGCAGTTATTATGATTACAGAGAACGCAGCCAGAAAATTGATGTGGAAAGGCTTACCCTGCGCAGTATAGTCAAGCAGCTGTTCCGCTCGACGCGCAATGCTGCCGGCAGCAGAAGTCTGGTCGATATGATGCGTGAACTTGGTCATGTTATTGGTAGATTTAAAGTGCGCCGCTTGATGAAAGAAGCCGCGCTGGTATCCAAACAACCTGGCTCTCATGCGTACAAGGTTGCCGATGCCGAGCGTCCTGATATCCCCAACCATCTGGATCGGGAGTTTGATGTCGGTACTCCCAACACCGTTTGGTGTGGTGATGTAACGTATATCTGGGCAGAAAGTCGTTGGCATTATTTGGCTGTGGTAATCGATTTATATAGTCGTCGAGTGGTGGGTTGGTCGCTATCTACTAGCCCCGATGCAGAGCTGGTAGTGAGGGCTCTGGTTATGGCGTACGAACAGCGTGGCAAACCACAGGCAGTGATGTTCCATTCTGATCAGGGTTGCCAGTACACGAGCCGTCTTTACCGTCAGCGTCTGTGGCGCTACCGGATGAAACAGAGCATGAGTCGGCGTGGAAATTGTTGGGATAATGCACCGATGGAGCGTGTGTTTAGAAGTCTGAAATCAGAATGGGTTCCGACACTGGGTTACACAACAAAAAACGAAGCAGCAAGAGATATTGGTTTTTATTTGATGGACTATTACAACTGGCGCCGGCCACATCAGTACAACAAGGGTGTGCCACCGGCAAAAGCTGAGATTCAACCTAAAACTTCGTCCGGAATTAGTTGACCACTACAGAATTATCTTTGGGCAGCAATTAAGGTGGAAGGCGAGAATGGCCACCCCTTTGAGCGATTTGTATTCAATGATATTTCCGAGAATTATAGATTAGTCTATGACAGATCGGGTAGAGATGACTACGATAAATGCCAGCTTCTGTGTGATGCTATATCTGGCATGACTGAGAAATTTCTTATTAGAAAATGCGACGGATATGCGGCTCTGAAAACATGTTAATAACCAAACCTGTCGAATCGTTTCCGAACCTGCAAGTGCGTGTGATGCAGCTGTTGTCTGAACAGGCAAATTCATCCGCATCGTCGGCGCAATTCGATTTGGATTTAGATCGACCAAATTTAGTGCAGGATGGTGTCGTCACAGCAGCCAATAATGCGATTGAATTCCTTAATCTGGTCAGTGCTTCAGTACCGGACGGAGATGTTTATTTGTTTGGTGGTGTGTTACGAGATTTGGCACTTTATGGCAAGAAGGGATTTACATCAGACATTGATCTGGTTGTGGAGGGCGATTGGTCAGATCTGGTGAATTACATAGAGCATCTAGGCGCGCGTAAAAACAAATTCGGTGGTTACCGTTTGATAGTTGGTGATTGGCCTGTGGATATCTGGAATGCACGTGATACGTGGGCGATTAAACAAGCTCATGTAGCATACAC
>JBDNGQ010000101.1:0-1053 GCA_041689205.1 Pseudohongiellaceae bacterium | reverse complement strand
CTGCGACGCTTTGTTACGGCGGGTAATGCCGATGAAGGGGCAATTGCTGGCCGGGCTGAATATGCGGGCGCAATTGTGCTGGAAGAAAATATCGATGTGACTCAACCCTTCACCATTTCCTATCAACCGCAGGGCAGTGAACTGCCTTATTCGGTAGAGTATCAACTTAGCGGTGTGGGGCTTGCACTGGCGCGTAATGAGGCCATTTTGTCCGAACAGGATATTGAACAGGCGATGCTGGCCGAGGCTGGGTTTATTACCCGCCTGCGACATGATCCTCCCTGGGGCGATACGCCATGGCTGAAAGTCAGCGTTCTGCTGCTTATTTTTGCACTGGTGATGCTGGCCTTCCTGCGTAAAAGCAGCCCCTTGCGCTGGAGCGCATTAACGCTAACGCTGTTCTATCTGGGTTTTATTGATGGCGGGTTTTTATCAGTTTCCCACATCACCAATGCCATGCTGCAGGGACCGCAGATATTTCTGAGTAATTTGCCGATGCTGATGCTGGTGACATTCACCGTGGTCACGACGCTGTTCTGGGGGCGCGTATTCTGTTCTTCTCTCTGTCCGTTTGGTGCTCTGCAGGATTTCATCACGCGCTTTTTTCCCAATCGGGCATTGCCCCGAAGCTGGCGGCAGATAAAAATTCCGCAGTGGCTTCATGACCGGGCTCTTTACATCAAGTATGCGGTTCTGGCGCTGATTGTGGTGAGCGCGCTGATGCAAAGCAATATCAGCATCTTTCAGTATTTCGAGCCCTTTGGCACCCTGTTCTTTTTTAGTCCGTCGATATTGCTGTGGTCCATATTGATTGCCATTGTGCTGGGCTGTGTGTTGATCGAGCGCTTCTATTGCCGTTATCTGTGTCCGCTGGGTGCCGCGCTTGGACTGGTCTCACTGCTCAGTCCCTTACGCATCAAGCGAGTCCCGCAGTGCACTCTCTGCAAGGTCTGTGAACATGCTTGCCCTACCGGTGCTATTCGTGGTCCGCTCATTGATTTCAAAGAATGTGTGCGCTGTGACATCTGCGAGAGCAAACTGATCAATCGCGCT
>JBDNGQ010000100.1:0-2843 GCA_041689205.1 Pseudohongiellaceae bacterium | reverse complement strand
CGCATCCAAAGGCTCAAACGACGTGCGTGCGGCTTTCGTAGCAGAGAACGATTTCGTAACGCGATTTACTTCCACTGCGGTGGTTTGAATCTTTATCCGAAAACACTGGATTTATAGGGTGACCCACTACAAGCGGTGAAGCCCCCAAAAAGGATCAGGGCTAACGCCCTGCCCTATTATTAAGGACGTTAGGGCTCGTCATAGTGACCACCCAGAGCGAAGATATAAATTGATGATTCATCGAACCTATAAACAATACGATCTTTCTGGGTCAATCGCCTTGACCAAAAGCCGGAAAGATTATGCTTCAGCGGTTCGGGCTTCCCAATCCCGACAGAAGGGTCGTCGCATCGAATGAGCTCTTTAATGATTTTCCGCGTAGCATCGTGCAGCTTTTTGTCCTTTTGGCGCATGGCCTCGTACGCGTCCCACGTTCTGCCCTCAAATACCAGTGATCTCATCCATTTGTTCTCTTGTGGGCGTGTATCCCTTACGCACAGTATGAGTTTTAACAGACTCGGCCAATTGTTGCATCAGGCTGCTGTTTTGCAGGACGTACAATGTTTCCTGTTCACGTTCCCAATCTTCAGCGCTGATAACCACAAAGTCCTGCCCGGAACGCCGGGAGACTCTAAGCGGTTCATGTCGGCTAACGCTTTGTTCTACAAGTTGTTTCAGGTTATCCCTGAACTTATTTACACTTACTGTTTCCATCGTAACCACCATTTTATGTACGGGAATGCCGTACGAGTATACTCCAGCCGCCCTAACAATCACAAGCAACCGGACGCCACCTTCTCTGGCGCAGTTGTTGCGGGCGTCAGGCCTCCACAAGTATTATCATCACGTTTGACGTTAATCATGCATTGCGTTACCGTTTGACCATGGCAATCAAGACCTTCAATGCGCCGATACCGAATCCCTTTTCAAGCGGCTGCGCATAATCCTGCGTTCAAGCGGGACGTCGCAGAAGCGCGCTGCCCCTCAATTTTACGTTAGGCTTCACGGGGGCAATCGTGCTTCATCCAAACCAATTCCAAGTCAACGAAACATGGATCGCGTTCAAATTGAACGATGCTCCGATTGAAACCGGGGCAGACGGAGACTTCAATCTCATCGCACTCATGGATGCGGCGAGTTGCTTCATCCTCAGTTCTAGCCTCGTCCCGGCCGGGCAGGCTGGACCATCGAAGATCGAATCCAAACGATTACTGAAGCAAGCGAGCGCACACAAAAAGAATCTGCCAAAGACACTCTATGTTCCCATTGAACTGGCCGCAGCCAACCTCACTGTGGAAGCAGAGCAGCAGAAGATTGCGGTAATTGGTATCCCGGAAGGCCAGCTTCTTGTTTTCATCGGAGATGTCCGTGAGGGTTTCAAAGAACGCGTTGGTGGTGGGCGCATCCAGTGAAGTCCAACCCTACGTTCAAGCGAGACTGCCGCAAAAGCGCGGCAGCCCCTTAACTTTACGTTAAGCCTCGCAATCAACATTCCTTGCTTCATCGCCACCAAGGAGAACACCATGCCGAATCTTGATGCCGTCTTCAATGAGTTGCGGGCAATCATGGAGCCCTACGCCAAAGGTCTCGATAGGAAGAAAGACGACGCCACCGAGCTCTATGTGGACACCAAGCACATTCAGAAGAATAAGAAGCCACTCTTCTTCGGCGCGGTTCAGATCAAGAAGTCCTACGTCAGCTACCACTTGATGCCGGTCTACCTGAAGCCAGAACTCCTGGACGGTATGTCGTCCGAACTGCGAGCACGGATGCAAGGAAAGTCCTGCTTTAACTTCACCGAGCTAGAGAATCCGCTTCTCAAAGAACTGGCCGCCCTCACCAAGGCCAGCCATGCCAGCTACAAGGCGCAAGGCTTTGTGTAGCTGTAGAGCCAGTCACGCCATGCTTCGCCGAGCGAGGTCCAACCCCTCGCTCAAGCGGAGCGCCAACGTTAGCCGACTAAAGAGGAGTCACCAATGATCGAACCCAAAAGCTCGTTTCCCGTATTTACCGTTAGGGATCTCGATGCAGCGAAATCCTTCTACACAGAGAACCTTGGCTTTGATGTTGTCTTCTCGGCTGATTGGTATATTCACTTGGTTTCGAAGTCAGGCGTTCAGATTGGTTTTCTGTTGCCAGACCAACCCACTCAACCACCAATATTCCAAAAGCCGTACTTTGGCGAAGGCGTTATTTTCAGCTTGGAAGTGGAAGACGCAGATGCTGCTTTCGCAATAGCCAAATCGAAATCGCTAAAAGTCGTGCTTGAGTTGCGGTCCGAGGATTGGGGGCAACGACACTTCTGTATTCAAGACCCGAACGGGGTTTATTTAGACATCGTTCAGTCTTTCGAGCCAAACGAGGAGTATCGGAATGACTATGTCTCGGAATAGGAGCCTCACCGACCTCAAGAATATCGGAAAGAAGATTGCTGAACGATTGAGCGAAGCAGGGATTTTTCCCGAAGATGATTTAAGGTACGTTGGTGCTGTCGGCGCACATCGTATGATTAAGGAAAAACATCCGAATGAGACGTTGCCGGTTTGCTACTACCTGTATTCATTCGAAGGGGCTCTATCTGACAAGCATTGGGATGAGATCAGCGAGCAAAGAAAGCAGCAACTCAGAGCGCAAGTCGGCCAACAAGACGCTGCACCGGACGGCAACTCCGCTGCGCTTCATTGCCGCCGGTGAGCTTTGACGTTAGCTGCCCAAGGTATCGAGATGCATGAAGAGGAAATCAACATCCAGGCAGGTGAGGCCATATTGATCGGTACACTATGTGTTCCCGATACAACCGGAAAATTTCCCGCTGTCCTGATGGTGCATGGAAGTGGGCCACT
>JBDNGQ010000099.1:0-3407 GCA_041689205.1 Pseudohongiellaceae bacterium | reverse complement strand
TTGGCCAGGTAGGAGCCAGCATAGGTTTGAAGAAAGATATCGACTTCCCGCTGCGGCAGGCGGCTAAGGATCGAGCTGATTGCTGCGTACTCCAAATAAGGCAACAGGGGGTATCCCGCCAATTGCTCTCGCAGGGCGTCATAGTCAGCGCTGCGGCCACGATTGAGTGCATCGCGCGCCTGTAGATAGATACCGCGCTGTAGAACCAGGCTTTCATCGACTGGGGGGAAGGGTACCGGATCTGCGGCATCAGCGGGCCTGTTGACTCCCAGACTCATAACCAGAAGGATGAGCGCCATGACTCCGCGCAATGAGAGGCGGGGGCAAGGTCGTCGTCGTGAAGCAATCAGCATGAGTGTCCTTTGAATGGTGGTCGGTGGTCGACAGGCAATACTAGCATGACTAAGGATCTGTGCAGTCCGGTCGGATTTAGCGTGGGTCAGGGGCGTCATGACCTTTGAGGATCGGACCGATGTCGATGGTCGTCCTGTACAGCGGATGTAAGGGCCGACAAATGGTGGTAGGGTTATATCAGCGGATGGAAACCGGAGCATTAGACAATTGCGTGACCTTATGGCGATGGTAAACAAGCAGAAATACCAGGCTTGGTTCTGGCTGGGCAGTTATCTTATTCTGGTGTTGCCCCCCCTGCTGCTGATGCTGGCGATACCCACGCCTGCAAAGGCTGGTTTCTGGTGGGATGTCGGCATCGGGCTGGGGTTTTCCGGACTGATCATGCTGATGATGCAATTTTTCATCACGTCCCGTTTGAAGATACCAGCCGCGCCCTTCGGTATGGATGTGATCTATTACTTCCATCGCTATCTCGCCTATACCATGCTGTTCATATTACTGAGCCACCCGCTGTTGTTGCTGGCCGGCAATCCCGCCATTCTGGCCGAGTTTGGATTACAATCGCTGTCATGGGCTATACTCAGCGGCGCTGGTTCGCTATTACTGATACTGCTGGTTATGGTGAGCTCGATATGGCGCAAGCAAATCGGCATTGCTTACGATAAATGGCGGCTGATGCATTTATTACTGTCAGTCGGCGCCGTTGCTCTGGCCTTTCTCCACATGTGGGCAATCGACTATTACAGCGCCGCACCACCCATCAAGTGGCTTTGGATAGTGATTGCAGGCTGTCTGACAGTGCTGGTACTGCAGGTACGCCTGTTACGCCCCTGGCGGTTGATGAGAAAACCCTGGAAGGTCACTTCGGTCACCCAGGAACGAGGCGACTGCTGGACGCTGACGCTGACGCCGGATGGTCACACAGGTCTGACGTTCAGGGCAGGACAGTTTGCCTGGCTCAGTCTGCGAAGCTCGCCTTTCGCCATGAAAGAACATCCCTTCTCCATCGCATCCGCGCCTGCAACTGATGGGTCGCTGCAATTTACCATAAAAGAACTGGGTGATTTTACCCGCTGCATTGGCAATACCCAGATAGGGACCACGGCGTATGTTGATGCGCCCTATGGCATTTTCTCGACAGACCTTCACCCCGAGGCTCCGGGTTATGTATTTATTGGCGGCGGCATAGGTATCGCGCCGATTTTTTCCTTGCTGCAGACACTGGCGCAATGCGAGGACAAACGCCCACATGTGCTGTTCGCAGCACACAGTCACTGGGATCGGATCCCGCGACGGGAGGAACTGGTCAGCATCGCGACACAAATGAATCTGAAAACGGTACCTGTCCTTGAAGAACCGCCTGCTGACTGGCAAGGGGAAAGTGGCTATATCACCAGTGATATGCTTCTTCATTACCTCCCTGAGCAGTACAAGGACTATGAATATTTCCTGTGTGGGCCAGACGTGATGCTGAAGGCTGTCAAGCGACAACTGACACAACTGGGTGTGCCGCGCTCACACATACACAGCGAATTGTTCGACATGGTTTGAACAGATCCATAAGCAATCCGTATCATCAGGAGAAACAGATATGCGTGAGCAACTGGCAAGACTGATCGCCCTGACAACAGGCCTTCTTATGATTGCTGCCGTATTATTGTTTGCCTGGGTTCAACATCAACAACGACAGCAGATGGCTGATACATTGGACCCTATGGACTGGGCCACACTTTACCCGCTGCATGTGGCTTCATTCATGCAGGGTGCCGAGGATCTCGCCGATACCAATTATGATCGCCTTGCTGCCAATCCTTTCCGCCAGCGTGCCTGGGCAGGCAATGCTTTTGCACTGGAGTACAACGCGCCACGCTCGCACTATTATTCTCAGATCGATCAGCAGCAGAGTCGACGCACACTGGAACGCAATCAGCCCGCTTCGTGTGTTCATTGTCATGCGGCCGAAGCACCTGGACTGGTTGAGCTGTAAGGCTGGGAAGCTCTGAACGCCATGGCCTATGATGATATCAGGGAGCGCCTGCATCACGGCAGCAGCTGTGCCGATTGTCACCGTCCCGATACCATGGCATTGCAGGTTACTCGTCCGGCGCTGATCACTGCCTTGAGCCAGCAGGGTATCGACATCAATATCCTCAGCAGACAGGATATGCGCAACTATGTCTGTGCACAGTGCCATGTGGAATATTATTTTTCTCAGCCCGGCAACAATCTGGTATTGCCACTTGTCACAGGGCTGTTGGTGGAGCAGATTGAGCAACACTTTGACGAAGCAGATTTCAGTGACTGGACCCACGAGCAGACGGGTGCGAAACTGATAAAAATACAACACCCCAATTTTGAATTACACAGCCAGAGTGTGCACGCAGCCGAGAATGCCACTTGTGTGGATTGCCACATGCCTGCCATCCAGGTGGGAGGCATGATGATACGGGATCACGCAATGGGCAGCCCGATGAATCAGGTGCAGGAAGCCTGTATGGGATGCCATCGGGGAACACCTGAGCGCATTGCCGAACGTACGCAGCGCATCCAGCAGAATACCGAAGCATTGTTGTCGAGCGCCGAAACGGCTCTGTCTGATTTAATGGACAGTATCGAATCCGCGCATAACGCAGGCGCCAATGACAGCGATTTGCAGGCAGCCAGGTATGCGCACAGACGAGCACAATTACGCTGGGATTTTATTGATGCCGATGCGTCTAAAGGCTTTCACGCATCCCGCGAAGCGACAAGAATTCTGGCCGATGCCATCGACATAGCCAGGGAAGCGATTCCCAGCACCCCCTGACCGAACATTTGAACAAAACCTTAATGGTAGGCTGTGGATCGCAGCACAATCCCCGGTTTTGCGCCCGTCATCTGGCCGTTGAGCAACCGCCTCGCCGTTGACAAACACATGCTGGGCAATTCCATCGATCTGATGAGGGTTTGTCGCCCTGGCGGCGGCAGGGGTTCATGATAAGGTAATGGGTTCGTTTGGCATGCATTTGCGGGAGAGGCGGTTGTCAGTTCGGAATCTGTTGCATCATAAAGTC
>JBDNGQ010000098.1:0-4818 GCA_041689205.1 Pseudohongiellaceae bacterium | reverse complement strand
TGCGCAGCAGGATGTCGTGGTCATGAACACCACCAGCGCCAGTTATGACTTTTCCACTGAACTGTCTGCGCGCGGGCGCGTAGTCATTTCTGCTACCCGCTCAAGAGCTGAGCGTTTCGACCCGGTATTTGCCGAGTTTCTACTTGAGGCGCTGACGGATCGCAAGGGCGATCGTGACAAGAACAATCGTGTTTCCATGCTCGAAGCATTTACCTACGCCAGATTGAGCGTTGAGAACTGGTATAAACAAGAGGGTCGCCTGGCTACCGAGCATGCGGTGCTCGATGATAATGGTGATGGAATGTTCAGCATAGAGCCTTCCCCGCAGATTGCCGACGGCAGACTTGCTGAAATTGCGTATGTTGATCTGCTCAGTTCAGGTGAACAAAATCAGTCACCGCAGGCACAGCAGTTGCTGGCTGAGATCCAGGATCTGGAAAGATCAGTATTCATATTACGTGGGCAGAAGAGCAACTATCTGGAAGACGACTACTGGATGCGCCTGGAAGTTTTATTGATCGATTTGGCCAGAAAGACCGGGAGATATAATGAACTACTTTAAGCGCTCGCCTGTTGGCAGATCCTTTTGGCATCGTTATGGCCAGGTAAATAGTCTGGTGTTTGCTGTGCTCAGCATGTTCGCGATAACAGGTTTTGCTGCGGATAATCCTCCAGCTGACCTTTTCGCCGAGCCCACTCCTTCAGCGCTGCAGCGCGGACATGAACTTGCATTGCGCGGTTCCTATGTTGCGGCAATCGATCTGTTCAGTCTGGTTGATGGCATCGATAAGGAAGAGGCCATTATCGCCGCCAGCCGTGCTCATATGCTGATTGGCCAGCATGAGCAGGCAATGCGGATATGTGAGCAGGCAATCACTGATTATGCCAGCTCACCCTTGCTCAGCACACAGCTCGCCGAGGTAAAGCGCGCCACCGGCCAATCCGCCGAAGCGCTGGAGATCCTGCAGGCGGTTGTGGCTGATAATACGGAGCCGCCGGTGCGCACTCTGGTGCAGTATGGCAGTCTGTTGCAACTGCTCGGACGCAAACAGGAATCCTACAGCCCTTTGAATGCTGCTGCAGCACGCTATCAGTCCGGCATGGTGTTTGATTCGGAAGAAGTTGGCATGGTTGCGCTGGCGCACTGGTTACTGGATCAGTTCCATGACGCCAATTCATTGTTCGGTGAGGCCGTGCGCAGCAACCCGGAAAATCTGGAAGCGCAGGTATTATGGGGTGATTTGTTTCAGGACAAATTTAATAATGCTGATGCCGAGATTTCCTACAACAAAGTGTTGGAAATAAACCGCCGCTACGTTCCTGCGTTGACGGGTATGGCGAAGATTTCAGATCCTGAGCGTATCCTTCAGCGCACGCTGGAGATTAATCCGCGTTATGTTCCGGCTCTGGAAACCTATGGCACCTGGTTGATGCGCAACGACAAGGAAGAGCAGGCCCGGGAATTTCTTGATGAAGCCCTGCGAAATAATCCTGAATCGATTATGGCGCTGGCTACGCTTGCCGCCCAGGCTGCGCTGAATGAAAGAATGGATGAGTATGCCGGGCTGGAGCAGCGCGTCAATGATTTCAGCCCGAACAATGCCGCTTTTTATGCTGAAATTGCGGATACTTTCGGCAATAACTATCGATTCACGGAAGCGGTAGAGTATGCGCGCAAATCAATAGCCGCTGATCCTCGCTACTGGAAAGGGCATACTTTGCTGGGTAGCAACCTGGTCCGTCTTGGTGAGGAGGATGAAGGCAAATATCATCTGGAACTGGCCTTCGAGAGTGATCCTTTCAATGTGCTGACCTCCAATCTGCTGCAGGTATTCGATACGCTGGAGTCTTATGCAACGCTGGAAAGTGAACATTTCCGCGTCAATATGAGCCATCGCGATGCCGGCATATTGTGGCCTTATCTGGAGCCCCTGCTGGAAGAGAGCTGGGATCAGCTCACCGCTAAATACGGTTACGAGCCGGAAGTACCCGTGATACTGCAGATTTTTGAACGTTCCGAAGATTTCGCCGTGCGCTCAGTCGGGCTGCCGGATATTGGTCCACTGGTGGGCATCTGTTTTGGCAAAGTCGTCACCCTGATCTCTCCGGATACACTAAGCGCTAACTGGCAGGAAATTGTCTGGCATGAACTGGTCCATGTTTGGACCTTACAGATGACCGCTAACCGCATGCCGCGCTGGGTTTCTGAAGGCATTTCCACCTGGGAAGAACACGAAGCCAGACCGGAATGGGGACGTCGTCAAGGCCTCGAACTGGTGCGTGCAGTGCGTGAAGGCAAACTGCTGCCGGTTGGCAGCCTGAATGAAGGCTTTACCGGGGCCAGCAGTAACGCCGACCTTGGCTTCGCTTATTTTCAGTCTTATCTGGTCGTCGATTATATTGCCAAAGAATTTGGTTTCGAGAAGCTGCTGGGGCTGGTCAAGGAGTATGCCTATATTCGCGAAGAGGATGAGATGTTCCGGAACGTGTTTGATCAGTCCCTGGAGGAGTTTGATACCGGATTCCGCATGTGGATCAATCAGCGGGTCGCCGATATTAATGTGTATGTGCATTACGAGGATGCCCCTGATGAAGGCGCCGGGCACGGTCACGGTGTGCGCGAAAACTCCAGCGCGGTGCTGGCAGAGCTCTACAATAACGCTTCCCTGAAACAGCATATGCGGCAGCGAATTCAAACCGAGCCCAGGGATTTTCAGGCGCATCTGCAACTTGGCGTGGTGTTGTTTAAAGAAGAGAGTTATCAGGATGCTGAAATGCATCTGCAGGTAGCCCATGAACTGCTGCCGGATTATTCAGGCTACCCGAGCCCGCCGCTGGTGCTGTCTCAGCTCTATGACAAGCAGGGTAATCGTGAAGGCATGCTGGAACAGCTGAAGATATTGTTAGGCAATCAGCAACATGACTATGATTCAGCGATGATACTGGCCAATGTTGCGCTGGAGAGCGGTGCTTTAGCCGAGGCTGAATATTATATCGCTCGGGCACTTGCGGTTGATCCTTATAAGCTCGATGTTCACCGCAGTGCTGCGGCACTGGCCGGCGCCAGCGGAAATACCGCAGACGCTGTGCGCGAACATGAGATTCTGGTGAATCTGGACGTTAATGATCCGGTCGAGGCGAGAACAAACCTTGCTCAGGCATATCTGAGTAATGGTCAGAGTCCGCAGGCGCGGCAGAACATTCTGCGTGCTCTGGAAGTGGCTCCCACTTATCAGCGTGCACAGCGCGTGCTGCTGGAATCAATTGAATCGCTTGAATCAGAGAGGACAGATCTGCAGTGATGCTGAAGCGTAGCAATCTCCCCATGTTGCTTTGCCTGTGCACTTTACTTTCGGTGCTGGGTTTTGTGCAGGCAGTTGACGCACAGCCTCCTGGCGGTCTGCCAGGTGGTGGGACGCGTGGCGGTGTCGCCGTTGATCTCGATCTGAATACTTTTAACGCGAATCGAAATAGCTCGGAGGAAGCAGGTCCGGTGGATTTCGTCTGGCTACGAGGCCGCTACACTAACTATCCTGGCGGCAGTCGAGGTTTTCGTCGGGGCGGTGGCTGGTGGGATACTGATTATCCTGATGCGGAATCCAATCTGCTGCGCGGCGTGCAGCGCTATACCAATATCGATGCCAGCAGCACCAGTTATCGCTTTATGGACCTGACTGATCCCGAACTTTTCGAACATATATTTCTCTATATGAATATGAAGCGGGTTCCTATTGGTACCACCTACAGCGGACCGAACTTCAATCCTGAAGAGATTGAAGGGCTGCGGGAATTTATGTTCCGTGGCGGCTTCGTGATGCTGGATGACTTCTGGGGAGAGGAGCACTGGCAGGATTTCCTGGTCGAGATTGCTAAAATCTTCCCCGAGCGTGAGCTGGTTAAACTTGATACCAGCCACGAGATTTTTCATGCCCTTTACGATATCGATGAGATCGCACAGGTGCCAGGTCGAATGGTTACCTGGGATGGCGCTGGATTTAATCTGGATGACCCCGCCTATCCACCATCGGTGCATGCGATTCTGGATGACGACGGCCGCGTCATGCTGGTGGCAAACTATAACAGCGACCTTGGTGACGGCTGGGAACACACTTATTACGAGCCCTATCCAACACGTTACACCAATGAAGCCTACAAACTTACCCTGAACTATCTCATTTATGCGTTCACGCACTAACAGCTTGATAAGCGACAGGACAACACTATGACAGATTTTGAGAATGTAATTGACGATGCAGCAGCTGGTCTGGATAAACCGGATGACCTGGCACTTGTAAAGAAAATGCAGCAGGGACGCGATCAGATCGTCAATGAAATTAGAAAGGTAATTATCGGTCAGGAAGAAGTGATTGATGAATTATTGATTGCACTGTTTGCCGGCGGACACTGTCTGGTGACTGGGGTGCCAGGGCTGGCAAAAACATTGTTGATCAAGACCGTTGCCGACATTCTGCAGGTGGATTTCAGCCGCATACAATTCACGCCAGACCTGATGCCAGCCGACGTGGTCGGTTCCGAGATTGTTGAAGAAGTGGCCGGCGTGCGCAAACTGGTGTTCATGAAGGGTCCCATTTTCACCAACATTCTGCTGGCGGACGAGATCAATCGCACACCACCCAAAACTCAGTCCTCATTGCTGGAGGCGATGGAAGAACGCCAGGTCACGGCTGCGGGCGTTACCCATAAAATGTCACATCCTTTCTTTGTACTGGCAACTCAGAACCCGATAGAACTTGAAGGCACCTATCCACTGCCCGAAGCGCAGCTGGACCGGTTCATGTTTAAGATTGAGCTGGGTTA
>JBDNGQ010000097.1:0-8500 GCA_041689205.1 Pseudohongiellaceae bacterium | reverse complement strand
CTCGACCTTCAAGCTCAACAATATTATTCTTATCCACGGCGGTGTATCTCCTCAGGTTGTTTTGATGTGTCGTAACTACAAATCAACCAGATACGCCGCTTTTTTTCAACTGTTTAAACACCAGATTTGGTTATACCTCCTTCGGAGTTGAATCCGCGCTGTTCTTTTAGTGAAAATTGTTTAACATAGAAAAAAGTTACCTCCGCATCATAGGGAAATCGAGCTTTATCTAATTATTGCACGCTCATCCGTTTGTAATCAGAGAACTGGGATATGGAAATAAGAAAGAGAATCCATGATGTATTTTTTGAGCAGACTCCTAGCGATAAGCTTAGAAAAAATATTGATATATTCATCAGCATTCTAATTATTGCTTCACTGATTGGCATCGTCCTTGAGTCGGAGAGCAGTCTCAATGAGCAATACAGAAAGGCATTCAATTATTTGGAGGTGCTTACGGTGATTTTTTTTACGCTGGAGTATGCACTTCGCCTTTGGAGCGCCCCCCCTGCTCAGCCAAATATGGCACCCTTCAAATATCGATTGACCTATGTATTCAGTTTCCATGGATTGATTGATCTTATTGCGATAGCGCCCTTTTATATTTCATTAATATTTCCACTGGCTGATCTACGCTTCCTACGTCTCATCAGGATGCTGCGCATACTTAAGCTTTCACATTACAACACGGCAATAGAAGATCTATTCTCTGCAATCCACGATGAACGCAAGTCATTTGTGTCAGCATTGTATCTGATGTCAATAGCTATAGTGATCAGCAGTTGTGCAATGTATTATGCTGAAGGACGCATTCAGCCAGATATTTTCTCATCGATTCCCCATACACTTTGGTGGACAGTGATAACAATAACTACTGTCGGCTATGGAGATGCATATCCAATTACCATCTTTGGGAAATTGATTGGTGGTGGCACCGCATTTCTAGGGATATTCACCACCGCACTCCTGACAGGTATCGTGGCTAATTCATTTGCGAATCAAATGGCCAGAAAACGTGCAATTTTTGAGTCTGAGCTCAGCAAAGCTCTTCGTGATGGCATTATCAGTGAGGATGAAGAACTCGTTCTGGATAAACTTCGACTAACCTTTAATCTGACAAAAGAACACGCTCAAGCAATCAAAGAAAAGGCTATGGCCGATATTAAAAATAGTTAGTGAACCTTGGATTAAAAAATAGCGGCCTAGCCAAAAAAAAATTCTATCTGACCGCTAACAAGCGTTTAGCGGTATCAGCCATTTCTTAGAGTAACATCACGCTGCGCCTGAGCGCTGCCGCAGAGCCCCGGACCTCACTGTTATCCGCAGACCGATAGCCAACGCGCTACAACCTGTCCCAGTTGATTAACAGTGTGTATGAGTACCGATCGACCACTAACAAAGACTTCACCAGTTGGAGCGAGGTTCTTCCACGATGACAACGTCGTTGTGCGAATTATCAACCGGATTATCCACCCATATCTTTATGCTGGGCGGTGACAGTTATCGGTTAAAGCAGAGAGAGACGACTTGAAACGATCATGGGTGGGCCAAAATTAATGGCCATTGACAATGATAAGTTATGTGATTGATTGGAAGTCTGACCTAATTGGATTGACAGTCTCTTTTCCTCACCAACTGCGGATGGTAAAACGGATGATCACCGCATTGCCCGCAATCTTTGGCGATGTACGCCCTGTAGTGCTGGTGGGTGGAATGGCAATCAATTCGTTTGAATGCCTTGCTGATCTTGGTGGCGCGAACGCCGGTGCCAGCGATGCGCAAAAAGCAGTTATTCGTGGAAATGAGCTGCTGCCATAAGTAAACAGCCATCCTTACTGAATAACTCCGATGGATTACAGTTACTCGTTAAGTCTTTGATAAAGTATGTCGCTTCGAACGGGCTCTTCAGGCGGCTGAATCAATACGCTCTCCCGGCGTGCTTGTTCCGCCGCAAGGGCGTCCAGATACTTGTTCCGCTCAAGCAAAATTAAAGCTGAAATTTCATTTTGGAATGCCAGCAAATCATTGACCGCAGGCACCATCCTTGATATCTCAAGTTGCTGTGCTCGGATTGATTCCATTGCATTAACAATCTGTTCAGCACTTGAGGTGTTTTCACGCCGCAGAGTCCCGATAGTGGAGTTCACATTGTCGGAATGAGAGTTTAATCCGGCATTCATTAACTGTTCTGATTGAAGCATCGCAGTCTGCATTTGAAGGCCTGCCGCTGAAATCATCCCCATTTGAGTTTCGGATTGCATCGCAAACTGCTCCATCGAATTGCTGAGCGAATTTATCGAAAGATTAATTTGCTCGAAAGTCACCAGACCACTGTTGACCTCGGCCAACCGCTTAGCCAGCGAAACCGAAAGAGCGTTCATATTATTAACCTGTTTAGAATAGTTAAACCCGGCTGTCAATACCATCACCAAACTAACCAGCACGACACCAATGCTTGACGCAAGAGTTATCTGCAGAATCTTGTTTTTTTGAGCAAGGAGTTTCTCGTAACGGTTTACACTGGTATCAATAGTGTTTATTCGCTGTTTTAAATCAGTAGTGATTCTTTCACATTTTGTGATTAGTCCGGTCATAACTTCAGACATGGAAACTACGCTTGGAACAAGTACTTTCAAGTAGGAGTCAATTTCTACGAGATCGATATGGTTGACATCTGACTGTTGGGGTAGGGTTGTATCTTCAACAGCAGTCTGCAGGCCTTCACCCTCACTTTCGATGACGGGCTCTTCGATTGTAGGCTCAATCTTTCCGTCATCACGGGCGTCCAATTGTTCCTTGTCTGCCATTATCTAATCCTCATTTTGGCCATATCGGCTATCCAGATTTTTAATCACTTTTTCAAGCGCAGAAATTCTGGAACTAATATCTTCTAAAAAAGCATGATCAGGTTTAAGTACAGTGACAAGAGTGTTTCTAATTCGTATTTTAGTCCTGTCTGCTTTGAGTTCAATCGGAGCAGGTTTTTGTAAACGTGCTTTTGACGTTTTTTTTCCAGTGGTGGGTATGGTGTCTTTTGGTTCAGTAGCAGGTGCTGTTAATTTTCGCGCCTTTTGCCTAGCTTTAAATTTACCGTCGCGATTAAAAACTTCTGATTCGATCGCCATTTTGCAGCCTTGGCAGCCTGCGCTACAGACTGAAAAAAAGAAACTCTTAGCTTCGAGAATAAATTCACTCGTAATACAGTTAGTCGGAGCTTATAGTATATTTCTTTAGTCTAAATTGAAAAATTGGCTATGAAAACCAACGTGTTTCCACTTCAGCGGGCTGCGGTGTAGTATACAAAAATGCAATCAACAATATTTATCGATGAGGCTTTATGATATGCGATCAGCTCTTTATTCGGGTAGTGTTCTTGTACTGATATTTTTGCAACTTTTTGTGCCAGACACCTATGCGCAAGAGATTAATTTTGAAGCGGGTCTGGCTGCTAAGAATCGTGGCCATTATGCGACGGCGATTCGTGCTTGGATGCCGCTGGCACAACAGGGGGTTGCGCCAGCTCAGAATAATATCGGTCATATGTACGAGGAGGGGCTGGGTGTACCACAAGATTATCTTGAAGCGATGCGTTTTTATCGCCTGGCAGCTAGTTCCGGTCTGGCAGAGGCTCAGCAGAATATCGGGCTGCTTTATTACTATGGTTATGGTGTCACAAAAAACGTAAGAGAGGCGGTGCGCTGGTTCCGGCAGGCAGCCAATCAGTCATTGCCTGACGCTGAGTACATGATGGGGTTGATATACCAGCAAGGTGATAGTTATGAACAGGATTACGCAGAGGCGCGCAAATGGTTTCTGCTGGCAGCCCGGCGTGGTTATGCCGCTGCGCAGTTTATGTACGCTTTCATGTTGCAGGCGGGGGAGGGTGCTGATAGTGATTCCTACAACGCGTATTTGTGGGGCAAAATTGCGGAGTTGAATGGCATGGCTGATGCCATGGATATCTATTCTATTGCTGGTCTGTTACTGAATAATCGTCAGATAGAGCAAATCGAGACACTGGCGCTTTCTTGTTTTGAGTCATCCTACACAGAGTGTCCCAGCTCTAGCTTTGGTCAATAGACTGATGTTAATCGTTGGAGATAATAATTTCGATTCGTCTGTTTTGTGCCCGGCCGGTAGCAGACCCATTGTCTGCAATGGATCTGGTGTCAGCAAAGCCTGCGATGGTTACCCTACCCGCAGTTACCAGATTTCTGCTGAGCAGGTAGTCTGCAACGGCCGCTGAACGTGCCGCCGATAGATCCCAATTGTTCCGATAACGACTGCCAAAGCCGATCGGCACATTATCAGTATGTCCCTCAATTAAGATTTGTCCTCTGGTGCCTTCTATCGAAGAACCGACACTGTCCAGTAGACCGTAGAAGGCGGGTTTGAGCTGAGCCTGACCACTGTCAAAGGTACCTTGCTCGGCTAATCTAATGATAATCGTGTCACCCGCTCGTTCCACTTCAGCCAAACCCTGCTGGATCTGCTGCGAGAGATTTGCACGAATCATTTGATACTGATCCTCCCGTTGTGACGACGGATCAGCCTCGTTGCGCCCTGGTGCACCAGCGCCAGGTGAGTTTTGGATCAAGGGGTTAACGCTGCGATCGGTAACCTGAACAGCCACTTGCGTTTGTGCCTGCGTTTCCGCAATAGTGGCAAAGATTTCCAGCAATTCGTTATCAATCTGACCCGAGGCTTGTCCTTCTTGTGAAGATTGGCTTGTATCGTTGGAATAAGACTCCAGCAGGTTAACGGTCAGTTGGTTGTCAATAATACTAACACTTACCTGCCCTTCAGCGATTTGGTCGGCAAGTGCTCGTTCCAAAATTTCCAGTGCAGCATTGGTGGTCTCGTCAGCAACGCCCACATCGGTGCTTAGTTGGGGGTCTTCTGGCTGAGGATCATCCGTGAGTTGCTCCTCAATAGTGCTCAAAGGGGTTGGATCGACTTGTGCACGAATGTACTGTGTAGCGACGATATTCCTCGCTGTCGGAGGCTCAATCACAGGGATAACAGTCTGCACGCCGAATGCCATTTTCATTGAGCCACTGACATTTTTGAATTTCGGTACATTTACATGTGCAAACGACAGAATTAATACGAAAAAGGCCATTAGCAGCGTGGCCATGTCTGCGAAGGTTGCTATCCATGCGGGCGCTCCTGCTTTGCATGGAGGGCAGTCTGGAGCAGGCGGATCCTCCGGCGGCTTTGCCGGCGGACGCAGGCTTATCTCATTAAATTCTTCAGTGTCTGCCATGGTCTAATTAACCGTCAATAATAATTTCGATACGTCTGTTGCGGGCTCGACCTTCTGCGGTCGCATTAGAGTCGATCGGCACGGTATCCGCAAAGCCATTAACCCTCATCCGTTCAGCGTCAATGCCCAGCTGAGTAGCAAAGTATTCAGCCACCGACGCTGATCGTAGTGCTGACAGATCCCAGTTAGAAGCGAACCGTTCACTGAAGGCGATTGGTATATTATCGGTATGGCCCTCAACTTTTATCAAACCATTGGAATCCTGGACACTCTGGCCCACTCTGGTCAGTACTGGCAGGAAGGAGAGTGTTAAATCAGCACTGCCTGAAATGAACGAACCCTGGTTAGCCAATCGAATCACGATCGCATTTCCCTGCCTTTCCACCTCGACAAGACCTTGTTGAATCTCAGTATTAAGCTCTGCTCTGAGTTGTGCCAGTCGATCCTCCACGCGCTGGTTATCTTGTGCCATGGTGCCTCTGTTCTGAGCTGGAGATCCCATATCAGTCGGTGCGGTCAGTGGCTCGGCCATTGTCATTACCTGAATCTCACTAGTCACCTCAGTTTGCACCGAGAGCACAGCCACCGACAGGTCTATCAGGCGCTGACTGACTTGCCCGGCGTTGGCAGCGGCCCCAGTGGATGCGCTCATTTGAGTTGAGACCTCTACAACAATCTGCTCGTCGCGCACACTGACCCGGACTTCCCCTGCGCTTACAGCATCAGCCAGCGCGGACTCCACCTTGCGCAGCTCGTCCTGGATATCAAAATCTGCCGATTTCTCATTGTTTTTGACGACTATATTATCGGCATTGATGTTCTCGCCAAACTGGGTTTGCTGGCTAGCTACTGAACGCTGCGCAATGGCAGGTGTGAACTCTTCAACAATAATGCTGCGTGCTGCAGGAATAGTTATAGTGGGAACAATTTTTCGTATTCCAAAGGCAGCCTTAATTGATCCGTTTAACTGGTCAAACTTAGGAATCTCAGTGTCAGAAAAGGAGAGAAGCAGAACAAAAAAAGCCATCAATAATGTAGCCATATCTGCAAAGGTTGCCATCCAAGCAGGTGCCCCTTTCGCACAAGGAGGACAATCTTCGGAGGGTTCCTCTTCGTTTTCCAGGGACTGCGCCCGCACAACAGGTGCGACCGGATTCGCATCCTGCTGTTTAGAAACTACATCCTGTTCATTCTCAGTCAGGGCACTCATATCAACAGATGCTGCGCATTATCTCGCTACGCAGTCTCCAGTTTGGCCCGTACTTTGGGCGACAGAAATGATGAAAGAAAATCGGTGAGGATGCGTGGATTACCGCCACTTTGGATAAAGAGAACAGCTTCAATAATAAGTTCGCAATTGGCTGTTTCCAGATCAGATTGGTTTCTAAGTTTCTGGGACATAGGGATGCAAAAAACGTTTGCCAGAATCGCGCCGTACATGGTGGTCAGCAGCGCAACAGCCATGGCTGGACCAATGGCTTTGGGGTCTGCCATGTTTGCAAGCATTTGAACCAGGCCGATCAAGGTGCCTATCATGCCCATGGCTGGGGCAACCTCACCCCAGGATGAAAAGATATCGGCACCACCGCGATGGCGATTTCGCATTGACTGAATATCTTTAGTAAGAGACTTCTTGATCATATCGGGAGCCGTACCATCAACCAGCATGCCAATACCTTTGGCCATGAAGGGGTTAGCAATGTCTTGGCCCTCTAGGGCAATCATGCCGTCCTTGCGGGCAATATCAGCCAGTTCTACCAATTGCTTTATCAGGTTTTCGGGTTTGTCCAATTTGTTCTTGAACGTTTTCCCCATTACCTTGAGGGCACCAAGGAATTCACCCAGTGAGCTGCGCAACAACACCACCATAATCGAGCCGGCTACCACTATGAGTATTGATGGCGTGTCAATAAATGATCCCATTGACGCTGGCCCGATGGCCATGCCGATCAGGCCGAAGGCACCCAGCAGACCAAGGATAGTTGCTAAATCCATACTTAACTCCCCTACGTCACCCAGTTATACCGGTGGACGATATCACTTATTTAGTAATCTGAGACAGGTATCTGTTGAATACCACCGCCTGTTAGCATTTGCTATTAATTTAAAATTTGGCATTATTCAGTGTGCCCACATTCGGCACTTCAACGTATCGGCAACTGGTGTCGTTAATCGTAACCGATCAGCAGAGGGTAAAATGCTTCTTTCCACATGGGCTTTTCGACACAAGATACAACATTCTTTAATCCTCATCTTGCTTGTACTGAGTTTGTCCTCCTGTGATTATTACGCTCAAGCCCCCAGCTGTTTCGACTATTTCGAGGTGGGCGACACCAGCGGTTACGAACTGTTGGAGGGAGGTCTGGCCAGGCACCTGCAATCGCAAACGGTTTGGTATCGATGTCCAGCAGGAACCAGTTTCTCGCAAGGGGTATGTCAAGGAACGATGCTCAGCGTGTCATGGGAGGAGGCTGGCGCGTTTGCTGAAGAATTCAGTGAAAAATCGGGTTATCGTTGGCAGCTGCCGTCGACTTCAGAGCTGAGCAGCATCATGCAAACCTCATGCCGTAATCCAGCCATAAATCCAAATATATTTCCGATGCTGGCGGTTGACAATCACTGGACCCGTGACAACGCTCGGGTTAACAGTAATCGTAAATGCACAGTCTACACCTATCAGGGGCAGAGATCTTGCCGCGAGTTACCAGATAGCGAACATCCGTTTATGCTGCTGATGCGGTTATGACACAGGGTTTACCTGTTGCGCCAGAACTCGTCATAGGCCCTCCAAGCAACGACAACAACAAATCCAATACCTATCGCCGTGGACACCAGATTAGTCAGCTGCACCTCACGTAAAATCGTCACTTCCGGGCGAACAGCCAGCATGATCACCAAGGGGACGGCGATCATTAGGTAAATCCGGATAATTTTACATATCTGGCATACAGGTTTATCTCCGCGTTGTGCCATAGTTTTTATCCTGAATAGTTGCCAGAGGCACTATCTGCTATACATATTTTCCATTGCTGCAAACTGCCCTTTCAGGTATTCGCCAATACCTTTGGATTTTTCTACAATACTTTCCATAGCGGCAAACTGCGTGATATAGCGCCGAAAGGTCGCTTCTAGGCGTATTTCAAGTGCCTCCAGCTCCCTTTCATAGCTAGCGGTCTTGCGAATCGCAGAAGCCTCGCGCAGCTTGATGGAGCCTCCGGAGCCCAGCATGGCTTT
>JBDNGQ010000096.1:0-22692 GCA_041689205.1 Pseudohongiellaceae bacterium | reverse complement strand
TGGCTATTCGGTTCCCGCCAGCAACCGTGCCGGTGGCTCAGCCTTGCTGGTGCAGGCCATTCATGGCCACGCATGGCCGGAAATATACCTGCAGGACGTGGGCTGGGTAATTGTTGATCCGGCACCTTCGCGTACCCTGGTAGATATGTCCGTAGATCCCCAGAACAGCCTGCAGCAGTTGCTGGGCGATATGCTGCGGGACGAAGCCGCATTCCAGCAGTTCCTGGACGCACAGCAGACCTCCTGGTTGCCACTTGCTGCAATATTGCGCGTTATTTACCTGCTGTTGGTGGCAGTGATTGTGCTGGCCTACCTGATCAAGGTGTATCGCCTGCGCCTGCCCTACCACGCCCGTGCTGAACAGCTCTATCGCGTCGGCTACCGCGCAGCGCTGGATTCGCTGGCTGCCCTGGGGCTGCGACGTAACTACGGTGAGAGCCGCGAAGCCTTTGCCCATAGAATAAGTCCCCTGACACCCTCGTTCAGCGAGATGACCCGTTCACACCTGCACTATGCGATGCGCCCTGCGCTGCAGGCCTCAGCGCAAACATCTGCGCAGCCGCAGGCCCAGTCAACTAATGACAGACAGCAATGGATTCTGCTCAACGCCAGAGTTAAACAGGAACTGCAGCAACAGCTGCCCTGGTGGCGACGCCTGCTGGCGATCATCAATCCTTTTTCATGGCTGCGCACACATTGATGCTGGCAGCCCTGACACCAACAACCCCGCGACAGTCTGGAGATAAAATATGAGAGTGGATCCAATTGATGCCAGCGGCGCCTATGCCACAACCAGTGCCACCGCCGATGAAGCAGTTGCTGAGCAGCATCATGCCGACCCAAAACAGAGCTCTGCAGTGACAACGGACGGTCGCAGCGCCCTGACCAGTGCAATGGAGGTTCTGAACAGGCTGCGCAGTGCTGTTAAAACTCAGGTGTTGGGCCGTGACGATGTTATTGAGCTGGCCATCATTGCGCTGATTGCTGATGGTCATGTGTTGCTGGAGGATTTTCCAGGTTCCGGCAAAACCACACTGGCGAAAGCGCTGGGTGAAGCGATTGTGGCCGATGAAACCAACCGTGCTCAGGATTTTATTGCACCGTTTCGCCGTATCCAGTTCACCCCCGATCTGCTGCCCTCCGATGTCACCGGTGGCTCAGTGTTTGATACCAGCACCAACAGTTTCCATTTCCGTCATGGGCCGATTTTTGCACATGTGGTGCTGGCTGATGAAATCAATCGCACCTCTCCCAAAGTACAATCGGCGATGCTGGAAGCGATGGGTGAAAAACAGGTGACCGCGGATAATGTGACTTACGCGCTGGATCGTCTGTTCTTCGTAATTGCGACCCAGAACCCGCTTGATCTGGCTGGCACCTATCCCCTGCCAACGCCGCAACTGGACCGGTTTTTATTCAAACTGACTATGGATCATATTGACCGCCAATCTGAACTGGATGTTCTGGAAACTTACCGGGAACGTCGCGATGGCGCCGGCCGAGGGATCACCGTCAGCCGCAGCGATGTGCTGGCTGCGCGCGCCACTATTGATCAGGAAATCTTTATCGCTCCCTCGGTAAAGACCGCGCTGGTAGATATATCGCGCAATCTGCGCAGCGACGAGCGGGTGTTGCAGGGCAATTCAACCCGCAGCATGGTATTGATGTTGCCGGCGCTACAGGTTCATGCCGCTTTACGTGGTCGCGACTATGTCAGTGCCGAAGATATCGAAGCGCTGCTGCCGCATGTGCTGCAGCACCGGGTTGAACTGGCGCCGGGTGTCGCAGATTTCCGCCGGGTACTGAGGGATTGTATGCGTGAGCCGATGGAACAGCTGGCACGTACGACTCTTAAGCCACACTGAGCTGCAGGTCCTGGGTTTAAACCCAGGGCTCAAAAAGACCCGAATTAAACCTGACCCTGAAAATTGAGGCTTCACAGACATTGAGCTTGATCAGATTGAAGATGCAATCAACCCTTACATCACTGCCAAAGATTCTCAGCCTGGCACGGAACCTGAGCGCAGGCCTGGTTGCTGGCCTGGGCTTAGACGAGGGCTCAGACGAGGGCTTAGGCGTGGGCTCTGGCATGAGTGTCCGCATGAGTGCAGGCCTGGTCTTAAGTCTGGTCTTATTCACCAGTCTGGAAAGCTCCGCTCAGGCGCAGGAGCTGGGTGGCATCGAGATTCCGTTCAGCTCGCAGCAGCCATGCTTTGGCATGGTAGGGATTACAGACAGCAATGCGCTGGCGATCTGCGATGCGCTGGCGCTGCGTGAAAATGTTAAAGCCCGAGAGCTGGCCCAGCAGTGGATCTACAGCGAACCAGACTCCCCCGCTGCGCAGTTTGCGCTCGCTGAAGTGCTCTCGCAGGTAGAAGGCAATCTACCGCGTGCGCTGTTTCATCTCAAGCGGGCCGAGGAGTTGACCAATTACACCTCTCTGGGCCGTGCTATCGAGATGGGCAATGTGGAGTGGCATTACCTGACCCTGACACAGCTGTCCTTCATTCATCAGATGATGGGTGATCAACAGGCTTCCCTGGACTATCTGGATAAGATTTACGAAATTTACGGCCAGGAAACTGAATCCTTTCGGGGCTGGCCGCTGATAAAACTCAAACAATACAACGAAGCTCGCGCCAGCGCTGAGAAGGTTCTGGCCAGCAGCGACAATCAGCGGGATCGCAGCCGGGCATGGAATACCCTGTGTGCGGTAGAACTTGCCGATCTGCGTCCCAATGAATCTCTGGCTGCCTGCGAGCGCGCCATGAGTGAAGATGAGGACTTCGCGCTCAGCTCCGCCGGTTCGCTGGATACTGTTCATCTGCTCAATGCCTCAGAAGTGTCGATGAATCTGCTGCGCATGGAAGAGGCTGAGGAATATCTCAACAGAGCAGTCCAAACCATTAACCCCGACAGTGTCGGCAATCCCTGGATTTACATGATGTACCTGACTCTGGCTCAGGGACGTTTTGATGAGGCGCGCGCGGCGCTGGATAATATGCTGGTCTGGCGCGAAGCACAGTCGCCACTGGTGGGCGTGATGAACCGCGCCGAACACTTTATGGTCAGCGCGATGTTTCTGCTGCTGGCCGGTTATCCCGAAGACGCGGCACGGCTCAGCGCCACCGCCTTGAATCAACCTGACCGCACCGGCTCCTACAGCGCGGATGAATCTCAGAAAGATTCCATAGCCGCTCTGGTTAACAAAATGGCGAACGAAAGCGCGGCAGAACTTAAACGCGAAGAAATTGCGACGCTGGGATTTTTTGCCTCTCTGCGTCCGCGCGTGGACGTGCTCCTGTTTCGCTTTAAAGCCTGGCGCTCAGCCCGTCATGCAGCCTCCCTGTTCGCTGACCTGGAGACCCTGCAGAACCGTCTGCGCCCGTACTCGCCGCTGGACGTCCACATTCCAGAATGGGTGGAACCGGAGCTGATTGGTCTGATGGGCACCGGGGTCATGTCTTCCATTCTGGAGCAGACTCACCGCGAAGGAGCTTTCAGCCTGAACGAAGGATACTACTATGCCTACCGGACCGAAGCGGCGGCGCTCAATTCTCAACATGAACTGACCATCGAAATCGGACAGCGCGCGATGGAACTGCTGCCAGAGCGGGAGATAATGCCGCGTGCCCGCATCGCTGCACGAATTGCCGCCGCCGCAATGCGCCTGGGTCGCTACGAGCAGGCACTGCAGCATTACGCGCTGGCACTGCAGTGGGACCCCAGTATTATTCGCCGCCTGAACATGGCATTGCCGGTAAGCTTTGTCAGCGATGACAGCGACTTTGCTAAGGAAGCAGAGGGCTATCTGGCACGTTCGCCGCGCTTCCAGCGCAATGACAACGGTTTCCTGCTGGATATTTCAGACAGTGCTGCATTGCGCCTGTGCCTGAACCAGCGCAACGGGGCACCGGTGTCCTGTCATCAGTTGCAAAGCGTTGAAGAATCCATAGAGGACTCTGATGCGGCTCAACTGGTCAGGCAGTTTCATCAAGCCACCTTCAGCCTGGGTTACGACATCAACCAGAGTCAGCGTTTGGCTTTGCTGGGTTCCAGTGTCATACTCAGCGGCCGCAACAACACTGGCCAGCAGCAAAGCCGGGATGCTGTTATACAACGTTAAGCCTGCTGCAAAATACCGCTGCAAGCCATTCAGAATCTGAACACACTATGTCCACTGAACATCACCGCCTTAGCCGCGGCATTATTATTTTGCTGGCCGCCGCCTCGGCACTCGGACCGGTGGCGATGCAGATTCTGCTGCCAGCGATACCGGTGCTTAAAGAAAGCTTCCAGGTCAGCACCAGCACGGCACAATTGACGCTGAGTCTGTCGATGGCCTCCATTGCGCTGGCCACACTTGCCTACGGGCCGCTGTCAGATCGCTTCGGGCGCAAACCCGTATTACTGCTGGGCATGCTGATCGCCATTGTCGGGTCAGTGCTGTGCATTGTGGCACCCACCATCGAACTGCTGATTGCCGGGCGTATTGTGCAGGCTGCCGGTGCCGCAGTCGGACTGGTTATTGCGCGCGCTATCGTTCGCGACATTTACGGTGCCAAAGAAGCCGCATCCGTGATCGCGACTCTGGTGATGGTGATGGTGGCAATGCCAATGATCTCACCCGCCGTGGGCGGTGAAATGATGGTCCTGTTTGGCTGGCGCTCAGTGTTCTATCTGGTCGCTGCGGTCAGTGCATTGTTGCTGGTGATTCTGTATCTGCGTCTGCCGGAAACCATCAAGGAACCGATTCCCTTTACTGGCGTCGGCAATATGATTGGCAGTTTCTCAAGTCTGTTGCGAGCTCGGGTTTTCTGCGGCTACGCCTTTAATGTCGCGTTCGTGTCGGTGGTGTTTTTCAGCTTCATTGCGGCGGCACCAGAAATCATGGTGACTGTTCTGCAGCGTCCCGCCACCGAATATGGCTATTATTTCATGATGGTTCCTGCTGGCTTCATGGCGGGCAACTATGTCGCAAGGCATTACTCTTCCAGCAAAGGCATTCACACCCTGATTGACTACGGCACCCGCATCAGCATCATTGGCATCGTGTTGGCGCTGTTGCTGCAATGGTTTGGTTTTCGTCATCCGCTGGCCTTGTTTCTACCGATAAGCCTGGCGATCTTTGGCAATGGCATCACCCTGCCCAATGCCCAGGCGGGCGCCATTAATGAATTCCCCGCCATGGCTGGAACCGCCTCTGGTTTGACAGGATTTTTACAGATGAGTTTTTCTGCGATAGCAGCGCAAGTGGTCGCCATTATTTTTAATGGCACGCTCTATCCGATGCTGTTTCTGATGTTGTTTGCGGCGACTGTTTCGCTGCTGTCGTTCCGATTGTTTGTGCCCTATGTCCGAGCTGTGCCGTGAGCTGCGAAAAGCTGAGCCCTCGCAGTGGAATACAGCGCTTCAAGAAAGAGCAGGGGCACTAAAGAACCGGGATTGAGATAAGTGCCTGGGGTAAGCTTACGGAATGCCTGCGTATGTCTGCAGGAAATTCAAGGTGTGATTTTTGATGTGCTTCAGGGTCACAAACATATCGCTGTAATTCTGTGCCGGAATTGACTGACAGGTACCCGCCTTGAGCCGATCCATATGCTGATCACGCAGTCGTTTTGCCACTTTATTCAGCTTTCTTGAGTCACTGAGCAGCACCTCAACCTTCACAATACCCACGCGTTTTCTGCGCGCATCCACAACATTATCAAAGAATCTGGTGACCTCATCATAGAAGAAGATGATGTCCTGCCAGGCCTCTGCGCTGAAGTCCTCTTTGCGCTTAAACAATCTACTGCGGTAAATACTCAGCGACTGCAGAGAGTCAGCAATACTTTCGAGTTCATCCGCCATCCGAATCAGCGTGTAGGAACGGCTGGATTGCCCCTGAGTAACCGGACTGGTGAGCAGCGCAGTTATAAAGTTGATCATCTCCTCTTCGATATTATCGGTAATATCTTCCAGATGACTGATGCGCTCAAACAGCTTTTTATCATGACCCTGAGCCGTGGTATAAACGCGGGTGATTTCAAACATCTCGCGGGTAATTTCCACCAGATTGTCCATCTCCAGATCGGCCTGCTGCAACGCAACTTCGGGTGCCATAGTCGCGCGGGTACCCAGATACTTTAATTTATGAACTTCCTTGCCTTCTTTCTGTGGAACCAGCCAGATCACAAAGCTGGTGAGATAACCGATCAGCGGAATCCAGAACAACACGTTCAAAACATTGAACATGGTATGAGCAACGGCAATATGCCAGGCAATATTGGGTCGTGTGCCATCAGCTTCCTGGAGGTCCGCGACGCCACCAACAATTGCATCAACAAACTGCACATAGAAAGGGAAGATCGAAACGATTAACACTGCACCGAGTATATTGAAGATTGCATGCGCGCGAGCCGCTCGCACCGCTGAGGTATTCGCCCCAATAGCAGCGAGCTGCGCGGTAATTGTGGTGCCGATGTTCTCGCCGATGATCAGCGCTACCGCCGTATTGAAATCGATAACACCGGTAGAGGCCAGAGTCATGGTGATGCCCAGCATGGCCGAGCTGCTTTGCACAATAACAGTGAGCAGACAGCCGATGAGCACACAGGCAAGCAGGCTGGGCAGGCTCTCTGCGTCAAACAGATGAAGATAGGAGACAAAAGTTGGATCACTGCGCAGCGGAGCAAATGCGCCGCTCATCAGCTCCAGTCCAGTGAAGATCAATCCGAGGGCAACCAGAGTCTTACCCAGCCCACTGAGCCAAAGCGTATTGGCCGCCAGCATCGGGAAAATACCCAGACCAATAAACAACAGCCCGTATTTTCCCACTTTAATGGAGATGATCCAGCCAGTAACTGTGGTGCCAATATTGGCACCCAGAATAACGCCAATAGCCTGTTTAAGCTCCATCAGGCCGGCATTCACCAGGCTGACCGTCATTACGGTTGAGATACTGCTGGATTGAACAAAGACGGTAATTAAGATGCCAGCTAAAACTGCGAGGAAGCGGTTTCTGGTAAGAGTTGCCAGGATATTCTTAATAGCTTCCTTGCCGCCGGATTGCAGCGCTTCGGAAAGGTATTTGAGGCCAAGGAAAAACAACCCCAGACCGCCAATAGCCGTATATGAAATCTCAAAGTAGTTCATGTGGGGCGCAGTCTAGTCAAAGCACCCAAATATTTCAATTTCTTTACAGCCTTTTTCCTGGTCGATTAACACTCACATCGGCATTTCGGGACCCACCACAGTCGTCAGCCAGGCAGTAAGCGACAGGATAAAAACCACCAGCAACATCTCCACCGCGATAGCTCGACGCAAAGGCTGCACGACAGCATTTCGTTGCAGAGCAGGTACCAGACGAAATTTGTTAGCGGCTCCCAAGGCCAGCAGACCCGCAACCAGCAGTATCTTGGCCAGCAAAGCCAGGCCATAGGCCGTACTGATCAGCTCGTATACTGAATTCAGCAGGCGGCTTGCCAGATAAACACCGGCTATCAGCAACGCCAAAATAATCAGCCAGGCAAACTGCCCAAACCGATGTAATAAGGGAGCGAGTACGGTCACCGGTTCAGTGTCACAAAGTTTGTACAAGGGATACAGGGAGCCGGCCCACAAGGAGATAGCAATAACATGAACAGCTACCGCAAGTCTGGACAGCGGGTCGAGATTGGCAACATGACCCAACACCGAAAAGGACCAGGCCAGCAAGCCAGCGCCCGCAGCGCTGATCAGTACAGCCAGATAACGATTGGATTTTCGCTTGCGAGGCGGCACTGGAATATACGCAATAATTGCAGCGGCTGCGGCGCACATGAAACCGGCTGCTTTCAGACGCAATCCCTCGCCAATGCTGGAAGCGGCAATCACCGACGCCATGGCCGGGTCGAACATTCCCGCGATGCCCTGCTGATTAATCACGCCAACCTGCAGCAGGAAAAATACCGACAGCGCCAGCAGGCCAACCAATGCCGCCCATCCCTGCTGACTCGATACTTTACGTGAAAAAGACGGAAACTCGCTGCCGCTGACCTGCTGCCCCAGCCACGACACCCAGGCCGTTCCTATGGCAGCAGCCATGGCCGCGTAGATAATAACTTTTGCGACTACTGTTGATACATCCCAGAGACTGAGCTCTGCGAACATCAGTGCTGATGTTCCGCTGCCGGTGCCGCTGTTGCAGCAGGCGCTGCGTGGTGATCGCCATGGCTGGCATCGTCCGTATGGGTGGCATGATCAGCATGGGTGGCATGATCAGCGTGATTTTCATGATCAGCCTGTGCCGCCATAGCCGGATCCACGTTGAAGCTGAATTTATCGCCAACAGTGTGGCTATCAGCACCGATCAGGGTCCAGTTAACGGTGTACATCCCTGCACTCAAGGCAGGTAACGCCAGATCATACTGCTGTTTCGCATCCGTGCTCGGGCTGAAACCCAGCGCTGTTTCTTTCATATCAGCACCCGTCATGGTGAGGCGCACCAGGCGAACTGGTGCATTAAAGCCAAGTTTCAATTCAGAAGCTGACGCCACCGTAGCCTCGTTGGCCGGAACTGAACTGACCAGTGCGCTGTGCGCATAACCTTTGCCGGTCAACAGCATAAACAGGACAGCTACCGCTAAAAATCCGTTGAAGTGACTGTTGCTCATCGATATAACCCTCATAAAATTAACTTCACAGGAAGGAAGTAAAGGCTGGCAGTTTACGCTCATTTTGAATGGATTGCCTTTGCTCGGATAATTGCGTTGCATAATGCCGTTTTTAAAACAGAGCAATTATCAGCCGTGCTGCATGAATGCACACTGAACCGGATCAGAAACCCACCCTTGAACCACATGGCGCGCACCCGGTAGAATGAATAATCTTACAATTTTCCACCCATCGCATTATCAGGAAGTAGCTATGAATCTGACGAATATCTTCAAAGTCTCATTGTTGGCACTGGCGGTTTCAAGCGCCGCCACTGCGCAGGAGCAAAGCGGGTTCACGCTGGAAAAAGTTGTCGAGGGTATTGCAGTACCGTGGGGCATGACCTGGCTGCCCGATGGCGACATGCTGGTGACTAACCGCGCCGGCGAGATGCACCGGGTCAGTGATGGCGTTGCAGGCATGCCGCTGCAGGGACTGCCGAAGATTCATGCTAATGGTCAGGGCGGCCTGCTCGACATTCAACTACACCCGGATTATGCCAATAATGGCTGGATCTATTTCAGCTACTCCAGCCCGGAAGGCGAAGGGGATGGCAGCCATACCGCCATCACGCGCGCAAAACTGCAGGGCACCAGCCTGGTTGAACAGGAAGTGATTTACAAAGGCGAAGGCAATACCGATCGCCGCCAGCATTACGGCAGCCGCATTGCATTCGACGATGAGGGTTATCTGTATTTCTCCATCGGTGACCGTGGCGCGCATTTCGAAAACGTTCAGGACCTCAGCCGCGATGGCGGCAAAATCTACCGTCTGCATGATGATGGTCGCGTCCCCAGCGATAATCCTTTCGTTGATAATGCTGAGGCCAAACCCGCGATCTATTCCTACGGTCATCGTAATCCTCAGGGCATGGCAAAAAATCCAGTCACTGGACAGATCTGGGCGCATGAACATGGCCCTCAGGGCGGTGACGAAGTCAACATCATCCACCCTGGCAAAAACTACGGCTGGCCAATCATCGGCTATGGCGTTAACTACGGCGGCGCACCGCTGGCAGTTGCCACCGAGCGTGAGGGCTTTGAACAACCCATACATTACTGGGATCCTTCAATCGCGCCTTCAGGCATGACCTTTGTCACCAGCGATAAATACCCGGACTGGCAGGGCGATCTGCTGGTTGGCTCATTAAAGTTTGCTTACATCGTCAAACTGGATATAGACGGCAATGAAGTCAGCGGCACCGAAACCCTGTTTGAGGGCATTGGCCGGGTCAGAAATCTGCGCGAAGGCCCCGACGGCTTCATTTACGTAGCTACTGAGGGTAATGGCATCCTGCGTATCGTTCCCGAGTGAAACTGAAGTTTTTGTTGGCAGCGCGCAAGCAGATTAAGGCCCGGAACAGGGTCCCGGAACAGGAACAAAGATCGACATGAGTGATAAATTGCTGGAAGGCTATCAGCGCTTCAAGAATGGATATTTTGCTGACCATCGCGAAGAACTGCGGGCCCTGGCGCAGTCACAAAATCGACCGTATGCACTGATCACCTGCTGCGATGCACGTCTGGAGCCTTCGCGGATTTTTGATACCAGCCCTGGTGAATTGTTCGTGATCCGTAATGTTGCCAATCTGGTGCCGCCCTACGAGCTTGAAGGCTCTTATCATGGCACCAGTGCCGCACTGGAGTTTGCCGTTACCGTACTGGAAGTCCCGGAGATTATTGTGCTGGGACACTCGCGCTGTGGCGGCATTCGTTCATTGATACTGGATACTTACAGGATGAAACAGGACTCGTTTATCGGCAAATGGATGTCTATCGTGGCGCCGGTCGCAAGGCTGGCAGATCCCGACAAGCTCAATGAAATAGAGACCTTTAATATCTGCGAACAGGCCGCGGTGGGTTATTCACTGGTGAACCTGATGACTTACCCGTGGATCAGGAGCCGGGTCGAAGCTGGAACGCTCAACCTCAAAGGATGGCACTACAACATCTTCACCGGCGCTCTGAAACAGATCCACGATCAGGACAATATCTCCACTATTGTTGAGGCTGCCCAGGACCAGGCCAGTCAGTATCACAATAAGTGGTGTCATCCAGTCGCTTAACATAGTTGTTGAGTATGCGCATGCCTTCGGCAGGTTTGACAATTCCAGCAGTTATCTGCTGCTTGATCAGCTCGGACATCCTCCGGTCCAGATCATTCGGGAAATACTGCATCTGCGACAGCATCTCTTTGACACTGATGCCTTTTATCATCTCCTCGATCCAGAAATTACCCGGCTCATCCGCGCTGGCATAGACATGAACCTCCCCTACCCGACCCATCAGATTATGCGAGTCGCCCAGGATTTCCTGGTAGGCACCCACCAGAAAGATTCCCAGACTGTAGGGTTCATCCTGCCTGTAATCATGCAGTGGCAGCCAGCTGCGGTTGATATTGGAAGACACATACTCGCTGATCTTGCCATCCGAATCACAGGTCAGGTCGACCAGTTGTGCACGCCGTCGCGGCTCCTCTTCGAGTCTGTCCAAAGGCATGATCGGGAACACCTGACCGATCGCCCAGTGATCAGGAATCGAGTGGAATACGGAGAAATTGCACAGATACACATCGGTGAGCAGACTCTCCAACTCCAGCAACTCGTTAGGCGGCGGACTCAGATCCTGTTCTTTAAGCTGGCGCATGACTTCCCGGCAGGTCGTCCAGTACAGACTGTCGGTCTGCGCTAACTGATCCAGCGGCAGATAACCCAGACGCGCCAGTTGCTCGGATTCCTCACGGATCTCCTGCGCATCATGA
Organism: Pseudohongiellaceae bacterium; assembly: GCA_041689205.1. Taxonomy (GTDB): domain Bacteria; phylum Pseudomonadota; class Gammaproteobacteria; order Pseudomonadales; family Pseudohongiellaceae; genus JAVVEG01. Next base: position 11,256 of record JBDNGQ010000096.1, on the reverse strand, counting down.
AAGGACTCCAGCAGCATACCGGTATTTTTGGCTGCTTTGGCATCATCCAGCGTGCGCTCCATGCGCTCAACCTGTGCATGAGGCTTGCCCGAATTTTGTGATACCGGCGGACTGTCCGGCCGATGCACACCCAGCACCGGCACCACCAGCACCGAATGATGCGCCGTTAAGGCGCGACCACTTTCAGAGAGCAGCACCGGATTTTTTACGCCCCGCTCCTCGCAGATTTCCTGCACCGCATATACCACGATATTGGCGTATTCGCGCAGACCATAATTTATGCAGGATTCAGAATTATCCGCATCCCCCCCATAATTAACGCCAAGGCCACCGCCTACGTCCAGGAACTTGACCGACAGGCCGCGCAGACTTAAATCCGCATACATCTGGGTTATTTCTCTGACTGCCGAGCGCAATACCTGGATGTCTGAGATCTGGCTGCCGAGATGGAAGTGCAGCAACTCCAGTTTATCGGCGATGCCACGCTTCTCCAGTTCGTGCACCAGATGCATCAATTCAGGAATAGTCAGTCCGAATTTTGAACTTGAACCGCCGGATTCAAACCAGCGCCCGGATCCCTTAGTCGACAGCTTCACGCGCACGCCCATCACCGGCGTCATGCCACGTTTATCGGCCAGCTCCATCAACTGCTCGAACTCAGTATATTTTTCGATCACCGGCAAGACCTGCTGACCGAGCTGCTGCGCGTTGAGCATCAGCGTGAGCATGGTGCGATCTTTCACTCCATTGCACAGCAGCAAATGCTTATCGCCAGCCAGCGGCAGTGCCGCCACCAGCTCCGCACGTGAACCACATTCCAGTCCGAGATTAAACTCGCGTCCGGCTTCCATAATTTCAGCGACCACTTCGTGCAGCTGATTGACCTTGATCGGATAAATAACCCGGTATTCACCATCGTAACCGGCCTCGGCAATCGCATCACGAAATTTCCGGTTCAGCCGCTGTACCCGTGCGCTGATAATATCCTGGAAGCGAATCAACAAGGGCAGCGTGGCACCTTCCGACTGCGCCTCAGCAATCACATCAGTGATATCAATACTCAGATCGCCATCAATCATCGGCCTGACCGCGACATGACCTTTTTCATTGACAAAGAAGAAGCCATCACTCCATGAATCCATGGCATAGAGTTCCTGGGCGTCAGCGGGGGTCCAGGCGGGTCTAGTTTCTTCGGTCACGTGATTTTTCCTTTTCTGATGCTTTTTGAATCTGAATACAGGCACAGCAATTCAATTGCTACCTGTGCGGCTGCCAGTGCAGTAATCTCTGCGTGATCGTACGCAGGTGCCACTTCTACTACATCCATGCCGACCAGGTTGATGCCGGTCAGACCACGAATAATATCCAGGGCCTGAAAGGAGGATAGTCCACCTGGCACCGGCGTGCCAGTGCCAGGCGCGAACGCAGGATCCAGACAATCGATATCGAAGGTTAAATACACCGGCGTATCGCCCACGCGTTTTTTAATCTGCTCGATCACACTATCCGCAGACCGCCTGTGGACGTCGGCGGCAGAGATAATCTCATAGCCAAGAGGCTCATCGTTGGTAGTACGAATGCCGATCTGCACGGAGCTCTCCGGTCGCACCAGGCCTTCTTTGGCTGCTTTGTAAAACATGGTGCCATGATTAATGCCTGCACCCGAGGATGGCCAGGTGTCGGTATGCGCATCAAAATGAATCAGGCTCAAAGGACCATGGACTTTGGCATGGGCACAGATGCTCGGATAAGCAATAAAGTGGTCGCCGCCCAGCAGCAAAGCTGCAGTGCCATTCTCCAGAATTTGCGCGATAAACGACTCAATGTGAGCGACGCTGGTCAACCCGCCACCGGAGTGGTTCTCACAATCGCCATAATCGATGATGGCCAGCTCCTGCATAGGATCGGTTTTCCACGGCCACGGTCGCTCCCAGGCCAGCGATAACGAAGCGTTGCGGATAGCACGTGGCCCCAGCCTGGCACCGGGGCGATTGGTGGTCGCAATATCCAGCGGTATGCCAGCCACCGCAATATCAATACCTGTCAGATCGCGCTGATAGGGAATCCTAAAAAAACTGGTGGCTCCAGCGAAGCTGTGGGCATTGACGAGGCCGCCTTTTGGCTTGCCGGTAAATGCATTATCCCAATCACTCATTCATTGTGCTCCTGTGGTATGCCGGCCTGTTATGGGCTGGCCGATGGTACTACCCGTCCTCTTTAGCCGCAAGTTTGCGCGCCAGGCTTGTTAGTAACACATGACCTGAACAGCCTGTGGGCAGGGCCTGAACAGCGTCTGGAAAGTACTTGAAAAGCATCGGGAATAAGCCCGAAAGAACCTGCGCGACTGTATACGCAAGATGAGAGCGAAAAGACCGTAAGACAGGACGTTCTATTCTTCAGGCAGAACTTTTTTTTCACTCTGGTCTGCTGCTGCTTCCTGAGCTATTCTGGCCCGAACCAATCCGGACCGAACGGCGTGGCCCTGCAGCTGCCATCACACAAGCGCTTTGTCTTGGATAGCTCTGCACAAAAAGTTCTGCAAAAACAGTTCTGTAGATACAGTTCTGTAAAAACAAAAAAACAGATGCTTAAAGGGGAATCCGCTATGTACCGTCAAATCCTGCTCTTGATATTAGCCTGCTTTACCCTGCTCAGTGCAAATGCTGCCGAAGATGAGCGTCAGGCAATGAACGCCGCCTATCGGGAATACCAGGAAATTATGGCTAAAGGGGTCAGCGCCCGCACCGAAGCCATCGAACCTGCCGGCAGAGCCTATGAGCTCGCCAAACGGGTGTACGGTAATGCTCATCAAACTACCGCAGCGCTGGCTATCAATTATGGCAATGTGCTGCAGAACAGAGCCCAGGCTGCTCAGGTTTTGAGCGAAGGTCTGGCAATAAGCGAGACCGTACATGGCAAAGACGCTATCGATCTGATCGACCCGCTGATGGCACTGGCAGATGCCAGCACGGATCTGCGCGATCTGGAAGCAGCCCGCAAATATTACAGCCGGGCGCTGCAGATAGCACTCAAACATGAGGGAAAGGACTCGTTTCTTGAAGGTGTTATTACATTGAGCCTGGGTGTCACTAATTACAATGACAATAAGCGTCTTGAATCAATCAAGCAGTTCCGTGCGGCTCGCGACATTCTGGCGAAGCATGACACCACCATCGCAAAAATCCGCCTGGCCACTGCTGATCTGTGGATAGGCACTCACCAGGTTGTCAGCGGCCGCCATAAAGAAGCCATTGAGCCACTGCTGGCCTCGCTGGCCGTCTTTAATTCTTTCCCTGAGACCCAGTTTTCTTCGCTGACCAACTACAAACTGTTGGTTGAGGCATACGAGTCACTGGGCATGCGTGATGAGGCAACTCCTCATGCGTTGGCTCTGGGCAAAATAACGCAAAGTGAACCTGTGCTTCTCTATGATGTGCAGCCGACGCTGTCGCGTGTACGCACGCCAGGTATGGCCGTGGTAAGTTTCACGGTGGATGCAGAGGGCTATCCGCGCGATCCCACAGTCGTATCAGCGGGTGACGATCGCTTTGGCGAGACCGCGCTGGCGACGATCACTAAGATGCGCTATGCACCTCGGTTTGTGGATGGTGTGGCGGTTGCAACGCCGGGGGTGACGCATCGGTTTGGTTTCAGGCCTTCGCGGTGATGTGAGGGCTGGGGTCTGCAGGTATGCCCGGGACACGATCTCAGTGTAAGAGCTGGGTCCTGCAGGTATGCCCGGGACACGATCTCAGTGTAAGAGCTGGGTCCTGCAGGTATGCCCGGGACACGCCCGTGAACCCATCCATGGGGGGCTCGATCGCGCCATCCCTGGCGCTCAACGGTCCCGATCATACCTGCAGGACCCAGCTCCTCTTGATGCGGTTGTGTCCCGATCATATCTGCAGGACCTAGCTCCTCTTGATGTATGTCGTGGCCCGATCATACCTGCAGGACCCAGCTCCTCTTGATGTGTGTCGTGTCCCGATCATACCTGCAGGACCTAGCTCCTCTTGATGTGTGTCGTGTCCCGATCATACCTGCAGGACCCAGCTCCTCTTGATGTACGCCAGTGCGCGGAGTCAATTTTAATTATGCTGTATGTGCCTCGCTGTGATGATGGTGAGGCGGTGGAACTTCGAAGATCGGTGATCCAATCTGCCACAAAGAACGCGGCACACCGCACAAGGAGCGGGGTTCAGTCAGTGTGATCGGGACCGTTGAGCGCCAGGGATGGCGCGATCGAGCCCCCCATGGGCGGGTTCACGGGCGTGTCCCGGGCGCACTGACTGAACCCGGCTCCTACACTGACATCAAGCCCCGATAACACCTGCAGGACCCAGCTCACGTTATTGGCCTGATCCGTTCAATCGCAAAGTAAGAGCTCAGACTGATCTATGGCCCAACAAAGAACGCGGCACACCTCACAAAGAGCGGGGTCCAGTCAGTGTGATCGGGACCGTTGAGCGCCAGGGATGGCGCGATCGAGCCCCCCATGGACGGGTTCACGGGCGTGTCCCGGGCGCACTGACTGAACCCGGCTCCTGCACTGACATCAAGCCCCGAGCCCCGATAACACCTGCAGGACCCAGCTCCTTTTATCACACTGACATCCAGCCCCGGATCTTGATCTTACCTCCATGGATCAGGAACCACTTTTGTGCGAAGTCAGCTGTTACCCCGCGCTTCAGTAAAATCAACGAACCAGTCGATCGACTCAGGATTCCCCATCGAATCACGATTAACAGCTTTCTTCACATCATGTCCCAGCAGAATCTTCTTAACCGGAATCTCCAGCTTCTTCCCCGACAGAGTGCGCGGCACCGCCGGAATGGCGAAGATTTCGTTGGGCAAATGCCGTGCCGAAAGCTTCTCCCGAATCGCGTCCATCAAGCGCGCGCGTAGTTCGGAGGAGACGCCGGTTTCAGCAGAACTCAACTTGCCCGATTGCCTTGACGCACGGCCAGCAACAGTGCCTTCGGGTGCCGGTCCTTTAGCGCCGACTTCCGCGCTGCCCGCTGGAGCGCGCAGCACGATGAACAGAGCCATGTAGGACTCACGCTGCAGGTATTCCAGATCGATAATCAAAGAGTCCATCACCTCGTCCAGCTCTTCCACCACACGATAAATCTCGCTGGTACCCATGCGGATGCCGTGGCGGTTGATGGTGGAATCTGAGCGGCCGTAAATGATGCCGGTGACGGACTCCTCGCGCTGAATCAGGCGCATCCAGTCACCGTGTACCCAGACGCCGGGCCAGGTGGTGAAGTAGCTGTCGAAATAACGGGAACCGTCAGTGTCGCCCCAGAAGAACAGAGGCATCGAGGGAATCGGCTGGGTCATCACCAGTTCGCCGACCTCATCCATTACCGGCTTGCCGTCATCGTTAAAGGCATAGGCAGCAACGCCAAGTTCGCGGCACTGCATCTCGCCGGGGTAGACCGGCAGAATTGAACAGGTGGTAAGAAAACAGGCGCCGGGATCGGTGCCGCCGGAGATGCAACTCAAGCGCACGTCAGGGCTGACATGCGAGTAGACCCAGTAATAACCCTCCTCGGTCAGCGGCGCCCCGGTGCAGCCGACTGAGCGCAGTGAACTCAGGTCGAACTGCTGGCCAGGATTAATGCCGGATTTGATGCACAGACTGATAAACGCCGGGCTGGTGCCAAAAGAATTTGCCCGCTCGCGTTCGGCGTAGCGCCACAGGGTGCTGACATCCGGGTAGCCCGGGTTGCCGTCGAATAACATGATGGTCACGCCATTGATCAGACCATTTAGCACCGAGTTCCACATGATCCAGTTGGTCGATGAAAACCAGAAGCTGCGATCACCAGGGCGCTGATCGCCGTGCAGCAGGCCGGTCTTCAAGGTCTGAATCACTACGCCACCATGACCGTGCACAATCGGCTTGGGCATGCCGGTGGTGCCGGAGGAATAAACGATCCACAGCGGATGCGAAAAAGGCAGAGGTATAAAATTAACCGGCTGCGGATTGGCGATCGCGTCATTGAATGGGACAACCGTTACCTTGCGATCAGGCGATTCGGCGAATTCAAATTCAATGCTGGCATCAGGATTAAGATAGGGTACAAAAATAACGGCTTCCAGAGTGGGCAGTTGTCGCACCAGTTCGCGCACGATGTCGCGGCGGTCGAAATCGCGGCCACCGTAACGGTAACCATCCACCGCGAAAAGTACTTTGGGTTCAATCTGCCGAAAACGATCGAGCACGCCGACTGCACCCATATCGGGTGCAGTGACCGACCAGATTGCGCCCTGGCTGACCACCGCCAGCATCGCTGCTGCGGTCTGTGGAATATTGGGCATATACGCAACTGCCAGATCCCCCTGCTGCACGCCCAGTTGCTTCAGGGTTGCGGCAATGGAGCCAACCTGCCCGGTGAGAGTCTGCCAGGAAACTTCCGCGCGCGGCTGCAGTTCAGATTGGAACAGGATGGCCGGCTGAGCAGCGGATTCAGGATTCTTGCCATAGGCCAGACTGTGCTCAGCATAGTTAAGCATGGCACCTTCGAACCATTTTGCACCTGGCATTTTGCGCTCGCTCAATACAAGCTCATAGGGCTGATGCGCAATCACCCCGCCCAGATCCCAGATGCTCGCCCAGAAATCTTCTATATTCGTAACTGACCATTCCCATAATGACTCGTAATCCGCAAAGTCCAGCCCTCGATTCTCTTTCAGCCAGCTGCGGTAACGGGTAATCCCAGCTTCCGCGATGCGTTCTTCCGAGGGCCGCCACAGTGCCTGGGGACTTGTGCTTTCTACGTCTTTTACTGACTGATTCATAGCAACCTGCTTATCGATTAAAGGACTGGGGACAGTTCATGATACCGGCGATGGCTTTAGTTCACGCGCTACGCTCGCTCGTTAAACATCGCAATCCTGCCGCCATCCACAACCAGATCGTGACAGTTAATGTACGTGCTCTCATCGCTGGCCAGAAACAGCGCCGCGTTGGCAATATCCTCGGCCAACCCGGAGCGCGGAATCGGTGTGGCTTTGGCCAGATTACTCTGCAGCTTTGCCATCTTCTGCTCATTCTCCGCAGCGCTTAACTGTTGTGCTCTTGTAGAGCCGCCCCAGAAAATTGGTGTTGCAATAGCGCCCGGTGATATCGCATTGACGCGGATATTGTGCGCGCCCAGCTCCAGCCCTGCCAGACGGGTCAGGTGACTGACGGCGGCCTTCGCGCCCGAGTACAGATACCCGCCCTGTCCGCTGCGGTGCGCTGCGATGCTGGCATTATTGATGATGCTGCCACCACCGTTGTGCTTCATCACCCGTGCCGCATGCTTCATGCCGAACACGACACTGCCCACCAGCAGACGCATCACCTCTGCAAACTGCTCCTCAGTCACCGATTCAACGCTGCTTCGCTCACCGGCGCCGGCATTGTTGAAAAGGCAGTCGAGCCGCCCGAACCTCCCCACTGTGATGTCGATCAGAGCGGCAATATCCGCCTCCTTCATCACATCGGTCTGATGGTAGATGCACGGGATGCCGGTAGCGCTCAACTCTTTGGCCAACGCTTCGCCCTTATCGACGCTGCGTCCTGCGATCACTAAAGCGGCTCCCTGGGCGGCGAAAACCCGCGCTGTCGCCTCACCGATACCGCTGGTTCCGCCCGTTATGATCACAACCTTGTTCTTTAGACGATCTGACATCCGCTTTATCCTTTTCTTGTGCTGATAGTGATATGGCAATGGTTGCAGGACTGCGCTCTGTTTCCATCATTAAAGCAGGCAGAATATTTCAGCTCAGCCGAAGATTCCAGTGCGGTGTTGGCTGATGCTCCCAATAACTTGAATGATGGGGTCTGAATGAGATGGGCTGAAAGAGGTAACTCGAGTCAGCTGTCCGGCAATGCAAATAAATTTAAGGTTGACCTGGTTTTTTCTTTGTTCTTAGAATGAACCCCAGCTCTGGGTCCTCCGCCCAGGCATTCGACCATCCACTGCCTATGATCAATGGCTGACTGATGGCATTCAAAGGGACCTTATGAACAACTATCAAAACCTGGAACAGCATTTCCGAAAAATTGCCAACCTGCAGCACCTGGAAGCCATCAGCAGCTGGGATCAGGCGACGATGATGCCCTCCGGCGGCAACAGCGCCCGCGGTGACGCCATGGCTGCGCTGGCGGTATTAATTCATCAGCAGACCACCAGTCCGCAGCTGGGTGAATGGTTTGAACTGGCCGCCCAGGAATCGCTGGAACCGCTGCTGCAGGCAAGCCTGCGGGAAATGCACCGGGTCTGGCAGAACGCCACCGCACTGCCCGAGGATCTGGTGCAGGCAAGGGCTCTGGCCACATCGCAATGCGAACATGCATGGCGCACTCAGCGTGCCAATAATGACTGGCAGGGCTTTGCTCCGAATCTGGCAAAAGTAGTTGATCTGGCACGTCAGGAAGCACAGGTGCGCAGTGCTCAAAACGGACTGCGACCCTATGATGCGCTGCTGGCGCTGTATGAGCCGGATATGAGCTGTGCGCAAATTGACACCTTGTTTGACGATGTGAAAAGCTGGCTGCCAGGGCTGATTCGCGATGTCGAAGCGAAGCAAGCCAGTAATGGCACATTAGTGCCACAAGGCCCCTTCCCGATTGCACAGCAACAGAGCCTCGGTCTGGAAGTCATGAAACTGCTGGGCTTTGATTTCGAACATGGGCGTCTGGATATCAGCACGCATCCCTTCTGCGGCGGCGTCCCCACGGATGTGCGCATCACCACCCGCTATGACGAAAGCGATTTTATGACGGCAATGCTTGGTGTGATTCATGAAACCGGTCACGGTCGCTACGAGCAGAATCTGCCAAAGGATTACGCCGGTCTGCCAGTGGCACACGCGCGCTCCATGGGTGTGCATGAATCGCAGAGTCTGTTCTTTGAGATGCAGCTGGCCCGTGGCGCGGAATTTACGCAAGTGCTGGCACCGATGGCCGCACGCTGTTTAGGCCGTGAAGCAGACCCCGCCTTCAGCATCAGCAATATGCATGCATTCAACACGCGTATGAAGCGTGGCTATATCCGCGTCAACGCTGATGAGATCACCTACCCTGCTCATGTGATTCTGCGCTATGAAATAGAACAGGCACTGATAGAAGGAAAAATTGAATTAGATGACATCCCCGCGCTGTGGGACGAAAAAATGCAGTCGCTGCTGGGACTCTCTACCGAAGCCAATTATCGCGATGGCTGCATGCAGGACATTCACTGGAGCATTGGTCTGTTCGGATATTTCCCCACCTACACCCTGGGTGCCATGTATGCCGCGCAGCAATTCCGCGCTGTGGAGAAGGCGGTTCCGCAATTGCGAGAGAAAATTGCGCGCGGCGATTTAACGGAAATGTTCGCCTGGTTGCAGAAAAATATCTGGAGCAAGGCCAGCTTCCTCAGCACAGGAGAGCTGCTGACTTCAGCTACCGGAGAGCCGCTTAATGCTGCGTATTTCAGACAGCATCTTGAGCGGCGGTATCTGGGGTGATGATGCAAGCAGTTTAATGGTGTAATAGGACTGATGGCCTGTGCGGCGTCAGTTCTATTCCTCATATCCGATAATAAGCGCTCTATACAATCTCAATCATTGGATTGCCTGCACGCGTTCTTAAAGTGGCACCGGCAATCACCTGGTAGCGCTTTTCAGTCACTGTGGAGACAAACTGCCAGAGCGCGTTGACCTGTTGCGGGGTGATCTCCAGCTCTACCCAGCCGCGGCCATTGGCCTTGAAATACTTCAGTTCCGGGCTGGCCTGCAGGGTCGCCTGCTCCAGTCTGTCCTGAGGTACGGCCAGGAAGTTTTCAAACCCTGGCGAAGTAATACTGGGTGTGCCGAATTCAACCGCAACCGCTTCGCCGTTATCTTTCTTTAGATCGAATGCCCAGGAGCTGTGCGTATCGCCGGCAAGCACCACCACATTATTCGCATACTCCTGAATCGCATTGAACATCCGTTCCCGATTAGCAGGGTAACCGTCCCAGGCATCCAGATTAAGAGGCAGTCCCTGCTGACCGCGGGTTCGCAGCATGCCATAGCGACCACTGATGATTGACTCGCGTTGTTCGGGCGCAAACTCTTCGTCAGTAATCTGCGGTGTAAACAACTTACCCACCAATAACTGCTGGCCGATGATCTGCCAGGGAATACCTGCACGTGCGGAACGGCGCAGCTCCCGTTCAAGCCACTCTTCCTGCTCAGCGCCCATGATCGAGCGCTGCGGATCTGCCAACGCGCTGCGTAAAGCGTCGATGTTCATGTCATGCGAAAGCTGCTCATCTCTGCCTACCAGGCGCGTGTCCAGCATAATCAGAGAGGCCAGATTACCGAAGTCGAACGTGCGGTAAATAATGCCTTCGTCAATGGAGCTTTGCTCGCGGATTGGCAGCCATTCATAGTAAGCCTGAATTGCAGCTCGACGCCGGGCGTCAAAAGGCCCCTCGCCTTCATTATGATTCTGTGCGCCGGTTTTCCAGGTGTTGTTGGTGATCTCGTGGTCGTCCCAGATACAGATAAACGGATGCGCCTGATGCACCGCCTGCAGATCCTCATCAGTACGATAGAGGCCATAGCGCATGCGGTAATCTTCCAGGCTGACTATCTCGTGCGCTGGCTGCACGTTACGTCCCTGCTCGAGCATCAGCGGGTTGGCGTAACCGCCCTCGGCATACTCGTAAATATAATCACCCAGATGCAGCACCGCATTAAATGGGCGGCTGGCGACTTCTTTGTACACATTGAAATAACCATGGGGATAATTTGAGCAGGACACCACCGCAAGACGCACATTCTCAACACCGACAGCAGGAAGCGTGCGAGTACGCCCAACCGGACTTTGCACATCAAGCGCCTTGAAACGATAGAAGTACTGCTGATCCGCGCTTAAACCGGTGGCGTCTACTTTCACGGTGTAGTCACGCTCTGCGCCCGTTCGCATCAGACCGCTGGCTACAATGTTGGAGAACCCCTCATCCACAGCCACTTCCCAGTTCACCGTCACACGTTCCGCAATACCGCTGCCTGGCAGCACACGTGTCCATAGAATAACGCGATCAAGCAAGGGATCGCCGCTGGCAACGCCATGAGTGAAATGCGCCGCAGCAGCAGCGAGAGCTGGATAGCCACGCAGTGCCAATACCCCAAGCGTAGCGCTGGCAGATCCTAAAAAACGACGACGGGTGATTGTTGAATGATTGAGAGGCATACGCGCGGCTCCTGATTTCTGATTTCTGATTTCTG